>JAITTG010000107.1 GCA_031287095.1 Candidatus Parendomicrobium reticulitermitis | reverse complement strand
GATTTTTTAATGTGTTTTTGATTTTAATAAATTTTTGAGGTTGCATTTCGTAATACGACAATCCATTGTTTGCACAATGTTTGCTATTTTGTTTCTTGCCGTTTGCACACTTTCCCGTTTGAGTTTGCTTTTTGTCTTATCGGACAGGGGACAAACCCGCCCATACGAGTTTTTGGGGTTTTTGTTTTTGGATGAATTTGTATTGATTTATAGCGAGCCTTTTTGGATGAAACTGATTGCAATGGGACCAAAAACTACCATAAAAATTGTTGGGAAAATAAATAGGACGAGAGGGATAAGCATTTTTACCGGGGCTTCTTGCGCTTTTTTTTCTGCGGCGGAGGCGCGCTCCTGCCTCATTTGCAAAGAAAGCCTTCTTATAGTGTCCGCCATACCTACGCCGGCATCTAACGCTATGATTACAGTTCTTACAAAGAATTTTAAAGAGTCAACGCCGCATTTGTCGCCGAGTTCTGTTAAGGCGAGTTTTCTGTCATAACCTAAATATATTTTTGATATTGTTTTGGAAAATTCGTCGGATAATGGTCCTTTTAAAACTTTACAAACTTTATCTGCCGCTCCGAAAAAGTCCAAACCTGATTCAAGCATAACTGAAAGCAAATCCGCCGTATCAGGCAATTGGCGCGCTATGGCGGTTTTTCTTAAAGTTAGAGATTGTTGAACATAAAGATAAGGCATAATTAAAGCAAAAAAAGCCGATAGTAAAACTAAAACAAAATTGCCGCTTATAAATACCCAGCATACAATAGCCAAAAGAATAGCGGAAAATAGTTGAAGAGAAATAAATTGATACGGCGCTATTTTTTCAAATTCGCCGCCGAGACCGTTTAATTCTACGGCTAATTTATCAGCATAGTTTTTTAACTTGGGGCTTTTTATTTTCATAATGTATTTACTCAAGTTTTTAGCCCATCTAAATATAGTAGGCAAAACAATACTCGCCTTTTTATTTTGCGCGGCATTGGAAATTATTCCCTCGCGCCCTATATTTTTTAAATTGCCCAAAATGTATTGAAAAATAAAAAATATGCAAAAACCAAATAATAAACTTATAAGTAAAATAAGCATTATAATTCCACCTCCGTCATCTTTCTAATAACCAAAGAGCCTATAACAATCATAACTACAATTATCAATAATAAGAGATTTCCCAAAACGGTAGTGAACAAGATTTTCGTCATATCAGGCTGCATAAGATACATTATCCCGATTATGACAAATGGAATGATGCTGACCACAGTCCCAGACATTTTGCCTTGCGCAGTAAGCGCTGTAACTTTGCCCTGCATAGCGATTCTTTGAGAAGCTGAATCTATTATTCTGTCAAAAATACCGGATAGGCTTGCTCCCGTGTCTTTTGAAAGTCTTATTGTGTCTATCATAAATTTGAACTCTTTGCTTTTAGACCTTTGAGACGCACCTGCTAAAACCACATCAAAGTCAACTCCTAAAACAAGTTCGTCCGCAATTTGAACAAAATCTCTTTTTATCGGCTCTTTTAACTCTTGAGAAGTCATCACTATGGCGTTTTGAAGAGACTGCCCCGCTAAAACAGCCGACTTTATTGTAGTCAATGATTCTATGACTTGAGAATCTATTAAAGCGGCGGTCTGTTTGTCTTTTTTCTTTCTTGAATTCCAATCAAAAAATAAATAAAGAGCCGAGCTTATTGCGGCAAAAATAAAATTTGTAAATACAATAAACACCGTAAAAAATATGAATAGCGTAAGCGCCGTCCTTCTTCTTGCGGGAGGAAGATTTAGGAATCTGCTTTTTAAAGAGCCTCTCTCTTGAGATTCTTTCGCTCTTTGCGAACTCCACTTGATTATGGAATATAAAAACAAAAAAACTGCGGCGCCAAAAACGATAGATAAAATTATTGTTATCATTTGAAAATCTCCATATTTATATTTATGCCTCTTGCTGAGGCTGTTTTGATAAAGTCTGGAATATAACCAGAACTTTTAAATTGTCCCAATTGTCTGCCGTTTTCTATGCCGCTCAATTCAAATTGAAAAACTCTTTTAACTTCATACTCGCCTTCAGAATCGCCGTTATTGACAATGGATATTGAAGAAACTTTTCTTGTTCCGTCAAAATATCTTGTAAGTTGAACTATAACATGTATAGCGGACGCTATTTGAGAAACTATGGATTTTTCCGGCAATTCCGCGCCCGACATTAAAACCATAGTGACAAGCCTTGAAAAAGCGTCTTTTTCTGAATTGGCATGGACTGTCGTCATAGAGCCTTCATGCCCCGTATTCATAGCTTGCAACATATCAAGCGCTTCGCCTGCGCGGCACTCGCCTACTATAATTCTGTCTGGACGCATTCTTAAAGAATTTACTACAAGCCGTCTTATGCTGATTTCTCCCGTTCCTTCCGTTGATTTAGGACGGGCTTCAAGACGGATTACATGCCGCTGCTGCAATTGAAGTTCTGCCGAATCTTCTATTGTTATAAGCCTTTCCGTATCAGGAATAAAAGATGAAACTGTGTTTAAAAGAGTGGTTTTGCCTGTTCCAGTTCCGCCCGATATGATGATATTTTTTCTGAGTTGAACGGCAGTCTTTAAAAACTCAACCATAGCGTCAGACATTGTGCCTATATTCACAAGTTTGTCGGATGAATGAATATTTTTTAAAAATTTTCTAATGGTAAGGGTCGCGCCGTTTAATGCGATTGGTCTTATGACGGCGTTGACGCGGGAACCGTCTTTTAATCTTGCGTCAACTATTGGAGAAGCCTCGTCAATATGTCTGCCTATTTGGGCTACTATTCTATCTATGACTGTGAGCAATCTGCGCTCATCGGGAAAAACAAGAGCGCTTCTTGATAATTTTCCCGCTTTTTCAGTGTATATGCTGTCGGGTCCATTGACCATAATTTCCGTCACTTGCTCGTCATTTATTAAGTCTTCCAAAATGCCAAGTCCTGCGACATTATCGCGCAATTCTTTAAATAAACGGTCGGAGATTTTCTTGGGGAGTTTTAAATCAAGTCTTCTTAAAATCTCTTCTATCTTTGTATTAGCGGTTTGTTTGAGGATTGCGGTATCTGTTTCATCGGTATAATTTTTCATCTCTTCTACTAAGAGAACATAGATTTTATTGGCAAGGTCTTTATAAGTTTCTTCGTCTTTAAAATATTTGTCGGCGGATTCGTCTATTTCATTCTGACTGATTTCTTGTTCTTTAAAAGAATTGATGACTTTTTCTAATCCGGAAAGAAAAGACTTTGGAACAGACCTATAGGACGCTTCGTTAAAAAGTTGCTTGCTGACGCTGTCGTTAAAATCAACAGAGATGATATTTTGAAAGATTTGTCTGCCTGCAAAAATTTTGTCCGAGTGAAAATCAAAACCCAAATCAAGTTGAAAAGGGACAATATCAATAGAATTTAATTTTGATATATACATATCGGAAAGATAAACGGCATTGCGGGCAGACATTAAATCAGACATAAAGGGCAACAAAACTGCTTTTGATTTTTTGAGCAAGTCAAAAGACACTTGAGACTCGCCGTCAGGCAGGATGAGAAATAATTGCTTATAACTACCGCTTAAAACATCTATGAGATAAGACAATCTATCAAAATTTATTTCTTCTATAGTTTTGCTTTTTAATCCCAAAACCAAATTGGAACCGATAGGCGATAAAAAGTTTTTAAGCATTTTGGAATTGATAGACGATAAAACCGGCAGGATATCTTCAACATATTTTATATTGCTCTTATACATTGTCCAATATATTCCAGTCTGAGGCAGGCTAAAATCTAAAACGATATTGTCTATATTATTATTAGAGCATACTGAAGATAAGCCGCCGGCTATTATCGCTCTTTTTAAAAGGTCTGTTCCGGGCGCGATCGAAAGCATTTGAACTCCTTACATTGTTTTTATTCCCATCTGCCGTCCGCAGGCTTGACCAGCAATCTCAAACAATAGGTAAGATTGCCGGTCATGCCCGCAGACGACGACAAAAAAGCGGCAAACTTGCAAAAAACGACGGAAAATTATTGTTTAGAATATGTATTTATGAGTCTCATTATCTCTTCTTGATTTGCAGAACCGCTTCTTGTATTTGGAGATTGAGTTTGAACTATATCGGAAATCAAGTCTGACATTTTTATAACTTTAGATTTATACAATTCGCTGTCGCCTACGGGACGGAGTATATATTTCAAATTACCATGCTCGCCGGCGATAAAAATAATTTGAGCCTCTTCAACGCTTACCGATAGGGTTATTAAACTCTTATTTTGTTGCTCGTCGCCTCCGTTGCTTACTATAGAATTCGTATTTGCTTGCTGCGGCTGTCTATTGCCGAAATAATCATTGCCTACGGCTAAAACAAGAATATTTTGGGCTATTACATACACAGCCTCATGATATTGTTTCCTTGCATCCGTATATTCTATTGAAGCCAAAATATCAACTCTGCTGCCCGGGGCGATGATATTTGAACTGTCCGTGTCAAAAGAAACAGCCAAGGCTTTCCGCCCGTCCGGTATGATATAAGACATACCGACTTCTTTGCTTGCATCTGAAACTTTGCCCGGAAGTATTTGCTCATTTTCTTCTATGGAAGATAGAGCGACAAAAACAGCCCGACCGTCTTTATCAAACAAATCGTCTATTGAAGTAAAAGCTTTAGGTTGTATATAGGCTTTGGGAACTTGCATTGTCGCAAGCATATTCCTTCTAATTAAAGTTCCCGCCGCTATAGTTCTGTTAGCAACTACCACAGTAGATGTTTCGCCCATATTCCTATATTTAACTTCTAAACTTGAAAAATATACATAAGCGGATAAAACCGCCAATACTGCAAAGAGAGCCGATAATAAAATTGTTTTCTTCATTATTAAATCCTTTTTTACGCCCGCCGAATTTTAGGGAAACTAATGAGCCTATAAGATTCCATAAAATTTGGCGGGCGTCTATTTGGGGAATTACTTAGCTGCATCTGTAACTTTTTGAGTCATGTCCGTAAATTGGTTTTTGACAGCGCCGCCAAAAAGTTTATACGCTGCAAAAACAACTACTATGACAATAACGATGATTAAAATATACTCAACCATGCCCTGCCCGCTTCTGCCTTTAAAGAATTTCTTCATTTTTTCCTCCTTTTTATATTCGCGCATATTTTATGCGCCGTTTTATAATCACGCAAATGCTGATTAAATATGATATTACAATTTTTTTTGGCGTTTTTTTCGCCATGATTCGTTATCAGAACCCTCAAACGCTTATGAGTATTTGAGAAACCTTATGCCTGCCTTACAAAAAATCTTCAAAAACCTTCACAAACGAGTTAATTAGCATCTCCTTATGAATCTCGTTTTTTTGCTCCCGCCGAACCGTTTCCAGATAATATCTCATAACGAGATTTTAACTGAAAATTATTGCTTCCTGTCATCTTTAATATCTTTGGATACTCATACTTATAAGTCACTTCTATATAAGAATTCGTTCTTAAAAGCAAATCTTTTATACCGTTAAAGTTTAAAATTGATTGTATAATCTGCCCGATATTGCTAAAAGAAATCTCGGTATTATACGGCTGCAAATCGTGAAGTTCAACTTTAACGCCGAGATTCTTTTCATCTATGATTCTTCCAACCACGCTTTTGCCGGCAAGATAATTTTTAACGCTTGTTTCAATATAACTTTTAGAATATGGAGTATTGGCTATTAAATCCATGCCGTATCTTGCACCGCTTACCAATTGCTGATGAGTGAGCATCACCTGAGCAAACCAAATAATTGTGAACAAAAAGAACACAAGCAAAGGAGCTGTCAAAGCCGCCTCAACAAGAGCCTGCCCTTTTGGATATTTCAAATTTTTGTTTTTATTCATTTTAATCCACAACTCTATTTCTGCGTAAATTGGCTATTGCCACTTTCGCCTTTTCAAGATTTGGGTTTAATCTCAACGCCAATTCCCAAGTTCTGCCCGCTTTTAAATAATCCCCTTGAGAATAATACAATAAACCCTCCTCATATCTTCTATTGGCTTCTTCTATATTGTTTTTATTGTCGTCTTGTTGTTGTTTAGCGGTAGAAGATAAGGTTTGAGCCGCAACAGTTTGTTCGCTTGTATTTAATCTTGAAAAATTAGCCCTTAAAGCGGCGATAGAGCGGTCTATATAAGTTCTTGCCTTATCATAATATGCAAGAGAGCCTGAAAAATGTCTTTTACTGATTATAAAATCTTCAACTTTGCCCATCTGTTTAATGCAATCCGTATATTGTCTTTTATCAAAACTTGCTATGCCGTTATTTACCATTCTCATCGCTGTGATTTTATAGATATACTCTTGCAATTCTTCATTGTAATTTTTCATTTGAATATATCTGCTCCATTGGGCTATAGCGCCGTCGTAATTTTTTTCATAATAATCAATAAAACCTTTGGCATAAGATACTTTGCCGATATTTAGATTCCTTTCATCAACCGCAAGAGCGCGCATTTTAGAATAAATCTGCTCATAAAGAGACGATGCTGGAGAAAATTTTGGATTGACGGCAAGAATTTGCAAAAGAATATCTGAACTTCTCAAATATTGCTCATCGGAAGCAAAATCATAAGCCTGCTCATATATTTTTTTGAGAAATTCATTGTCAACTTGAAAATCACTTGCTCCATTGACTTCAAAATTGTCCAAAATCGCATCGTCTTGCTTTAAAGAAGCGCAAGATGAAAATAAAAATACTGTAATTGCAATGAGAAATAAAAATTTAATTTTTGTCATTTGATATATCCTTTTAATAAAAATTTCATAAATACCAATAAAGAGATTGAGATTGCGTAACAACTCGCAGATAACACGCTAACTTCTAATTATTACTATAAGGCACTAAATGAGCCGCCCAACCTCCGTTTTTGGCATTTATATAAGACTTCATAGGATTTTTACTATCCTCAACGCCAAGAGCCACAGCAAACGAATAAGCATGCATGGCAATGCTTGGAGTGATATAAGTCGTTATTAAAAGACCCGCTATCACTGGACCTACAATGGGGATATTTCCAAACTTATCCCAAATTTTCTTAGATGTTTCACCCATCGTTTCAATGTATAAGGCTTCTATTATGGCTACTACCGTCCCATTGGGCAACCCAGTAGAATCGTTTGAACTTTTTGTTGGAAACATTGTTCCCTTTGTATTATATATAGCCGCCGCTGAATACGCTATTCTTAATGCAGGAAGGTCAATATCCAAAAGGCGCGGCATATATAGAGTCTTTTTGTCATTATCCAATTTTGTCAACCTGACTTTTACTTTTTGTTTATAGATATTATCTGTGGAAACGAACCAAGTTTCATTAAGAGTCTTTAAAGTGGAACTGGGATAATAAAATTTAACGCCGAGATTGACAGTCCCCGCTTTTATAAATTTGGCTTTCCGCTTATTTCTTTCTAAACCGAAAGAACTTGCGCCGGTAGGCAAAGGCGTGACTATGGGAAGATATTTATCACTAAAAAGAGACGCCATCTGAACGCCTACATAAGCGACATGCCCATAAATCATCGCATCTTGCGCGGTCTTAATAGCCGTTACTACATTATATAATTTAGTAGCCGCAGTATTTGAACCTTTCCAATAAGGACCAATTTGCGCAACATCATAAGTAGGAGTTAAAACGCCGAACGGATAATTTCCTAAATCTATAGTTATACCAATAAGATAATTTAATCCCGCCACTATATTCATCACTCTTGCTCTGTCTGTCGCTATGGATAATGCCAAAGCGTCGGCTTTGTTTTGCAGATCCATTCTATCTATGATTACTTTGGCTATATTTAACATTATAGCCCAACTGACTATAACAACCATAGACAAAATTAAAAAATAATACATGGTCTGACCTTTATTATTTTTTAAATTGTTCGGAGTTTTAATCAAATTTCTTAGCCTTTGGAAAAGCTTTGTCATAATATTCCTCGTCAGGAGAAGGAATCATAGCGGCTCTTGAAGCCTGATATCTTATGCCGCCCGCCCCCATATAATTATTTGCCGACACGCCGGAAGCCGTCAAATCTCTCCAAAAAACTTTTGTAGCATAATATACTTGCAAAATCTGAGCGCTTATCTCTTTGCCTGAAAAATCTTTGAATTTCTTGTTTTTATCCATTGGCGCGATAGATACATAGCCGTCGCTTTGAATGTCGTCTTGATTGGCTCCGTCTCTTTTGTAATATGGAGCGACTGTATCTCTTGAAGAAGTCCCAAAATCATTTTGAAGATATACCGGCAGAGGAAATATTCCATACCACAATAAATACCTCACAATTCTACTTTTTGCTTCTGAAATCCTGCTGTCTGCCTTTTCTTGCTTTGTAACCGCCGCCGAACGCATACCCACAAAAGCGGCTTCATTAGCGGTTAAATCGTCAACAACTATCAAGCAAACTTGAATAAAACAGAGCATTATCACGCTTGTAAAAAAGACTACAAAAAGAGATTCAAGCATAGCCTGTCCGGAATTTCTTTTAATTCTCATTTTACATATCCCCCAGGGAAATAGACTTGCATAGATATTACGCTTTTGCCTGCGGATGCTTCAAATCTTGATTTCCAAACTTTCTTGTATAAGGAATAAAGCCCTGCAGAAATACCAAACAAAACGATAAAAACAAGCAAAAACTCTACAAAAATCTGTCCTTTATTCCACTTTCCATCATTGCGGGCAAGACCTGCAATCTCGTCCGTTGTTGGAGATTGCGGGTCAAGCCCGTAATGATAATAACAACTTGTTTCTATATGAATTTTTTTATTATTTCTCATTTGTCTTGCGTTATCAAGCGCGGAGTTATAAAAATCAAAACATTGGTCTCTATGAAAATATCTTTCGTCACGCTAAATAAGCGCCCTATTATAGGGATATCGCATAGAAATGGAACTCCGCTTCTTTGCTGCTCCTTTGTAGTTTGTATTAAACCTGCTAAAACCATAGTTTCACCGCTTTTGATTTCTAAATTTGAATTTGCTTTTCTTGTGGCAATACCGGGATATCCGCCCGCTTGTATGCTATTATCTATTCTTGAAAGTTCCGTATTGACAACAATACCTATATTATCGTCTTTTACAACGCTTGGAGTTATTTTTAAAATTATTCCGAATTCTTTCCAATCAACAGTTGTTCCCGTCATATTGGAAGTGACTATAGGAATTTCCCCGCCTACCATAAAAGACGCTTCAGTTCCTGATTTTGTAATTATTTTAGGTTTTGCAAGTATTGTAGCCAAACCGTGGTCTTCTAACGCTTTTAAGGAAGATGTGAACTTTGTGTTCTTTATCCAATCGCCTGTTCCTATTACGGAAGGAATGCTGTTTAGATCGCCCGAATAACTTATCCCCGATTCGGTAGGCCATTGTATGCCGAGCTCTATACTCTTATTTTCATTGACTTCTGTGATTTCAACTGAAATCTCTATAAGTTGCTGCGCGTATAACAGAGTGGACAAAAATAATAACGGAACAATAATAAATCTTTTCATTGATTTCTCCTAAAAACTATAATTAACTAAATTCTTTTACTGTTTTTTATTTGCGGGCTTTGGACTTGTCATTGCGGGCAAATGACGACAAACTTAACGACCAATTCAAGCCCGCAAGGGCAATCATAACTTCCTAAATTTTTTCGGTTAGCAATTGTTTTGCATAGACATTTCCGTTTTCAGCAGACTTTTTATACCACTTGAAAGCCTCTTGTCTATCTTTCTTAATTCCGTAGCCATTTTCATAAAGCCAGCCCAAAGCGCATTGAGCATCCGCATAGTTTTGTTGAGCCGCGAGGCTATACCACTTAAAAGCTTCTTTATAATCTTTGCCTACTCCATGTCCATATTCATACATTTTACCCATATTATATTGAGCGCTCGCCAATCCTCTTTTAGCGGCAAGCATATAGAAATCAAAGGCTTTTCCATAATCGCGATTTACAGCGCTGCCGTTATAATACATATCCGCCAAACTTGCTTCGGCTAAGATATTATCTTGGGCGGAAGCCTTTTGATAATACTCCAAAGCCTTCGCGTCATCTTTTTGAATTCCCAGCCCTTTTTGATATAGATTGGCAAGAGCATATTGGGCTAAAGCATAACCTTGCTCTGCCGATAATTTATATAAATCAATTGCCGCTTTAAAATCCTGTTTGACGCCTTGTCCTAATTCATATAATAAACCCAAACTATATTGAGCATAAGGATAACCTTGCTCAATTGATAATTTATACCATTTAACCGCTTCATTATAATCTCTCTTAACTCCCTGCCCAAATTCATAAGCAAAACCCATACAATATTGAGCCTCTTTATCTCCTTTATCTGCGGCTTTTCTATATAACTTAACGGATTCTTCAAAATCTAATCTCCCGCCTTGCCCCATTTCATACATAAACCCTAAATTGTTTTGAGCACCTCTATGTCCTTGGTCAGCCGCTTTTTGATACCATTTTACCGCCTCATAATAATTGAAAGATATATTTTTAGTATATAGCAAACCTATAATATATTGAGCGGACGCATTACCTTGATTGCCCGACAATATCAACATATCCATCCCTGTCTTATAGTCTTGTTTAACCGCTATTCCTGTAATTGTCATTACTCCGAGGACGGATTGAGCATAAGCGTCGCCCTTATCAGCATTATCTTTCAATGTTTGAAACTTATTTTTTTCAGTTTTGTCATCAGAAATAATATCTATTATGCTTTTTGCAATCGGCAATATCTCTTGAGGAACTTCATTTAAGCGCTTAATAGCACTTTCCACGCTGCGTTTAGTCCCCCAGCCGTTATAATAGAAACCAGCAATTACAAATTGAATGAAATAGGCGCTTTCATTAGCGGATTTTTCATAATATTGGAGCGCTATTTTTTCATCTTTAGAAGTTCCGATGCCGTTTTTGTATATATATCCAAGTTCGTGATAAGCATAAGCCTTTTTATACCATTCAATAGCGGTTTTATAATCTTGCTTTACTCCCAACCCAAAATAATAAATATCGCCCAAACTATCTGCAGCGTCAACATCGCCTTGATTTGCAGCCTTCAAATACCAAGAGCGCGCTAAATCATAATCTCTGTTGACGCCTATACCGTTAAAATAGATATTTCCCAACTGATATTGAGCCAAAGAATCGCCTTTTGAAGCAGCCAAGCGGACATTATCAATAGGCGCTCCATAAGCAAAAACAGAAACAAACAATAAAAGCAAAGATAAAATGTTTTTTTTCATAGGATTTCCTCATAAATGGAGAGGCAGGTTTAAAGGAACGCTGATTAACTGAACTTCTTTGTCGTCTTAAAGACATTTGATGAATTAATCAACATTTCCTTACAAAGAGCCATCCCAAAATTAGCTTTCATATTATATTAGCAAAAAAAGATATTGTTATCAAAGAAAATCAGCGGTTCCTTAACTCTCTCTGAAATTAACAATTCTTGTGTTTTAGTCATTTAGATTTCTCATTGAAATATTTTATAAAACGCCTTTTGTTGAAGGAATTGCTCTATTGTTTTTTGTTATTGCACCCGCTTGTTTTAAAGCGCGGGCAAAGGCTTTAAAAATACTTTCGGCTATATGATGATTATTTCTGCCTTTTAACATTTTTATATGCAGCGTCATACCGGCATTGCTTGCGAGAGCGTAAAAGAACTCTTGAATTAAATCATAATTGAAACCTGTTTTTTGAAATTTTATATCGGCTTCATAACTCAAAAAAAATCTGCCTGACAAATCCAACGCTATATAACTTAAAGCCTCGTCCATAGGCAAAAGGAAATGTCCATATCTTGCTATGCCTTTTTTATCGCCGAGGGATTCTTTTAAAGCAAGACCGAGGGCAATGCCTATATCTTCTACAAGATGATGGTCGTCAATCCAAGCATCGCCTTTGGCTTTTATTTTTAGCGCTATAGAACTGTGCGCTGCAAAAAGCGTCAACATGTGGTCAAGAAAACCGATAGTTGTAGAAATTTGCGGCTTTGCCGTTTTATCTAAATTCAACTCTATTGATATTTGAGTTTCGTTTGTGTTTCTTACTATTTTTGATTTTCTCATATAAAAAACTCCCCGTATGTTATTGCGAAGCGTTTAGAGGACGGCAACAAAGATTGCGGGTCAAAGCCCGCAACCGCGGCTAAACCTTGCTTGCGCGGATTTTTTGTGCCAAACGAGACCTTCTGAATCTGCAAATTGCGCTATGTCTATATATGCCGCCATATTATCTGCGGCTACTTGTGTCCAAGAAGTCCTTTTTAAAAATGTCATTACAGATAGACCGCTTGAAAATTTTGCAGAACCTGCTGTCGGCAAAACATGAGACGGTCCCGCCCAATAATCTCCTGCCGCTGTGGGAGTTTGATAACCTGCAAAAACTGCGCCTGCATTTTTGACTTTGCCATATAATTTTTGAGGCTGTTTCACTAATAATTCTAAATGTTCCGGAGCAATTTCATTTGAAAATTCAATCGCTTTTGCAATTGAGCATTGTTTTATTTGGACTTGCTTAAAAGCTTCTTTTGGCAAATCTTTTTTTACTTGCGCAATTTTTGACGCGCTATCGCAAAAGAAAAATGCTCTCGCTTGAGGGTCGTGCTCAACTTGAGCCATAATATCGCTTACTATATATATAGTAGGACAACCTTTATCTGCAATTATGCAAACTTCACTTGGTCCCGCCAAAGAGTCTATGCCGACTTGACCAAAAACCTGCCTTTTAGCCTCATTTACAAAAGCATTGCCCGGTCCTACTATCATATCAACTTTTTTAATTGTTTCTGTTCCGTAGGCAAGAGCCGCTATGGCAGCCGCGCCGCCTATGCTGTATATATCTTGTATTCCACAAAGTTTAGCAGTCCAAAGAACAGGAGCGCTCATCATTTTTGGCGGAGTCGTCATCGCTATTCTTTTAACGCCTGCGGATTTAGCCGCAAGGGCTGTCATAATAATAGTTGAAGGATAAGAAAATCTGCCTCCCGGAACATATATTCCGACAGATTCAATGGGGGTCAAAAATTGTCCCGTTTGAACGCCTTTTTTATTTAAAGACCACGATTTTTTTATTTGATTAAATTCCGCTTTGTGATACGACGAAACATTATCAAAAGAAGATTTTATAGCTCTTTTGAGATTTAAAGACATACTCTTATCTGAAGCGGCGATTGTTTGATGTGAAACTTTTAAACCGCTTTTAGACAAGTCCATACCGTCAAACTTTTTAACATAAGAAAAAACGGCTTTATCGCCGTTTTTTCTTATGTCTTCTATTATATTAGCAACTTGATTATTGATTTTTGAATTAAACATTGGCGGGATTATACTAAAAAATCATAGAAATAGTATCTTTATTTCTCTTGAAAAAACTCTATAGACTCGCCGTCATAACCAAAAACAAAAGCATTGCAAACCGCTTTTGTCCCAAGCATAATATCCTGAGGCGCGATTTTTGACTTTGCCCCCTTACTCAAAGCAAAATCATAAGCGGCGCGGGCATCGTCAGTTGCAAGAGCGATATGCGCCCAACGAGCATTAGATTCAGCCTCGCCCGTTCCCCTTGGAACTATTTCAATCACAGCGTCTCCGCCAAGATTGACAAGATAAATAGTTTTACTATTGTCGTCAGACATTGGAAAACTAAAAACAATTTTCCCGCCTAAACCCTTGTAAAAGTTTAACGACTTTTCAGAATCTTGGACAAAAAGCGCTACATGGTGATAACTTTTAACAAAATTCATTAACTCCCCCTATTTGTCTTTATTGTTGATTTGTTTTTTTAGCATATCAACAAAATCTTCTATTTTCATTACGCCTAAATCTTTATTGCCTCTTGCTCTTATGGCGGCGCAATTGATTTCTTTTTCTTTATTGCCTATTACTGCAATATATGGGATTTTTTGCATTGCGATTTCTCTGATTTTGTGCCCGATTTTCTCATTTCTGTCATCATAAGAAACTCTTATGTCTGCCGCTTTTAAAGTTGCAAGAAGGTTTTTGCAATACTCGTCTTGCTCTTCATTGATATTGGCTATTGTTACTTGTATTGGGGATAACCACAGAGGCAAGGCGCCGGCATAATGTTCAAGCAAAACGCCGAAAAATCTTTCCAAAGAGCCAAGCAATGCCCTGTGGAGCATATATGGTCTTGCTTTTTTGCCTGATGAGTCTATATAGGAAATATCAAACCGTTCGGGGAGATTGAAATCAAATTGTATTGTTGAGCATTGCCATGCCCTGCCTATGGAATCTTTGATTTTTATATCAATTTTAGGTCCGTAAAATGCTCCGCCGCCTTCATCTATTTCATATTTATAGCCTGTTTTGTCCAATGCGTTTTTAAGAGAGGCTTGGGCTTTTTCCCAATCAGATATTTCTCCAACAAATTTATTTTCTGGTCTTGTGGCAAGATATATTTCATATTCTTCAAAACCGAAAGTTTTAAGCATTTCTATAGCCATATTGAAAATTCTAATCATCTCTTCTTCAAGCATTTCTGGAGCGACTATAACATGCCCATCGTCTTGAGTAAATCCCCTCACTCTTAAAAGACCGTGCAAAACGCCTGACTTTTCAAATCTATATACTGTGCCGAGTTCCGCATATCGTATAGGCAATTCTCTATATGAATGCAATTTTGTCTTATATATCATTAAGTGTCCGGGACAATTCATAGGTTTTATGCGATATGGCTTGCCTTCAATTTCCATTGGGGCATACATATTTTCAGAATAAGTTTGCAGATGTCCGCTTATAGCATAGAGTTCTTCGCTGGCTATATGGGGGGTGGCGAGAAGTTCATAACCATGCTCAAGATGAAATTTTTTCCAATACTGTTCTATGATGTCGCGCGCTAATGCGCCTTTTGGATGCCATAAAACAAGACCGCCGCCTACTTCGTCATGTATGCTAAAAAAGTCTAAATCCTTGCCGAGTTTGCGATGGTCGCGCTTTTTTGCCTCTTCAACTTTTAACAAATAAGCGTCCAAATCCTCTTTTGTAAAGAAAGCCGTTCCATAAATCCTTTGCAATTGCTCTTTATTGGAATCCCCTCTCCAATACGCGCCGGCAACTGACAAAAGTTTAAAATGTTTTACTTGTCCTGTGGATTTTACATGGGGTCCGCGGCATAGGTCTGTGAAATTACCGCATTGATAAATATGGACAGTATCATCTTCTATGCCTTGGGCAATTTCGGCTTTAAATTTCTCGCCTTTTGCAGTGAAATTTTTAATAGCCTCTTCTTTTGGCATTGCGCTATGGACAAAAGGGTAATCTTTCTTGATAATTTCTTTCATTTTTTCTTCAATTTTTGGCAAATCATCGGGCGCAAAACTGCTGGGTTTATCAAAATCATAGTAAAAGCCGTCTTCAATAGAGGGACCTATGGCGACTTTAGTGTCGGGAAAAAGTTCTGTCACAGCCGCAGCCATAATATGCGAAGCAGAATGGCGCAAAGTATCCAAGTCTTGTTCGTCTTTCATGTAAATATCTCCTTTTTTTCTATGTTTTCCGCATAGCCTTACAGACAATACGGGGTTATTAACAGCATTAAACGCTTTCAGCGTTTAAGAGTGGCGATTGATTTAAGTTTTCCGCTCTCCAGTTTTTTTGATTTTTATCGGCGGAGTATATCATATTTTGCATTATTGCAGATATAAAAAACACAAAAAAACCGTGAAACTTGTAGGGTGCGGGTTTCAAACCCGCCCGATAGGACGAAAGGTAAAATCAAACAGTAAACGCAAAAGACAAACGGCAAACGACAAAAACGGACAAACGACAAAAACAAGGAAAAAAAGGAATAACTACCGCTTTGCGTTGCGATGCGCTCCGCGCCGACGCCCTCCTGCCCTCCCTCTTTCAAGTTGAGGTAATAACTCCAATTTTGTGTTGAAAGTGGATTCCCGATAGAGACACTCGAGAATGACGCATTTGACACAACACTATGACGCTCTCCTTTTGCCGTCATTGCCGAGTGTTTTTGTCGGCAATCCAAGTTTAAACGCAAAGCGGGCGAATGACAATGTTCATTTGTCAAAAGTGGATTCCCGACAGGGACACTCGGGAATGACGACATTGGAGAGACATTCGTAGGTAACACAGAAAGGAAACAATAGAGATTACGGGGCTTGCCCCATAGGCGATGACAAATAGGACTTTTTAGCCCAATAAGTCAATAAAGAAAGTTAAAGCAAATACTCTATTGACTTCGCAGTTCCAACAAATAAAAATCCGCCGCGCAAATTTAAAATCTACGCGGCGGATTTGTTTGTTTATCTGTTTAATCTCTTATTATTGCACTCTCAATACATATGTGGCTTTCAGTGCGCTCGGCATATCAGGCAAATATACTGGTGTATCGTTCGGATCATAGGTCTCATCTTTTACATAAATCTCTACTACCCATGTGCCAGATTGTGTAAATTTGTTATACCCACTGCCAGCAGGCACAATAATAGAAGATAGGTCAAATGGAGTAGTTCCATCAGACTCAAAGACTCTAGTACCATACATAAAGTTGCATTCCACACCATCTACAAGCACCTTGACATCTGTTCTGTCAGCGAAAGGATCATTTACGACAATATCAACATAATTTCCACTTACCACCCAATTGGTTCCTGACTTCATCACCATTTGATATGTTTTGCCATCAGTTCCAGTTATTACCGGACTTGACGGGACAAACGAACTTGGCGGCGCGGGCGCGACGGCATCCGTAGCCAGAACAAAAGTAAATGTTTTAGGTAGTCCTTTATAAGTTACTACCAACGAGATATTTGCATTATTGCCGGCATAAAATGAATCACTTACCGTCAACTTTCCATTTTGTTCTGAGACGGCATTGTTACTTGTTGGATCAAGAGTCCATTGAGCGTCAGAAATCTCAAAATATGCTACGCCGCTTGAGGATATCTCTTTAATTCCTATGACAAGAGAATATGCCTTGTTATTTCCATCAATAGTTATGGTCGCGCCCATATTGTCATCAGCAATACGGTAAGTCCCAAAATGCAAATAAACTATCTCATAAGCGGGAA
>JAITTG010000066.1 GCA_031287095.1 Candidatus Parendomicrobium reticulitermitis | reverse complement strand
CTACACAGATATAGACAACATGATAAAAGGGCGGGAATTGTCTTTTGATAGATTTCTTGCGCCTCGCAGAGATAACGAGCAAAGAATATCGCTTAAAGAACTTCATCAAAAGACGCGCTCTAACGGCGACCTTCTTATTGATATATTCAAGAAAGCGGGAGTTAACGAAAATGAACTGACCGATATTATAAACAATGACAAATCAAAAAGGAATGCCGCAATAGCAAAAGCGTCGCGGTTAGTGAAAGGAGCGGACTTAAACACATTAAAGGAAATCAGAGAAAAATTACAAAAATACAACAACTCCTTAAGAGACACTGAAAGACTTGCAAATATAATTGATAACAATAATTTTCAAGATACCGACATTGCATACGCGCAAAATTATGATGAGTTTATAGAGCCTGCCGAAATGCTTGATAAGTTAAATGAGCAGACATTGTTTTGGTTAAGAAAGGCAGGAATAATAGATAATGAAAAATTGAAAACCTTTTTAAATACAAAAGGATATGTAGCGTTTAGGCGGGATATGGTTGACGAGATAATCGGCGAGGCGGTAAATGCTGACAGCCATAATAAACCAGCGGGATTTACAAGCCTAAAGGCTCAAAAAGGTTCTCAATTGGACATTATCAGCCCTTACAACACAATGAAAAATAACTATATAAAGGCAACGATAATGTCAACGAGGCAAATAATACTCAATACGATAGGGGATAACTACAACAATTTGACCGACATAATGCAAAAAGTTCCTACAATGACAGTAAAACAAGACGGCAAATATATACAAGACCCAAAACAATTAAGAGACGAGGCGTTGATTAAGACTTATAATGATAAAGGAAAAAATGTTTTTTATAAAATCAATGGCGAATTAAAAAAACTACTTGACGAGACGCTATCGTTTGAAAATAGGCATATAGCAATGAAAGCGCTAATACTTGCTAAAAAGACATTTACGATGGGAACAACGGGAATATACCCATCTTTTGTTATAAATAATACTATTATTGATAATCAAAGCGCGTATGTGGTGTCTAAAAACGGATTTAAACCTTTTGTATCGCCAGCAGAAACAGCAAGACTTTTAGCGATAAAAGACCCGCAAACAATGAAACTTTGGGGCATTTACAACGCGGTCGCAGGGAGAAATCAAACCCGTTTTGGAATGGACAACGCAAATGACTACATGCAAAGAGCGGGCGAAAAGCCGTCCGCTTTTAGCGCTGTTTTAGATACGGGCAACAGAGTTCTTGAAACGCTTGCTATTCCAAACACGACCGCTGAAATGCTGACAAGGTTTTCAGAGTTTAGACTTGCTGTTAAAAATGGAAAATCAGTATTACAAGCCTTTGAGGACGCGGGAAATGTTAGCGGCTCATTCCATAAAATAGGCAATTTTGGCGGAGCGGTCGGGAGAGATTTTGTTCGTTCAGTAGGTTATTTTAACGCCGCAATTCAGTCAATGTATCAAGTTTTAAAAAACTCAATGAAAGGCGACAAATTAAAACGCTTTGTAATTATGGCGGCTTGTATTGCCATAGGAAACTTTTTTGCAAATCGGCGCAATCAAAAAGAGGTTGACGACGACGAGTTAAAAAAAGAGATGTTGCAAAATATTCCTCTTGAAATGGCGGGTATGTATATTTATTTTACGAGGGATGGTGAAAATAAGGGATTTTTTAGAATAAGGCAAGAACAGATATTCCAGACATTAGCAAACATAATGATTATGACAATCAACCAAATTGCATACGATTATAAGTATGGCGCAGGCGATTATGTAGAAGCATTAGGGGCGGCTATACCAGCGCAAATTGATATAACTAAACCTACGAGCGCCTTTTTATCTTTATTGCCAACGGGACTAAAGCCCGCCATTGAAACCACGCTTGGAATGAAAGATTTTCCAAGAGTAAGCCCAATAGTGCCACAATACCTAAAAAATAGACAACCAAAATACCAATATACAGATAGGACTTCTGATGTTGCAAAAGCAATAGGAAGCGCAATCAATGTATCGCCGATTAAAATAGACTTTCTTGCGGAAGGCTATTTTGGACGCTCTCTAAAATTATTAACGCATTCGTCCGAGATAGTAAAAGACCCAGCAAAATATATAAATGACAACTTTATTCCATTTACTCAAAAAGAGAACTTTTGGTATGGGCGAAAAATGCAAAAATACTATGAAAAACGAAACAAGTTTGACGCTATAAGAGCCGCAATCAATAGAGGCGACACTATTGACGATAAAGACCAAACTTTTTACGATAACTATGTAAGCGATTTTGCGGTAGTTGACGGTAATTTGCGAGCCGCGCGTGAAACTGATAAAATAGCAAGACAAGAAGTAGATAAGATAATGAAAGACAAATCATTGTCTTTAAGAGAGCAAAACAAAAAAGCAAAAGAAACACTTGATAAAGCAAACAGCGAAAAAAACAAACTTATTTCAGGGTTTATAGGTAATTTGGAAAGCGTTATAAAATAGCATAAAAAATAAGCCAACAAGACCAAAACAAGACCTTTTATTCATAAAATAAATCTGTCGCCCCGAAGTTGTATATGCCGTCCTTTTCACTCGTGAAAAGGACGGTTTTTTTATTTTACGACGAGAGAATGATAATGTTGTAGGGTAATAAGAAAGAAAAGATTTAAGAATTGCTTAAATTGATTTTTGTTGCTTTTGCCCTGTTTTGATTGCCATTTGCTATAAATTTGCCCTAAAATATTGCGATGTTTTTGCGCGGTTAATATGTAAGTTTATCAATGTTTGCTCTATGGGTCTCTGGCGTTATATGTCTGTAAATTTTTAACACTTCTATGCTTTGGATTCTGGCGTATTCCATAATGTCAACGCTGTCAATTTTTTGCGGATTGTTTGCAAGATTGGAAATAAAGGTGTGCCTGCAAGTGTGCATGCCGGCGTCTTTTATGCCTATTTTTGTCAGTGTGTCTACTATTAAATGGATATTACGGCGCTTCTTGATGTCCGAGCGCTTTCTTGTATGTTTGACGTCGCGTAAATTTCTTTGGGGTATCGTTTAAACAGATTGATACAAAAATCTTTTAATTTGCTTTCAAGGGGAATAGATACGATATTTGGGTTTGATTCTGATGTTTTTTGAGGCTCAATTAAAATAGATGCCTTGTCAAATAATATGTCTTTTCTTTTAAGCAATTTGGCTTCTTTTAGCCTTAATCCAGCATAAAGTCTGCAATGCAATAACACTAATAACATATCTCTTGTTTGCTCGTCCAATCCTAAAGATTGTCCCTTATCATCAACATTGTCTTTTATGCAAGTGAAGGCTTTGTTAATTTCAGCGCTGGTTAGTACTCTTGTTTTTACTACCGCCTTTGTTTTAAATCTTTTTATTTTTCTTTTTAAGGGGTGTTTTAATTGGAAGTCCTCAATATCAATAGCCCAAGAAAAGAGCATTCTAAAAGTATTGAGTTCTCTGTTTATGGTTGACTTTGATATGCCGGATTGAATCCGAATATCAATGTATTCGTTAAATTTTGCGGTATTTGCTTCTGACACATAAGTTATTTTCAATGCATTATTAAAGTTATTTATATGCAATATGTAGGCTTCAGGGGCTTTTTTATTGCGTTTGACATACTCTAAAAATCGGACGCAAAAATCTTTCCATAAAATTTTTGAATCGTCTTTTTTGTTTTTAAGCGCTTTAAATGCTGATAAAAAATCAATTAGTTCTTGTTCCGCATCTTGATACGATGTCTTTTGACAGATATATCGTTTATGTTTTTGTTCTTCAAGATAACGGAAAGTCCATTTCCTGTTTTTCTTTTGTAATTTAGACGCCACATGTCAGCTCTCTAATTATTATATAGATGACAAACTTTTGTTTTATTATCGGGATGCTTACATTTGCGTTCTGCTGTATTATGCAGGCAAAAGACTTTTTTGCGTTCAGAAAGAGTATAAAAAAGCCTTTTAAAAGTCGAGAATCTCTTAATGCTTGGCTAAGTCTGCTTGAGAAACTATCAGGAGGAAGTTCAGAGACTGCAACTCAAATCATTGAGCGGAGTATAGCAAATGGCTGGCAAGGCATATTTGAGATTAAGAATAAGGCAAGCCCGCCGATTTCGCCGCAAAACAAAGGCGGAAAGGCAAACAATGGGTATAATTTTGACGAAAAAAGTTTTGATGGGTGAAAAACGCCCGATAAACTCATCAGCGTGTAATAATCGCGTTAAAAAAACATGCAAAAAAGGAGAAAAGGCATGGAAGGTATAGAACCCACAGCGGCAATGCGCGAAATTGAAGAAACGCGACAATATCAATCAATACCTGCACCCCACGCAAAAGCCCGTCCGCCTTTCAGAGCGCGCCTTAAAGCGCAACTCAAAAGCGGGCGACATAGTTATTGACGCTTTTGGCGGTAGTGGTTCAACTCTTATAGGGTGCGAGCAATTAGGGCGCAAATGCTTTTTGATGGAATTAGACCCAAAATTTTGCGATGTAATAGTTAAAAGATATGAAAAATATACGGGCAAAAAAGCAGCGAGGCAAAATGACAAAAGAAAGTAAAAAAAAAGATTAGCAAACCTTAAATCTTTTGCCGATATGCCAAGAGAAAAGCGCAAGGCAATTTCTTCGCTTGGCGGCAAAATCAGCGGACAAATTCGTAAGGAGAAACGGACTTATGCAGAACTTGCGCGGTATGCCCTTACGCTAAAGCCCGGCAAAGAAATAATAGGCAGAACAAGATTTGTATATCCCGAAATAAAAGACGAAACGCTGACTGTAAAAGAAATGATGGTATTGGGCATAGCAAACAGAGCGATGCATGGCGATGTAGGCGCGTTTGTAAAAATGCAAGAACTCGCGCCCGACAAAAATGACGATACGCAACAAAGCGGCGCATTAAATTTATCTGACTTTTACGCTTGTTGCGAGGCTTGCGGGTATCCTAAACCGTATCCTAAACAAATTGAAATGGCGGACTTTGTCTTTGATATGGCGGACGAACCCAAGATGTTGTTAGGCGCTCGCAAATACGGCAAAACGGACTATTGCACTATTGTAAAAGCGCGCATTTAATCATCTAAAATGACACCGAAATAAAAGGTGAAATATCATTTAAGGGATGACACCGAAAGGGAGTTAAATAATGTAGCATTTAGGCTCAAACAAAGGGGGCTTATATGC
>JAITTG010000102.1 GCA_031287095.1 Candidatus Parendomicrobium reticulitermitis | reverse complement strand
TTCAAATGGTATAGCAGACTATACGGCATATTTTTAGTAAGCGGAGATGAGCCGAAATACAAAACCATAGACAATACTGGAAATGAGAGCGAAATGATAGGAACAAAAGAGGACGCAATACAAGGCGCAATCTCGCTTGGCGGAGAATACAAAGTAGGCAAAGCGGTCTCAATTTTTGTAAATGCGGGCGCAGACTTTGGCATAGGTTTCGGCTGGACAAGCGGAATAGGAGCAAATTACAAATTTTAACGGCTAATGAAACGCTGATTAACTAAATTCTTTTGTCGTCATCAACCCACTTGAAAATAGGGTAAAAACCCTTTCTTTTTTTCGTCATTCCCGAAATTCCTTATCGGGAATCCAAGTTAAAAAAGGCAACGGCAAAAGTGGATTCCCGACAGAGACACTCGGGAATGACGCACTAGGCGCGACACTCGGGAATGACGCGTTAGGCGCGACTTTACCACAATTGATAGTTTGAATACGACTTATATTTTCTATACCGTCAATTGCGGGTCAAGTCTGCAATTGACGGATTAAAAACATTTAACGAGTTAATCATTGTCTCCTTAACAGCGGCAACAACCACGCAAGTAACACAAAACGACAAAAACAAAAAAATACAAGTTTCTTTTTTTGTTTTTGCCGTCTTTCCTCTTTTCTATCTGCCTTTGAATACATTTTCTTGCAAATTCTATGAATACACAGTAAAATGGGTTTATGAAAATTAACTGGAAAAGCAATGTCGCTTTGTTTCTGGGCGGGCAGGCATTAACGATTTTTGGGTCTTCCGTAGTTCAATACGCTATACTCTGGCATATCACTCTCGACACCCAATCGGGAACGATGATGACTGTCTTTTCAGTAGCATTATTTCTCCCCATGTTTTTTATCTCGCCTTTTGCAGGCGTGTGGGCGGACAGGTTTAACAAAAAATACATCATCAATATTTCCGATGGTTGTGTGGCTTTTGCAAGTCTTATAGTGGCGGTTCTGCTTTTTTTGGGGATTGACCATATCGGCATATTGTTGGCTTGCGCCATTGTCCGTTCTTTTGGGCAAGGCGTGCAGATGCCGTCCATTGGCGCGCTAATTCCTCAACTTGCGCCGCAAGAGCATTTAACCAGAGTAAACGGCATACAAGGCAGCATACAATCAATTTCTATGCTGGCGGCTCCCATGGTAAGCGGATTGTTAATGTCATTTGCGCCGCTTGAAACGCTGTTTATGGTTGATGTTGTTACCGCTATTATCGGGATTAGCATACTGTTCTTTTTGGTAAAAGTTCCCGCCGCGCCCGCGTCAACTAAACAGAATGCCGAAACAGGCGGGAAGGGTATTGATTACTTCTATGACATACGAGAAGGGCTGCGCTATATCAGAAAACATAAATTTGTTTTTCGCCTCATTGCGATTTCCACCGCTTTTTTTATTGCCATTTCGCCAACCATGCTTTTGACTACCTTGCAGGTGACAAGGAATTTCGGCGCAGATGTTTGGCGGCTTACAGCTATTGAGGTGGTTTTCCTGTCGGGCATGATTGCAGGCGGTTTTATAATAAGCGTTTGGGGCGGGTTTAAAAATCGCATATATTCTATGGCTCTTTCCTGCGCTCTTTGCGGAATGCAAGCCGTGGGATTGGGGCTTGCGTCCAATTTCGTATTATACTGCGTAATCATGGGCTTGATGGGGCTGATTATGCCTTTATACAATACCCCGGCAATGGTTCTCATGCAGACTAAAGTTGAAAGCGCGTATTTGGGAAGAGCGCTTGCGGTATTTACTATGGCGTATAGTATCATGGTGCCAGCCGGCATGGTATTATTTGGTCCTCTTGCGGATATTATTACTATTGATGCTATTCTCATCATAACCGGGGCAATTATTGTATTGATGAGTATTCTTTTTGTTGCAAGTAAAACCATGCGGGAAGCAGGGAAAAGTCATTTATAAAATTTGTTCAAACTTGCCGTGAAAAAATTATTGTTTTTATGTTAAGGCTCATATATGAAATAACCAAAAAATTGTAATGCCTCGTTAAGTTTTGTCATTTTTTTGTTTTTTGTTTATAAATTTGGTATATATATTTATTATGAAAAAAACACTTGTTTTATCAATGCTTTTCTCCATATTTCTTTTATCTGCCAGCTCGCTTTTTGCGGCTGGGGGGGTATATATTGGCGGCGGGTATCAGTCAAGAAATATCGCTTTTACTAATGTGCAGTTGCCGGGCGGAGTCAGCGCAAAAAATAGTATAGCCGCTCAAAGTTTAGATTTTTATATGGGGTATAAGTTCAACAGTCATTTTAGAGCGGATATTCAGTATATGATGATAAATAAGACGCTTGTGAACGCTAACAACTCATCTCAAGAATACTATTATAAGTCTAATGTCTTCCTTGCCAATCTCTTTTATGATTTATTTGATGTTTCCAATACTAAAATCACTCCTTATATAGGGGCAGGCTTGGGCGTAGCGTCGCCGTCTATTCAATGGACATCAAATAGTAAAGAAGAAACTATCGGCGCTAATGGATTTACTTATCAGTTGCATGGCGGACTTAATATCTTGCTTTTTGATTCAATTCTTTTGTCTCTAAAATACTCTTACCTTTATATGCCTTCTATCGACATTGTCTCAAATTCCAAAAATTTTGAGGGGCAGGTTCACTCTTTTGGCATTGGGATTTCTCTTCTCGTATAAGCGGCGCGGCATGCCGCTCTTTCTATTGTAAATCAATCATATATCACATTTTATCTTTGCTTGCTATTAGACCTCTTGCGCAACCAACGCATAAAAATAGAGGGGTAGTGTCATTCTGCGGCTTCGCGCACAATTTTGTTTTCGCACAGATGAGTTCTGTTAGCGCACAACGGCAATCTTATATTCTTACATTTTTTGTATATCAGTTATGCAAAAGATCTATTGTTTCCGCTTACCTTTGTTTGTGGGCTTGCGGGCTTGACCCGCAATAGCGGACTCTCAAATTCCACAAATAAAAAAGGGCGAACACATAGGTTCGCCCCTACAATTATTGGTTTTCATAAATGAAAAGCGGCTTTGCCGCCAGCACGCCCGCCTATTCCACAAAAATTTCCACTCTTCTGTTTTTGTCTTTGCCGGCATTTGTTGTGTTTGTCGCCGCGGGTAATGCCGAACCGAATCCTATATATTCCATCTTATTTACATCAATTCCATTTTTAAACAATTCCTCAAACACAGAACGGGCGCGCATCCGAGACAACCTTTGATTTATTATTTCGCTGCCGGAAGAGTCAGTATGCCCCTCAATAGTCACCTTTCTATACGGATTTGCTTTAATAAAATTTGCAATTTCTTCTATTTCCTGCCTTGCCTCATTTGTTTCTAACCTATACACAGAAGATGGGAAAGTGTTCTTTAAGATAAAAGACTTTATAATTCTGCCTTTTCTTCTTGCCACAGCCTCTTCTTTCTTTGCGTTTAACTCGTCCGGCGTAATGTCCCTGTCTTCTATATTCATATATTCTTTTTCATCTATAGTCTCTTCTTCTACGCTTTCAATTTGAGATTCTTTTTGTTCTTGGGCAGCAACGGGCTTTTTAACAGGCTTTTCTTCTTGGGCAGTTATAGGGATTTTATATGTGAGACCAAGACTTACAAAATATTTAGAAAAGTCCCCCCCCAAATTAGCGTCTATATTTGCAAAAGCGGACACAGTCTCATTAAACCTATATTCGCCGCCCGCGCCAAAACCCATAGAAAGAAAGCCTTCATCGGCTCCGTCTATTTTCATTGAGCCCGCGTCTTTTGCAACAGAAAACCTTATATCATATTGAGGATGAGAGCCTGCAAGCAAAAATCCCAAATAAAATCTGCCATACCAATAAAAATTATCTTTATTACCCGATATTTTAGCGCCCAGCGCCGCTTGCATTCTAAGATAAGAATCCGAGTCAAGCGTCAAATTTGCAATTCCGCCGTCTTTTTCTGTTATTTCAGGATTTATGCTTAAAGAGGTTTGTAAGCCAAAAAATGGAGATATGGCGGTATTGTCATATTCTTTCGCCATATACTCAATTTCCGCTCCGGATATTATTGTATAAATGTTAAAATTTGCTTTTGGATTATCAATAGAAGTATTAGATGGATTTATATATTCTCTGATTTCTCTTTGCGTATCAAACATTTGTAAAGCAAAACCCATATTGCCTTTTATAATCATTCTATCTTCAAAAAGACCAAGCAGAGAGCCGTATCCGCCGATTTCCAAAACATTCGCGCTGCCTTTGTCTAAACCTTGTTTAAGACTATTGCCGTCATAACTTAAATAAGCGCCGATAATCGTATTGGTCTTTTTCTCTTCAAACTCAAACAAATCTATGCCAAAAAGCCCGCCCGCGCCGCTCATGGAAAATTTGTCCATCATATCTTTATCTGTCAAAGATACTCCTTGTATATCTACCTGCGCCCATATTAGTCTTTTATCTTTTTGGAGATTTTTGCCGATTCTATTATAAATCTTGATTGAATTACTATTTACTTGCGCCGCTCTTATAGAATCAACAAGAAAAGAGCCGCTCATAGCGTTTAAAAGCCTTTTTACTTGCTCAGGATTTTGAGCCATATCGTCTAATATATGTTCTCTTAAACTTTTGCTTTCATATATAGAATTTAAAGCGTTTTGAACTTCCGATTGATTATGATTTAGCCCGTCAAAAGATAAAATTGTATTGCTTGTAAAGTGTAGAGATACATAATTAGACTCATAATATAAGGCATATCTCCAGTCGCCTATATGCTCTCTGCGTCCGCTATCTGTAAAAGCGCCGTCCAACTGAGAAAAATATATGATGGGGATTTGCGCTCCTTCATATAGGCTTGAACTTGTGCTTATTGAAACAAGCAAATCGGCATTACTAATTTTTAAAATGTCGGTTTTGATTAATGTATTCGTAGTCCAATCGCTCCAATTATTTATATAAACCCTCAAATCGCTGTCTGAAACAGACAGGGAATTTATATAAACGCTATTAGAAACAAAAGATAAAGTCCCGCCTTTTATTTCAATCTCGCCGTTATATGCCGTCAATCCGCCAAGGAAAAAATCCCCTGTCCCAGTTTTTACTATTTTACTGTCAGACGCGCCTTGTATTCCTCCGAGCATTTCCACTTTTGAAGCGTCCAACGCATTTACAAATAAATTAGATTTAGCGCCTAAATATATATCGTTTTGATTTGAGCCTGCCGTATTGCTAGTAAATCTGACAATGCCGCCTAATGAGGCGTTTATAAAAATATCAGACGCGCTCGCCGAAATAGCTCCGCCTGAACTCATGGCAGTATTGTATGAAAAATTGATAGTTGAGCCCGCCGCGCTAAATTGAACAAATTGATAATTTTCAGGATTATTTAAAAGGTTAACCGCGCCGCCGTTTAGCGCCGTATTGCTTGTAAAATCAATATTACCGTCAAAAGATATTTTAGAGCCTGATATTAAACTAAACGCGCCGCCGGATTGAACCCTGCTAAAGCGTCTAAACTGAGTATTGCTAAAAGTGATAGAGCTATTTTCCAAAATAAAAACAGCGCTATTATTATATCCGCCGTCAAAAGCCCAACGAGTTCCTCCATATAACCCGTCTATTTTATTCAAATTAGAACTTGCAGGACTTAATAATGCGGCATTCATATTTATATGACCGCCGCTTAATTGTATAAATGTGACGGTTCCAGCGCTAAACAGAGAACTAAACTGAGCAAATGTCCCGGCGTCCTCGCCTTGAATTGAACTGATGGAAAATAAAGAGATGATTACAACAGACAGGAAAGTATTAAGAAAGGGTTTAAAAATTTTCATATACGCCTTTTGTTTTGGATTTTTACGACGGCGGATTTTATCATATTTCAAAACAAAGTCAAAAAACACGGCAAAGACGGATTTTTGACAAAGATATTCGGGAATGACGGATATGATTTTTGCAGGGGACAGGGCGGGTTTATTGCTTTTTTATCAATTCAATTGTCAATCGCAGGTTTTCCATTTCTTTTTTTAACAACTCCACATCTTTTTTTAGAAATTCAATATCGGTATTTACGATTACTTGGTTTTCTTGAACGCTATTATTTACGCTATGTCCATTGATATTTTCAATGGAAGCGTCCGTAAAATACGATACGGGCTGTTGTAACGCTTTAGCTATTTTGCCGAGCGTTTTTGCAGACGGAGCGGTTTTTCCATTTATTATTCTGTTTATGACAGAAAATTGAATCCCCGTAATTTGGGCTAATTCAGTTTGCGTCATAGCGCAAACGGCTAAAACCTCAATAATTTTTTTCCCGATATGAGAATAATTCTTCATAAAACACCTCTTATAAGAAAACCCCCCGTCAAACACTTGACACAAAAACCATAATAAGATATAAAAAACAGCATAAAACCATATTTTATGGTTTTATATGCTTTTACAATGCGAAACCCGCAATGTAACTGATTTTAATCTCTGCGTTCAAACAGAAGCGGCTTAATGCTTAATGCGAAAACATTAAAAGGTTTCCTAAAAGCAAACATCAAGGCGATTAAAGGATTTGTCTTTCTCTTGGCGGAGGAAATTCCTTTAATCGCTTGTGTATGCGCGGCATTATATCAATTAAAAAAAACGGCTCAAATTGAATGCTAACAATATAGAAAGTCCGAGATGGGGAAACCCATTTACTCCTAAGCGTTATTGCGGGTTAAACCCGCAATAACGATAAATATAGGTTTTTAAGATAGATTTAAAAGATAATTGAAAAGAGGATAAAAACACCAATCTCTAAAATCGCGCTTGCAGTAAAAGTGGATTCCCGACAAAGACGCTCGGGAATGACGGATTGAGAAGCGGATTCCCGACAAAGCGCAGAATGACAGCACAACAAAGCGCAAAATGACAACCTTGTTTCACGCAGGATGATAACCTTGTTTCGCTCAGAATGACAACCGTAAAATAGATGGGCATTGTCATTCTGCGCGAAGTCGCAGAATCCATTTTATACAGTTCTTCAAGCCTTTTTTAGTGAAAGAGGAGTTTATTATATAGATTCTGCGACGGAGTTGACCCTGCGTGAAATCGCAGGGCGCAGAATGACAGCACAACAAAGCGCAAAATGACAACCTTGTTTCATGTAGTATGACAACTTTGTTTCATACAGGATGACAACATTGTTTCACTAGAATGACAACCGTAAAATAGATGGGCATTGTCATTCTGCGCGAAGTCGCAGAATCTATTTTATGCAGTTCTTCAAGCCTCTTTTGTTAGTGAAAGAGGAGTTTATTATATAGATTCTGCGACGGAGTTGACCCTGCGTGAAATCGCAGGGCGCAGAATGACAGCACAACAAAGCGCAGGATGACAACATTGTTTCACGCAGGACGACAACCTTGTTTCATGTAGGATGACAACATTGTTTCATACAGGATGACAACATTGTTTCACATAGAATGACAACCGTAAAATAGATGGGCATTGTCATTCTGCGCGAAGTCGCAGAATCTATTTTATGCCGTTCTTCAAGCCTTTTTTGTTAGTGAAAGAGGAGTTTATTATATAGATTCTGCGACGGAGTTGACCCTGCGTGAAATCGCAGGGCGCAGAATGACAACACGACAAAGCACAGAATGACAGCACAACAAAGCGCAGGATGACAACCTTGTTTCGCGTAGAATGACAACACACTATATATATGAAGAAAATTCTAATTAACTAAACTTTTTTGCCGTTATTGCAAGGCTTGTCTGCAAGATAGATTAAAGTTAATCGGTATTTTTTGGAAAAAACAAAAAAAACAAAAAGGAGATTGGTATGAAATTGAAGAAATTTGCGCCGTCGTTGTTGAGTTTTGTCTTTGCAGTAATTTTGTTTGCAGGGTGTGGAGCCGGCAAGGTTGGAATAGCGTCGCCGGCGGCAAAAGCCGCTCCAAAAGTTGAAAGAGTGATACTTGATTACAAAGGCGCGGCTTTGGGAACTGAAGTCCCGGCATGGGTAGAAGCGGCTATTAATGATGATTATCAGACATTAGAATCTATGCCTCGTTTCAAAGACAGATTGGCGGTAATTGCAATTGAAAGCGGCAAAAACCTTGATTTGTTGAAGTCTTGGGCTAATAATTTCGCTATTCAATCTCAACTTTCACGCCAAATCAGCAATAAAGTATCGGCAGAATTTGGAGGCGGACAGCAGGGCGATAAAAATTCTGAGGAAAGCGTATCTTTTATAAGAGAAGTTGTAGCGACTCTCTCTGAAGCCAAAATCAGCGGCTTGTCTAAAGAAATGGATTATTGGCTAAAAATAAGAACGATAGATAATTCTAAAAAAACTGAAACGGAACAATATACCTATTATGTTGTTTATTCAATAAACAAAGCGGATTTGCAAAGACAAATAGATATAGCGTTAGGAAAAATAGCGGCAAAAAATCAAGAGCAGCAAGAAATTAAAACAGAAGTAATAGATGCGGTAAAAAGATTGAGACCTTCCGACACTGTCCCCGCAGAAACGCAAAACTAATTGAGAGGAAAATATGAAAAAATTAGAAAAACTCGCGCTCTCAGTAATTCTTTCTATTATTTTTTGCGCCGATATTTACTCTCAAGAAAGACCTAAATGGATTGATAATCCCGATACAATCGCGCTTAACAATATAGCCGCGGTAGGGACGGGCAAAACTCAAAACGAGGCTAATGCAAATGCAAGAGCCGAAATTTTGAAATATTTTGAGGTTAATGTCAGCCAGAAATTTGAAGGAAGTTTAAGCGGCAAAGACGACATATCAACTAAACTGAGCAAAGAAGAAGTCGCTGAAACTGCAAGCGCAATAATAAAAGGCATAAGCATCTCAAAAACTTATAAAGACGCGGAAGGTTTTTACGCTCTTGCAATTTTGGATAAGAGAAAAGCAATCAATGAACTCTCTTATGAAATAGACGCTTTGGATTCCAAAATGAAAATACTATTAGACGACGGCGATTCCGCTTATTCTGCGCAACTTAAAAAAATGTATCTAAAAAGAGAGGAATTAAACAAAAAACATATATTCCTTGCGGATAAGCCTATCGGCGCAAAAGTAAAGTATGAGGACATTTTTAAAAGCGGTAAAAACAGAGAACCTTTGAACTTTTATTTGGCTTTTAAGGACGCTTCTTTCGCCGGCATCACTCCGTTAAAAAACAAACTTTCATCTTTAATAATCAATAGCGGGTTCACAACTTCAAGCGATATAGAAAGAGCAAATAGAGTGATGACTGTCTTTATCACATACTTGCAGGAATATATGAATGTTGCGGGTTTTGAAAAGTGGAAATTTACTTTTCGTATTGAATGTAAAGACGGCAGTAAAGCGGTCGGCATTGTTACTGAAGAATATGTTGAAACGGGCAGAGAAATAATGCAAGCCTATGGCAAAGCGTTAAACAAGTTTTCCGCCTATTTAGACGCAAATTACGAGAAGTTGCTGCAGTAAAATAAACGCGCTAATGCGCGCATTAAAAAGGAGAAAGGAATGAAGAACAGAGCAAGAGCAGTATTTACGGCATTGGTTATCGCCGCGTCTTTTTCATTGTTTGCTTGCGCCCCGGCAATGCAATCGTCAAGAGTGTCCCTTGATGAGTCGGACAAAGCGGCTGCAAACATAACCGATAAGTGGGTTGGAAAAGACACGCAGTTGGCAGTGCAGGATGTTTTAAAGCAAATAGACGCGCACCGGGGATTTCAAGCCTATTTGGCAAAGATGGGACGCAAACCAAAATTGTTTGTGAGCGAAGTTCAAAACAGAACTTCAGAGGCATACTTTCCGATTGATGATTTAAACGACGAATTGTTAAATGAATTATCGGCGGCGGGACAATATACTTTGATTGACGCCTCTGCAAGAGAAAAAATCTTAAAAGAAATCCAATATCAAAACGACGGAATGGTTGACGCCGCTCAAGCGAAAAGCATAGGCAAAGCCTCCGGCGCGGATTTGTTGATATTCGGAGATATTAGAATGAAACCGGAAACTTTAAACGGTAAAACAGTAAAAGATTATTCCGTAAATTTAAGAATGACCAATATTGAAACCGGCGAAGAAGTTTTGAGAGTAAGGTATAGAACAAGCAAAATAAGCATTCAAAAAAAGAGCGGTTGGTAGGTTTAGCAGTAAAAAGTAGTTCCTTTCCCGTCAATTGCGCGCCGTTCTGCAGTTGGCGGGTTTAAGGAAAAATAAAACAAAAAAAGGAGACTTAAATGTCAAAAATTAGAATGTTGGGGTTGTCCGTTGTAATGCTTTTTGTCGCTTTTATTATTTCTTCGTGCGCATCCGCAGGGGCAAATAGAGCGACGCGGTCGCAGTTATTGCAGAATTTAAACAAAAGAGATTTTAAATCGGCGGAGAATTTTGTTAACGACGCCAAATTTTATCCCGAAGAAAATTCAGCGCTGTTAAAATTGTTGGAAAGAGGCACAGTTCAGTATCTATCGGGCAATTATTATCAAGCCTTGCAAACTTTGGAACAGGCGCAAAAACTCAGCGATGAACTGTTCACAAAAAGCATAAGCAAAGCGATAGGAGCGACGATAGGTTCCGCTTCTTCTGATAATTATTATGGGACGAGATATGAAAGAAGTTTGATTAGATTTTACGAATCTTTAGTCCATTACAATCTATATAAAACAGGCAAATACGAGGCTTATAGCCAAAAAGACAATGAGGGCAAGGTTACGCAAATTCCGGCGAAAACTTTAAGCGACAATGAAAAAACAACTCATCTATCGCAGGCAAGAAGCATACTTTTGGAATGGGACACTTTGCTTAGTTCATACAATAAAGAACTCGCGGGCAAAGCAGTATATAAAGCCGATTTAGTTCAAAAACTATACGCCGCTTTTGTTCATGAAGAATTCGGTACAAGCGGAGACAGACAAATAGCGTTGCAACTATATAAAGACGCCAAAGACGATGTCTTGTTGAAATACTATAACTTGTATCCGAATTTCAATGAGAAGTCTAACGATTTTAGTAAGAATTTTAACAATTTATCTAAAATGTCATTGGAAAAAATCAAAGCGGATTTTATAAAACCTACGGCAAACGCCGACGATTTAAACGCTTTTATAGATTCAAAAATAGCGAAATTATCGGGAAACAATAAAGATAATTTTACCGTTGTTTTAAAAGACGGTTTTGTCGCCCCTAAAAAAGCCAAGAAAGTGATAGTCGCTATGATTCCAAGTTTTACGCATAAAATTGAGCCTGACGATATTTTTATTCCAGTCCCCCCGCAAGTCGCGCCAATTTTGGCGGCAATAGGAACGGGGCAGTTAAATGAATTTCTTGTTTGGGCATTGGTAGGAGGAATAATAGAATTTGAAATTCCGTATATAGTTGACAGCGTCAATTTGAGGTCTTATAAGGCTTCATTGACCGGCAAAAATGGAAGTCCGATTGATTTTCCTATCGTTTTGCTTGACCCAATGACAAACATAGCCGCCAAAGAGTTAAATGCCACCCAAACGGCAGACCTTATAAAATCAGGCGCTGTTCTTGCGGCAAAACATGCCGCCGCATTAGTTGCCGCTTATCAAGTTTGGCAAAATGCCGACAAGTTGGCTAAAAACGAAAGCAATGCTTTTAAGAAAAAAGCGTTGGAAACTGCCGCTAAAACTGCGGCGATAGCGTCTTATAGAGCGGCTTCTGAGTTAATAAACAAAAGCGCAATGGCAGATTTAAGATATTGGAACAGTTTAGCAAACAATATCAGACTCGGCAGCGCAAATGTCCCAGATGGAACATATAAACTAACTATTTATTCTGTTTCAAACGGAGCTGACAGCAAGGTTTATGAAAAAGAAGTGACTGTAAAAGGCAGCGCTTTTGTGGACATAAATCTATAATCAAGCGTAATCAAACCAAAAATCCCCTTGCGTTTTAGTTTTTACACAAGGGGATTTTTTATGGCATAAATTATTTATCTTAACCTAAAAATAGATGGACATTGTCATTCTGCGCCCTACGATTTCACGCAGGGTCAACTCCGTAGCAGAATCTATTTTATGCAGTTCTTCAAGCCTTTTTTTGTTAGTGAAAGAGGAGTTTATTATATAGATTCTGCGACTTCGCGCAGAATGACAGGCTCCGTCAGCGCATAATGACAGGTTCCATTAGCGCAGAATGACAACCTTGTTTCACACAGAATGACAACCCTGTTTCGTGCAGAATGACAACATTGTTTCACACAGAATGACAACCTTATTTCACGCAGGATGACAACCTTGTTTTGCTCAGAATAACAACCGTAAAATAGATGGGCATTGTCATTCTGCGCGAAGTCGCAGAATCCATTTTATGCTGTTCTTCAAGCCTTTTTTGTTAGTGAAAGAGGAGTTTATTATATAGATTCTGCGACTTCGCGCAGAATGACAGCTCCCTTTCGCGCAGAATGACAACCTTGTTTCATACAGGATGACAACCTTGTTTCGCGCAGAATAACAACCTCGTTTCACGCAGAATGACAACCTTGTTTCACACAGAATGACAACCAATTCCTCGTTGCGGGCTTGACCGCAATCCCGCTGTTTTTCATCGCAGAGCATGTCGTTTGTTTTTGATGTCTTTTGCCGCCTTTCCTCTTTTATATTTTCTCTGTCTTTTTTCTTTGTCTGTTGTCGTTTTTGCACTCCTTGCGCAGTCGTGCCTTTGTCGTTTTATCTTTTTGCGCCACTTTTTCTTTGTCTGTTGTCGTTTTTGCGCTCCTTGCGTGGTCGTGCCTTTGTCGTTTTATCTTTTTGCGTCACTTGCGAGAAAAGCCTTTGGTTTGGAGCATCGTTTGGCAGAGATAATTTTGATATAATCCGCCGGCACAAAAATATCTTTATACACGGGGAGGACAAAATGCTTATCAGCCAAAAATTAAGACAACTTGCGCCGGAACTTGACCCATTGCGTATTGGAATGGGATGGACGGTAAAAGATTTAGAAAAACCGCAGATTATGTTGGAAAGTACTTACGGAGACAGCCACCCCGGCTCCGCTCATCTCAATGAACTCGTTCTCGCTTGCGAAAAAAGTATCGCTCAAAACGGCGGGAAAGCCTCCAAGTTTTACGCTACCGACATTTGCGACGGGCAGGCGCAAGGACATGACGGAATCAATTTTTCTCTTGCTTCACGCGAAATCATCGCCTCTCTTATAGAAATTCACGGCTCTGCAACGCCTTTTGACGCGGGAGTGTTTTTTGCTTCTTGCGATAAAGGTTTGCCCGCAAATCTTTGCGGGCTTGCCCGTTTGGATATGCCCGCTATTGTAGTGACAGGCGGCGTGATGAATGCCGGTCCAAATCTTTTAACCCTTGAACAAATAGGAACATTCAGCGCCCAATGCAAAAGAGGAGAAATCACAGAAGAAAAATTCACGCAATATAAACACAGCGCATGCCCGTCTTGCGGCGCTTGTTCTTTTATGGGGACTGCTTCCACTATGCAAGTGATGGCTGAAGCGCTGGGCATGGCTTTGCCCGGCTCCGCTTTGATGCCTGCAACAAGTAAAGAGTTGAAAGATTTTGCCGTCCAAGCGGGAAAACAGGCTTTAGAACTTGCCAAACTTGGGCTTCGCCCATCTCAAATAATGACAAAAGAGACTTTTTACAACGCTATGGTTGTTCACGCCGCTATTGCAGGCTCATCCAATTCTCTTTTGCATATACCCGCAATTGCTCATCAATTAGGCATAGAATTTGACGCTGACGAATTTGATAGAGTTCATCGCAAATCCCCGTATCTTTTAAATATCCGTCCATCTGGAAAATGGCCTGCGGAATTTTTCTTTTATGCCGGCGGCGTTCCCGCTATAATGGAAGAGATTAAACCTTTGCTTAATTTAGATGTGATGACTGTGACAGGCAAAAAGTTGGGCGATAATCTTGAAGAGTTAAAACATAATGGATTTTATGAACAATGCCATAAATATTTGGAAAAATACAATTTGAAACAATCAGACATAATAGCGCCCGCATCAAAACCAATAAGCGCGGCAGGCGCAATAGCAATTTTAAAAGGCAATCTCGCTCCAGACGGCGCAGTAGTAAAACACAGCGCTCTTCCAAAAGAGATGAGAATTGTAGAGTTGTCCGCCCGCCCTTTTGACAGCGAAGAAGATGCAATTGACGCGGTGTTAACAGGCAAAATCAAAGCGGGCGACGCTGTGATTATCAGATATGAGGGACCAAAAGGCAGCGGTATGCCTGAGATGTTTTATACCACAGAAGCGATAGCGTCAGACCCAAAACTCTCATCAACAGTAGCCTTAATAACGGACGGCAGATTTTCCGGCGCGACAAGGGGTCCCGCCATAGGGCATGTGTCTCCCGAAGCCCAAGACGGCGGCGCAATCGCTTTGATAGAAGAAAGCGACATAATTGAAATAAATGTGGACGAAAGAAAAATCAATATAATAGGAGTAAAAGGTAAAAAACTCTCCTCCGCAGAAATTGAAAAAATTTTATCAGACAGAAAAAAGAAATGGAAACCCAAACCGCCAAAATACGCAAAAGGCGTCTTATCGCTATACTCAAAAACCGCAGTATCTCCAATGAAGGGCGGATATATGCAATAACGACAAAAACAAAAAACTTGTAGGGGCGGGTTTCAAACCCGCCCGCCACAAAGAGAGAAAGAAAACACGGCAAAAACAGATTGCGAGTACTGAGTAATTATTCATTCGTTTTTGATTGACCGAAAATTTTCATTCGTATATAATCCCGATAAATACAAAAATCAAATATCTTAATATTGTTTCCTCCCGCAAAAGCGGGAAGATAAAAAAGAAGCGCAGCCTCAAGAGGCGGCGCTCCTCAAAAGGAGGATTTTATGAAGAAGATCATCAATGATGCAAATGCCGTTGTTTTGGAAACTTTGCAGGGGATGGAAAAAGCGCATGGGGACATTATTAAAGTAAATTATGACCCATTCTTTATCACCCGCAAAGAGATTAAGAAAAAAGTGGCTATTGTGTCCGGAGGCGGAAGCGGGCATGAGCCTTTACATGGAGGTTTTGTCGGTCTCGGTATGTTAGACGCGGCTTGTCCGGGCGCAGTTTTTACTTCTCCTACGCCTGACCAAATGGAGGCGGCAACCAAAGCGGTTAATACGGGCGCAGGGGTTATTCATTTAGTAAAGAATTATACGGGCGACATTATGAATTTTCAAATGGCTGCCGATATTTGCGCGGCTGACGACATTAAGGTTGAGGCTATTGTTATTGACGATGATGTGGCTGTTAAAGACAGCCTTTATACTGCGGGGCGCAGAGGAGTGGGAAGCACGGTATTGACTGAAAAAATTATCGGAGCGTCGGCGCAGAGAGGAGACGACTTGTCCGCTGTGGTGAAATTTGCCAATTATTGCAAAGATAATGGGCGGTCTATGGGTATGGCTTTGACCTCTTGCACTCCGCCTGCATCCGGCAAACCCATATTTGATATAGGCGATGATGAAATTGAAATGGGCGTGGGTATTCATGGCGAGCCCGGCAGAGAAAGAATGAAAATTAAACCCGCCGATGAATTAGTGGACTATATGATGGAGCCGATTTTAAGCGATTTGAGTTTGAAAAATGGGGATGAAGTTATAATGATGGTCAATGGCATGGGCGGCACGCCTTTGATTGAACTTTATGTCGCATTTAATCATGCTGTTGAAGTTGCAAATAAGAAAGGAATTAAGACTGCGCGCTCTTTGGTAGGCAATTATATTACTTCGCTTGATATGCAGGGATTTAGCATCACTATTATGAAAGCAAATGCCGATATTTTAAAACTTTGGGACGCGCCCGTATGGACTGCCGGGTTGAGATGGGGGATTTAATGATTACTCTTTCCAATATTCATTCTTTTGTTTTGGGTCTGCAGGCGGTTTATACAGAAAAAAAAGATTATTTGACGCAATTGGACTCTCCGATAGGAGATGGCGACCATGGAATAAATATGGCAAGAGGATTTGACGCTGTGATTAAGGCTTGGGACGCTAAACCTCCTATTGATATAGGAGAGGCTTTTAAAACAGTCTCTATGGCTATTATTAAAAATGTAGGGGGTTCCTCCGGACCTCTTTACGGAACGATGTTTTTAAGAATGGCGGCTTTTGTAGGCAAAAAGACTGAGATTGATTTAGCAGATTGGACAAGCGCGTTAGAAAAAGGAATTGAAGGTATAGCGCAAATGGGTAAAGGGCAAAAAGGCGACAAAACAATGTTGGACGCTTTTTACCCTGCGCTTGCCGCTTTAAAATCTGCCGCCGGTAAAAGTCTAAAAGAAGCGTTATCAGACAGCGTTCAGGCAGGAACGAACGGAATGAAAGATACTATACCTATGTTAGCTAAAAAGGGAAGAGCGAGTTATTTGGGCGAAAGAAGTATCGGACATCAAGACCCCGGGGCTACAAGCGCCGTTTATTTGTTAGAAATTGCGGCTGATAAATTTGGAGAATAAACATGGCGGGATTGGTTTTAGTTTCTCATAATAGAAAATTGGCGCAAGAGGCAAAAACATTGGCTATGGGAGTTTGTCCCGAAGGAAAAGGATTGCCGATTGCTATTGCCGGAGGCGTCGGCGAAGAATTTAAGGAATTAGGGACTGATGCCACTGATGTTTTATCCGCTATTGAGGAAGTCTATAGCGAAGACGGCGTATTGATATTGATGGATTTGGGCAGCGCTGTAATTAGCGCAAGGACGGCGTTGGAATTCTTAGACGAAGATAAGAAAAGCAAAACTATTCTTTGTTCAGCGCCGCTTGTTGAAGGCGCGGTAAGCGCGGCAGTTCAGATTTCTACAGGAGCCTCTCTTTTAGATATTAAAAGAGAGGCTCTTTGCGCTTTAGAAGGCAAACAAGAAAGCATCGGAGACAATACCGACAAATCTTGTTTAATAGAGCCTGACATTGCGGAAAAAAAAGACGCGGTTTCATTTAGATTTACTATTGAGATGGCAAATGGGCTGCATGCAAGACCTGCCGCTGATTTGGTCAAAAGTTTATCCGTCATAGAAGCAGACGCATATCTATATAATGTAACAAAAAACAAAAGAGCATCGGCAAGAAGCGTCAACAAACTTTTAAAAGGAAATTTTGTATTGGGCGATATTGCCGAATTTGAGGCGGGCGGTAAAGAATCTCAGAAAGCGATAGATATTGTTAAGGGATTAGTTGATAATAATTTTGGCGAAATTAGAGTTAACTATGCAAAAGACGAGAAACAAAAAACGGAAAAACGGCTGCTTACGGTTGTGGGCGGGGCGGCAATAGGAAAATTAGTAAAAGTTGGGACTGCGGGCGGCGTTTTGAAAGAAACTATCGGCGATATTGACAAAGAGATTGCAAAATTTAAAGACGCTATTGAGCAGGTAAAATTAAAGTTTAAAAATAATATAGACGGATTGCTTTTAAAAGGCAATAAAAGCGAGGCTGAGATTTTTGAAGGATTATTGGGAGTTGCAGACGATGAAGAAGTTATCGGCGAGATTTGCAACGGCATAAAAAAAGAAAAACTATGCGCGGCTTATTTGTATAGTGAAAATATGAAAGCGGCTGCTGACGAGCTGAGAGCGGCAGGCGGATATTTAGGACAGAGGGCGGCTGATATTTTGGCGGTTATGAATGATGTTGTTGAAATTTTATCTGACCGCGCCATTGATAAAAATAAGGTTAAATCAAACGGCGCGGGCGCTCAAATTATATTGGGCGCGCATGAAGTTGCGGCGAGCATGATTGGAATGGGCGGACTTGCCGGCATTGTTTCTTTAGAAGGCGGCGCGTCTTCGCATGCTGGAATTTTGGCGAGAGGCTTGGCTATACCGTTTATCGTTGGGTTTGATTGTTCTGATATTGAAGATGGAACGATTATTATTGTTGACGGGGACAATAATACGGTTATAACAAATCCAAACGAAGAGCAGATAAAGTCCGTTAAAGATAGGATTTTAAATATTGAAAAAGAAAAAGAGATTGACTTTGAGTTTAGCAAGAAAGACATATTTAATAGCAATGGACAAAAAATTATCATTAGAGGCAATGCGGGAGATTTATCAAGCGCGCGCCAAGCCAAAAAAATGGGAGCGCAAGGTATTGGATTATTGAGGACGGAATTTTTATTTTTAGATATGGTTAATGAGCCTGCCGTCAAAGAGCAAAGTTCAAAACTCAAAGAGATATTTGAAAATTTTGATAACGAATCTATAACTGTGAGATTATTTGACGCCGGCGGCGATAAACCATTGCCTTTTTTAAATCAAGATAAAGAAGCCAATCCATTTTTGGGAGTTAGAGGCGTCAGGCTATACAAAAAATATCCCGACTTTTTTCTAAAAAGCATAAAAGCCGTTTTAATCGCAGGCGCTGGTTTTAATATCAAGATAATGGCTCCTATGATTGATACGAAAGAAGAAATTGATTTTTGTAAAGAGATGATTCAAAAGGCTTGCGGACAGTTAAAAGAAAACGGCGAAGCGTTTGCCGATTACAATAAAATAAAATTTGGAATAATGATAGAAACGCCGGCGTCGGTGATGATGGCTGACGAATTAGCCAAAGAAGTTGATTTTTTTAGCATAGGAACAAATGATTTAACTCAATATTGTATGGCGGCTGAAAGAGGAAATAAAAATTTAGCGGATTTGACGGACTTTTTTCAACCTTCGGTTTTAAAGATGATTAAGATGGTTGTTGACGCGGCTAAGAACAATAAAATATCAGTAAGCGTTTGCGGAGAAGCCGCAGGCGACATAAAAGCGGCAAAAACTTTGATTGAACTCGGAATAAGCGAACTCAGTATGAGCGCAGGCCGCATTGGAAAAGTCAAAAGAGGAATTTTAATGTCTTAATATAGAGTTGTTAAGTATATATCGGTCTGTTGACGCCTATCAGTATTATGTTTTTTCAAGCGGTAAAGTTATGTAAGTTTTGAGCGCTTTTAACGAATAACAATATTCTCGATCGTTCAATCGCTCTGCGGGTAAACTTGGATTCCCGACAAAAACGCTCGGGAATGACGGCAAGAGGCAATCTAACTGTTATTTGCTGTTCTTGATTTTGTCATTACAAGCATGACCCATGTTTGCGCCGTCATTGCGTATAAGACTCGCAATATCCTTAAAGTCGTTGCGGGCTTGACCCGTAATTGACGGCAAAAACAGCATTTCCTTATCAAAATGTTTTAAAAACAGCCGACCGCAGAATATAATAGGAGATATATATGAATGATGAAATTGAAACAAAAAACGAAGTTGAAACAAACAATGACAAAAAATCAATTTCTAATTTGACATTGAAAAATATAAGCCGCAAAGATTGGATATTTTTAATAGCGGCGGTTATTTATGCTATTTCGCCTATAGATTTATCCGGCATAGATATTCCGGGCGTCGGCTATATTGATGACGGGCTTTTTTTCGGCGCGGCTGTATTAAATATAGCGCAGAAATTTTTGGGCGCTCAAGCGCCTCTATTATCTGAAATTTTAAAAACTGTTAAATGGATATTTGTCGTATTGGCAATAGCAACCGCTTTGTTGTTTCTTTTTCTTACATTGATTTTGTTGAAGTGAAATAGTTCATTAAACAATTATTACAAATTCTTTAGGATTTTTTAGTAAAGCAAATAAAGCAGGCTTAAATTTAAACATTCTGATATCCTATTGTCATCGCTACTGGTCAAGCCTGCAATGACGGTAAAGAGCAAAGGAAAACACAATAAAAAACTCTCTCTCTAAGGCATTGGTATTTATTTTTGCCCTCTCTCTATTTTTTGCGCCTACGGGCGCTCAAAATGAGCAAAAATATGAGATGTCGGACGGCTCTTGTTTTAGCGTCCACTATATTGATGTTGGGCAAGCAGATTCCGCTTTGATTATATGCAAAGGCGAGGCTATGCTTATTGACGGCGGAAATGTCGCGGACTCTCAAATTTTAAAAGACTACCTCAAAAAACTCGGCATAGCAAATCTAAAATATGTAATAGCAAGCCACGCCCACGAAGACCATGTCGGCGGTTTATCAGGCGCATTAGAGCAAGCTAAAACGAGCGCGGCTTTTTCTCCCGTCAATATGTTCAATTCAAAAGCTTTCAGAAATTTTGTCCGTCTTTTGCAAGAACAAGGCGTTAATCTAACCATACCGGAAGGCGAGACAAAATTGATTTTGGGAATGTCTGAGGTCAATATCTTTGCTCAGACAAAGAAACACAAAAAAACAAATAATACTTCTATGATGGTAAAAGTGATACATCAAGACAATTCTTTTCTCTTTACAGGCGATATTGAAGCGGAATCAGAAAGAGATTTTGTAGAAAAGGGATACAATTTAAAAGCAGATGTTTTAAAAGTTTCTCATCACGGCAGCGCCACTTCAAGTTCCGAAATATTTTTAAATTCAGTAAATCCGCAATACGCGGTAATTTCGGTAGGCAAAAACAATTCTTACCGCCACCCCAGCGATATAGTAATCACTCGATTAGATTTGCGCAAAATAAAAGTTTATAGAACAGACCAACAAGGCACAATAATAATAAAAAGCGACGGCAAGAAAGTGATGGCGGATTAAAATCGCCATTGCGCGCAGGGCGCATAATGACAAGCAATAATAACAGATAACAATGCGCTCAATTCTTAAATCGATGCTTTCTTAATATTGTGCGGCGTCGGGGACAAAGGCTTTTGTCCACGCATTTACGCCGCCTTTCAAATTGAATAACTTTCCTTTAAATCCCGCTTCTTCTAAAGTCTTGATTGCAAAAATGCTGCGCTGCCCGATTTTGCATAGAATTACTGTATCAATATCGGGCGCTAACTCGTCTTTACGGCTATATAATTGCCAGTATGGTATGACAAGAGCGTTTGGGAATTTATAAATCGCCTGCTCGCGAGGCTGTCTGATGTCAACAATTTGTAAAGGCTCATTATTGTCAATGCGCCTTTTTAATTCTTCGGCGCTCAAAGCCTCAACAGGATTTTCTTCCTCATTTCTTTTTAATCCGCAAAATTCTTCATAATCAAGCAATTTATTTATAGTCGGATTTTTGCCGCAAATTGGGCAATGCTCGTTTTTTTCAATTTCCAAAGTTCTAAATCTCATTGACATTGCGTCAAAAGTCAAAAGCCGTCCTATAAGAGGCTCGCCTATGCCTGTGATAAGTTTTATAATTTCACAAGCTTGAATAGTTCCAATAATCCCCGGCAAAACCCCCATAACTCCGCTTTCAGCGCAAGATGGAACAAGACCCGGCGGAGGCGGCTCAGGCTGCAAACATCTATAACAAGAACCTTTATCCGCCCAAAAAACGCCCGCCTGCCCTTCAAACTGAAAAATAGAGCCGTAAACATTTGGAATACCCAGCAAAACGCAAGCGTCATTAACAAGATATCGAGTTTGAAAATTATCCGAACCGTCGGCAACAATATCATAACTTTTAAGAATTTCAAGAGCATTATCGCTTTTTAGCATAGTATTATAGACATTGACTTTGACATTTGGATTTATGCTTTTGATTTTATCTTGCGCTGAAGCCGTCTTAGGTCTGTCAATATCTTCGGTAGTATGGATAATTTGTCTTTGCAAATTAGAGAAATCCACATTGTCAAAATCAACAAGTCCGATAGTCCCAATACCAGCCGCCGCCAAATAAAGCGCAAGCGGCGAGCCAAGCCCGCCGATTCCAACAATCAAAACTTTTGCCGCTTTCAATTTCTTTTGCCCTTCAATACCGACATTAGGCAAAATCAAATGGCGGCTATAACGAGAAATTTCGTCTTTTGTTAAATTTTCAAGTCTATTTTCTTTAATCGGTATGCTCATATAATGAATCCCTGTTATTAAGGAAACGCTGATTAACTAATCTCTTTTGGCGCCGCCTGCAAGTCAAGCCTGCAGATGACGAATAAATTAATCGGCGTTTCCTCAAAGTCATTAAAACTTCTCAAAGTTTAGTTGTAGCGATTATTTTAATTTTCTTTTTTTCTCAGATTTTTTTAGTTCTTTTTCAATTTCTTTTACTGACGGCAAAGAGTGTTTGAAATTTTTAGGAAATAGGCGGGACAATTTGTATTCTGAAATTCCTATGGGTTGGCTTATACTTTCTAATGAATACTTAGCCATAAAACTGTCTTTTGTTTTGCAAATAAGAAGACCTATTGTTTGATTGTCATTTTCTCTCTTTCGCTGGTGATTGATTGCAGAAACATACAAGCCTAATTTACCCATATATTCGGCTTCAAATTCCCCTATTTTTAATTCAACAACAATATAACAATGCAGAGATAAATGATAAAACAATAAATCAATACGCAATTCTTTTTTGCCGACTTTTATGGGAACTTGCTTACCGACAAAAGCAAAATCTTGTCCTAATTCTAAAAGAAATTTTGTTATATTGTCCGTCAAAGCATCTTCTAATTCTTTCTCGTTGTATTTGTCTGATATTGTTAAAAAATCAAAATTGTATGAATTCTTTAATATCTCGCGAGCTAAATCGCTTTGCGGCGCAGGCAATAATCTTGCAAAATTATTAATCGCTTTCCCTTGCGTATTATGCAGTTGCGCTTCAATAAAATTGATAAGCGTGGAACGGCTCCACCCATTTTCTAAAGTCTTGTTGATATAAAAAAGCGCTGTTTGGAATGTATCGCATTTGGATATAATCTCAACATGATGTCTCCATGGAATTTGACCCAATAATTTAGGAAAGGTTAATCGGTCGCTAAGTTGGCGACCCTTATCATCTTTTAATTCAGCGTCAATTTGATGTTGTTTCTCCAATTCAACACCAACTTGGTGTTGAATTGCATTACTTTGAGAATAAAATAAATAAAATCTTTTAGTGTTCCTTAAATTTATTTCAGAAAATCCCTGCATATTAGGAAATTCCTTTTGTAGATCTGCGCTCAATTTCTCAATCAGTCCATCGCCCCACTTTGCTTCTGCTTGTTTAGCAACAATATCCGCGCCAATACTCCAATAAAGTTCTATCAAAGCGCTATTTACTCGAACCGCCGCTTTAATTTGACTTTGACGAATGCGTGATTTTAATTCGATAAGCCATTTTCTGTATCCATTAGTGTTTTTCATAAGTCTGCCTTTTATATAAATTCATATTGATTTTTCAATGCGTTATTCATTCCAGCGAATTTTTATTTTTGAATTTTATAAGAGCGGGGTTTTGAATCAACTCTTACGATTATTTAATGAAAAAATGGCGGTTTTTTAAGTATTGCCAAACCTATGCCGACCTCTTCTCCATCTTCCACAACATTTATCACACTAGCGCCAATATCATCTTTAAAAAATATATCTATATGTATCCCTTTCTCCTTGGATAGATCTTTAATTTCTTTTTTAATAAGCAATCGTACTTCATCATCATCAATATCATCATAATAAACAAATCCTTTCTTTTCCAAATAGTTGATAAAATCATCTCGTATTACTCTGAAAGTTTTATGTGTTTTTACTAAGTATACTATCGTAGCGCTATCAACTTTTCTGTCTTTCACAGAAAATCTCCTTACGACAGCAGCATTAGGATATGTCGATGATTTGGTTTCATTTGTCTGATAACCATCAATTGAATTGCCCGGGATATCACTCGGTATTGGTTTGCCAAGAGCATTAACTAATCCATTAAATGTTTCATCCGTCATCGCAAAAGCATTCAATGTAAACAATGTTGCTAACAATATCATTGATATAATTTTTTTCATTGTTTTCTTTTTATCCATTTTTACCCTCTCTTTTTTATATTTTAAGGAAATCTCAACGAACCACTCTTCCGCAAAACATTTTGAGCATATTTTGGAGAATTTGGCTACGCGGTGTAAGGGCGAGGTTTCAAACTCGCCCTACAATATTAAAAGACGCCAAAAGGCAAAGCGGCTATCCCGCCGCGCGTATCACGGTTTTATCCGCGCCTATTGTTCCTCATACCATGCAATATTTCTTGTCATATACATTATTACGGCAAGCGCTATGAATAAGCCTATTGAGCCGTATAGCAAAGCCATATCTTGCAATTGTAAAATGATAAATAAATAGCCGTATAAAAAACTTAAAGATAGCGCCACAATTCCCATCTGTTTTAACTTTATATCTTTCGCTATTGCCAATTTTGCATAAATTGTAATCAAAGCGATAGTCGCAATAGCGGCTATACTGTATGCCAAAGTAAAAGGTAAGAATTCTGATATTGAAACGAGCAGAATATAAAAAATCGCCATCGCAAAACCCACTAAAAGATATTGAACGGGATGTATAGATTTTTTATAGGCTATTTCAAAAATAAAGCAGAGAACGAAGGTTAAAATTATAAAAAGTATTCCGTATTTTGACGCTCTCTCCGCTTTGCGGTAATTGTCAATTGGAATAATGAGGCTTGTATTAAAACTGACAAGCCCATTTTTTATTGTATCGATTCTTTCGGGAATTCCGCTCGCTAGATAATTTATATTCCATTTTGCCTCAAAACCGTTTTTCGCAATTGTTTTTTCGTCAGGCAAAAACTTTCCGCTAAAACTGGGATTAGCCCAGTTTGACCGTATGCTTATTTGATTATTTCTTGCAAGAGGAACAAAAGACAGCGTCCCGCTTCCTTTAATATCAAAAGAAATTTCAAAAGTTCCATTGCCCGTATTTTTTAAATTGACGGGCGAGTTTAACGCTTTTAACACATATACCTTATTACTTCTTTCAGCGGCGAATTTGCTTCTTGTCCCGATAAAATTGTGATAATCATTATTGATTGAATCCACAGATATAGGGGCGCCTAAATATGCAGGCGCAAAATCTTTTTTTATTCCATTCCATTGAAATTCGGGGACAGAAATTCCTTTTAATTCATTGATTTCTATTGTGATAAAAGCGTCTTGCAAACCTGAATCGCTAAACCCCGCCGCTTTATCAAAACTGCCTTTCATAGAAATATGAGCGGTATAAACAGGCGTTTCAAAAATGCCTATATATCTTGTTTGAGCATCCATTTCTACGCTGATATTCAAATCTTTGGGAGTGAGTTTTGCATAAAAAGTCTTTGTAACGGTTTTTTCTGCGTTATTGACTTTTTCTGTCGTATTGACGATATATGGGATATTTAAAATAGGCGCGGCAATAACGAGATTCCCGCCCCAAGACTCGGTGATTTTTGACACAGCCTCGTCTCTGTATTGCGTTCTGTCCGTTATCGCCCCTTTAACAAAAATAAGAGGAATAAGCATAATCAAAATCAAAACCCCAATGACGACTGCCTTTAACATAATTGAAACATTAAACTTTTTACTCATACTGCCTCCTTGTGTTCCCGCGCGCTTTTGCGTTCCTCGCTTGTATGAAAGGGAAAGATAATCTGACGCAATGCAGGGTTATAATAACAGAACCCTTTCAGGGTTTAAGTTGCAACGATTGACTATATTAGCGATTTGTGAACTTATATCTCATATTTCGTCGTATTGATTTAATTGGAATAAAGTTTGTTGCAAACATTAGAAGCCTCATTTTAATGCGGCTGCCGCGGCTGTTTAGTTTTGGCAATTTCTTTATCTTATCTAATCCAATTATCCTAACAATATCATCTTCTGAATTAATGTCTTTCAAAAAATCCACATCATTGATTTTGAACTTTGGGATAAAACCCATATCCATCAGATATTTCTGCGTATAAATTTTCTTATCGGAAACGGCAAAAGGGAATTTTACATTAAACCTTTCAGGAAAATTGATATGGGCGTCAACATAATTGCATTTAAAATTTTTCATCTCATTGATTTTAATCTGCGCTCTAAATATATCTTCCGTTCTGTAAATAACTGTGATTTCAATTCCATTTTTTGCAAAAAGCGAAAGATGTAATGCCGTCCCAACTATGCCCGCCAAATGTTTGCAGTTTTTCATCAATCCGATTTGCTGCCTAATAGTTAATTGTTCGGGATAAATTATTTTAAATCCGTTGTTTTTGAATATTTTCTCAATCTCTTTTTCTCCAATAACAAACTTAGAACCGCTTAATTTAGTTCTTGACAAGTAAATTTTATCGTATTGAAACTCTGCGCGGCTACGCCCCCCCCCCCCCCCCCCAGGGAAGTAATGGTAAAGATGTTGTTTAGTTTTTTATTTTTGGGGGGTAAGTTAGTGGG
>JAITTG010000100.1 GCA_031287095.1 Candidatus Parendomicrobium reticulitermitis | reverse complement strand
GAGCGTATTTTGGCAGAATTTGTCTGCGCGCGTATAGCGGCGCTATCTAAGCAGACAAATTGTGTCAAAAGACGCCAAAAGGCAAAGCGACCTTCCAGTCGCGCTTAACTTATAGCCAGCCGTGTGTATCGCGGCTTGCCGCACATTGCGCAATGATAAAATCAATCCCGCAACGGCAATACCTGTTTTCCTATCATAAACACAGCAGACTCCGCTCTCAAATTGCTTAAACTATGCACTTCTCTTTTTTTATTGAAATAAAAATCTTTAAAAATTTCATAATTTTTTTGCGCGCAAAAACTTTTGAAATCATTTATGCTTAAAAATTTGACATTCGGAGTATTAAACCATTGATACGGTAGATTTTTTGTAATAGGCATGCGTCCAAAAAATATAGATAAGCGCGCTTTGATATGGACAAAATTTGGAAAAGTGATGATTAATTTTTTGCCCGCTCTAAAACATTCTTCTATTATCAAATGTATATTTCTAACTTCCTGCATAGTATTGTGCATGATGATATAGTCAAAACTTTCGTCGGGATAAGCGTCAAGCCCGCCTTCTATATCGCTATGAAACACAGTAAGCCCTTTTTCCACGCAAGCATAAATAGCGTCTTCGTCAATCTCTACGCCCTGTCCATTGATGGATTTCTCGGCGATAAGATAAGAGAGCAATTCCCCTCTGCCGCAACCTAAATCCAAAACTGAAGAGTTCGGCTCAATCATAGAGGCGATTTTGATATATTCTAATGGAATTTTTATCTGACTCATTTTTTATCCTTTCAATGCGAGTCTCAAAAGCGCAATACTCGAAAACGACGCGTGATGGAGAATTTTGAGAACGCATGTAACGACGCCGGTCTGTATTTTGTATTTCGTATGGGCTGGCGGATTTGAAAGCCGCCAGCATAAGTTTTTTATATTTTTGAATCCAATAAATTTTCGGGAACGCATTTGTTTTTTTGCTTTTTGTCGTTTTTGCGCCCCTTGCGTTGTCGTTGCCGTTGTTTAAGGAAAGGATTTGGGTTTTTTGCCGTCTTTTCTCTATTCTAATTGTTTTTCGTAACCGTATTCAAAAACGACTTTATCAATCTCGTCTCGTCTTCTATTTCTAATAAAAAAGCGTCATGTCCATAGGCGGACTTTATATCGCAATAGGTGGCATTATAACCTTTGAGTTTTAATTGTCTTGCGATTTCTTCGGATTGATACGGGGGATATAGCCAATCGGATTCAAAAGCGATTATTAAAAATCTCAAGTTTTTAAGTTTTGCCGATTGTTTGATGAAGTTTTTGCCCGACACATCAAAATAGTCCATCGCTTTTGTTATATATAAATATGAATTGGCGTCAAATCTTTTTACAAAAGAGTCGCCTTGATATTTTAAATAACCTTCAACTTCAAATTCGGAATGAACTTCAAAAGAAAATTTTTGCCCTTTTAAATTGCGCGAGAATTTTGCTTCCATAGATTTGTCGCTCATATATGTAATATGTCCTATCATTCTCGCAAGAGATAAACCTATTTCCGGACTTTTTTTGCCGTAATAATTCCCTTTATTCCAATTTTGGTCTGCCATTATCGCTTGTCTTGCAACTTCATTAAATGCGATTTGTTGAGGAGAATGTCTCATCGTTGTGGCTATTGGTATGGCTGAGGCTATGTTTTCGGGATAAGATATGAGCCATTGCAAAACCTGCATGCCGCCCATAGAGCCGCCTGACACAGACAAAAGTTTTTTTATTTCGAGATGATTGATAAGTTGTTTTTGAGCATTGACAATATCCGCCACTGTGATGACGGGAAAGCCTAAACCGTATTCTCTGTTTGTTTTTGGATTGATTGACGACGGTCCCGTGCTGCCTGCGCAGCCGCCGAGTATATTTGAACAGATTACAAAATATCTATCCGTATCAAAGGCTTTGCCGCTTCCTATCATATTATCCCACCAGCCGGGTTTTCTATCGTCAATAGCGTGAAGTCCAGCCGCATGAGCGTCGCCTGAAAAAGCATGCTCTATCAAAATAGCATTGCTTTTATCCGCATTGAGACTGCCGTAAGTTTCATAGACAATATCAATATTTTCCAATACTTTGCCGGATTGTAAAGCGAGATTATTAAAAGAAAATTTTTGCGGGATTACTACTTCTTGCATCATTACCTCATTATTATTTTCTGCTGTTGCGGGATTAGGTTATCATTGCAAACTTTGAGTTTGTCGTTGCGGGTTTCGAGTTTGTGGACTTGACCCGCAATCTTCGTCGTTTCTTTTTCCATTATCCCCAATCGTCTCCCCAACTCCGTCATTGCCGAATGTCTCAATCGGAAATTCACTTTCAACGCAAAGCGCGTCGTTTTTTAATAGTCTTTTCCGTCTTTTCTCTCTTCTCGTTTCTCTCTGTTTTTATCGGTCTCTATCGGAAATCCGCTTTTAGCAGACAATTATTGTCGTTCAATCGCTCTGCGGTTAAACTTGGATTCCCGACAAAGACGCTCGGGAATGACGGCAAGAGGCAAAACTGCCCCGTTATTTGTAGGTTTGGGCATATATGACCAATGTTTGTGTCGTCATCAACCCACTTGCGGACTTTAGATTTGCCATTGTATGTTTTTGATTTGCGGGCTTGACCCGTAATCTCCGCAGTTGTTTGTCTTAAAACGCTTCGCGGGAAGATTGTGGGTCAAGCCCGCAGCGACAAAACAGCCGTCAATAACGACAAAAACAACTAAAAATAGCCCGCAATAACAAATGTTTTCCCTATTTTACATACACAGAATCAAATTCTTTTTGCACTTCTTCATTGGGTTTTGTAAGCAGAGATACTATTATGATTGCAAGAGAAGACAAAACAAAAGAAGGCAGCAATTCATAAATCCCGAAAACTCCGCCGAGAGGTTTTATTAAAAGTTTCCAAATAAAAACCATAGAGCCGCCGGTTACAAGTCCCGCAATTGCGCCTTTATGAGTCGCTCTCCTCCAAAACAAACTAAAAAGCATAAGGGGACCAAAAGCCGCTCCAAAGCCCGCCCAAGCAAAACTCACAATAGAAAAAATCACGCTGCTTTCATCCATTGCTATTATTATGCCCGTCAAAGATACGAGAAGCAAAATAACATAACTGAGCCTCATAACATGTTTATCGGGCGCGTCTTTTTTGATAATTCCTTGGAATATGTTTTTCGATACGGCGGAAGTCGCAATGAGAAGATAAGAGCTTGCAGAACTAAAACTCGCCGCCAAAATCCCCGACATCATTATTCCGGCAATAATAGGATGAAACAATATATTTGATAAATGTATAAAAACATTTTCAGATGCGGACGCCGTGCTTAATACGGTTGGAAAAACCGCGCGTCCGACTATGCCTATAAGCACTGCGCAAGCCAAAGATATTACGCACCAAACGGTAGCTATACGGCGCGAACGACCTAATTCAGAAGGTTCTTTTATAGAGATAAATCTAACCAAAACTTGAGGCATGCCGAAATATCCAAGCCCCCAAGACATTGTTGATATTATGGTGATAAAACCATATTTGACCGCGTCTCCAAAAATAGGAAGACCTATCGCGTCCGTTATTTGAACTTTTTGCGCGTTTATAGTTGGAGAAGCCATAGCGAAGAAATCAAGGAATCCGGGTATAGTTCTCACATTTTCTATCACCGCGCCGACGCCGCCCGCATTTATCACTCCGGCGGCTAAAACAAAAATTAGCGCAATAATCATCACAGACGCTTGCATAAAATTTGCCGTAGCTTCTGATAAAAATCCGCCGAGCAATGTATAAATGATTACAAAAACCGCGCCTATAATCATCATCAAACCATAATCAAAACCGAATAGATAACTAAACAATTTCCCGCCTGTCACAAAACAACTTCCAGCATACACTGCAAAAAATATGAGAGTAAAAAGAGAGGAAAGCAAAAGCAAAACTTTTGTTTTCTCTTTAAAACGATTGCTAAAAAAATCAGGTATTGTAATTGAATTGCCCGCTATATGGGAATATTTGCGCAAAGGTTTGGCTACTATAAGCCAATTTATATAAGTTCCCGCCGCAAGCCCGATTGCAGTCCAAGCCGCGTCCGCAATCCCCAGCCAATAAGCCACGCCGGGAAGTCCCATCAAAAGCCAGCCGCTCATATCGCTTGCTTCCGCGCTTAATGCCACAAGCCAAGGACCGAGCTTTCTGCCTCCTATAAAATAATTGTCGCTGTTTTCATTAGCTTTTTTTGCATATTTTACCCCTATTGCTATAAGGGAAAACATATACAAAAGCATAATAATCAAAATCTCAATTGACGCTTTACTCATTTATGTCTCCTTTTTCATATATTCCCCTCTCCTACAGGAGAAGGTGTCGCACAGCGGCGGGTGAGGGGCGCAACGCGCTCCTTGTTCCGCGCATAGCCTTGCAGGCAATACGGGGTTATTAACCGTATTAAATCCTTTCGGGGTTTAGGCGTAGCAATTGACTTTAGCATTTACATAAAAAAATGCCGACATTCATTATTTATGAGTGTCAGCCTTAAAAATTCCTACACCCCAACTATGTTCTGAATAGGTTGAATAAGTCAAGTATAGCGATTTTCCCTATATAAGTCAAACAAAGATATGAGACGGACGGGATGCAAAGGCTTTCTCGCAAGTTGCAGCCGCCGCGTGGTGAATAAAGAGCGCATGTCTAGCGGCGGGCGCAAGATGTGAGCGCCCTTTCCTTTAAACAACGACAAAGGCAACGGCAATAGCAACAGCGTTAGTCTTGTCGTTTTGCGTTTCTGAAACTTGCGCAACTTGCAAGAAAGCCGTTGCCGTTGTTGTCGTTATGTTTCATCCTACATTTATCAATTTCAACTTTTTTGCAAATTTCAAATTGATTAAATGTCTTAAAACTGCATTGCGGGTTTCTTTAAGATTTGGGTCTTTTTTTATCAAATCTTTTGCAAAATCTTTAGAAAACTCAATAATATCCGTATCTTTTATTAAATTTCCCGCTTTAAATTCGGGAAACCCGTGTTGAATAGTCCCCATAAATTCGCCGGGACCTCTCATTCTCAAATCTTCTTGCGCTATTTCAAAGCCATTATTTGTTGAAGTCATTATTTTCAGCCTCATTCTTGCCGTATCGCTTTTTGCGCCGCCTACAAGATAGCAATATGATTTTTTTGAGCCTCTGCCTATTCTGCCTCTCAACTGATGCAAAGCCGAAAGTCCGAATCTATCCGCGTTTTGTATTATCATCACTGCGGCATTTGGAATATCTATGCCTACTTCTATCACGGTCGTCGCTATCAAAACGGCAAATTCTTTATTTTTGAATTTCTGCATAATTTCATTTTTTTCATCTCTTTTCATTCTGCCGTGCAATAAGCCGACTTTAAAATTTTTAAATACAGTTTTAGAAAGTTCATCAGCCCCCGCTGTTGCCGATTTCAATTCCGTTTTGTCTGATTCGTCTATAATAGGATAAACAATATAAGCCTGAGAACCTTTTTGCAATTCCTCTATTGTTTTTGAGTAAGCATTGTCTTCGGTTGTATAAAATGTTGATATGGGTATGCGTCCGGGCGGCAATTCCTCTATTGTTGAAACTTCCATTTCTCCATAAACTGTCATAGCGAGGGCGCGGGGTATAGGAGTAGCCGTCATCATTAAAATATCTGGATTTTCGGCTTTGCTAAGCGCCGCAAATTTCTGAAGCACTCCAAATCTGTGCTGCTCGTCAACTACTATCAAAGACAGATTTTTAAATTTTATTCTGTCCTCTATCAAAGAATGCGTTCCTACTACAACTTGCGCCTCTGCGCTTTCAATAGCCGCAAGAGTTTTCTCTCTATCTTTTTTTCTCTTTAGAGATGCGGAAGTAGCCAAAAAAGTTTTGATATTTAACTTTTCAAACATAGATGAGATTATGGCAAAATGTTGTTCCGCAAGAATTTCGGTAGGCGCTATTATCATAGTTTGATATCCATTTTCAACAGCAAGCAAAACGGCGCAAAGAGACACTACGGTTTTGCCAGACCCCACGTCTCCCATAAGCATTCTGTTCATGGCAAATTCGCTTTGCAAATCTTGAAAAATCTCATTTATTGCTTTTTTTTGTCCATTTGTAAAAGAGTATTTGAGGTTTTTTCTAAAAGGAGTAAGCAGATTTTTCTTCAATTCATATTTTTGTTTTTTTGTCTCTTTTCGCGTTTGCATACGAGATATCTCAATCGCGCTTTCTAAAACTATAAATTCTTGCAAAGCAAAAGAACGCCTTGCATATTCGGCTTGTTGTAAATTGTCGGGATAATGGATTTTTTCTATAGCCCAAGCCGCTTTGTTATTTAGTTCGTTATTGTTTTGTCTGTCATTGCGGACTTGACCCGCAATCTCCGTTGTTTTCAGTCCGCATTGTGTTGTGGGAGATTGCAAGTCTTGCCCGCAATGACGGCTATCGCTATTATGTGAGATTTGAATGTCTTTAAAAGGCGGGATAATATCTGATATATCGGGATAAAGATTTTTGCACAAATTGAGCGCAGACAAAACGCTGTCTTTTATAACTTTTTGAGATAAACCCTCAGATGCGGGATACACCGGCATATATCTATTAAAATTCTTCGGCATATCCGTTGGATTGTCCACAATTTCATAATCATCAACAGCCATATAAATTGCGCCTGCGTCAAATTTCATATCGCCGTAAATATAAGCGTATTTATTTAGCGCAAAATCATTTTTTATACCGCCAAAAATGTCAAACTTAGAATAAGGATTTTGTTTTCTAAAAAATCTCACAAACATTTTTCCGCTATCGTCAAAAATCTCAATATCCAAAATCAAAAGTCCTCTTGCGAGGCTTTTTTGATAGGTTTTTCCAATGCGCCCAAAAATACAGTTTTTATCCATTTTGATAAGGCTTTGAGAGATGGGACAAATCAAAGTTCTATCTTGATAATAAGCGGGAAAAAACAATAAGAGGTCTTGCGCTGTGAACACCCCAAGTTTTGCAAAAATCTGAGCCCTTTTGGGTCCCACTCCCTTTATATACTGAATATCGGTGTCTAAATTAACCATAAGCGGATTATATCAAATCCTGTCAAATCATTTAAAAATGACAACGAAAACAAAATAACAGCAACAGATTTCTATCAAGTTTCGCGAGTTTCAGAAACGCAAATAATGCAAAACGACAAGACTAATGCCGGCGCTATTGCCTTTTGCGCTCCTTGCGAGAAGTCGTTGTCGTTAAATTATGTTTTTGTCAAGAAAATTGATACAATCCGCGCATTCCAAAACAAATATCTCTAAATTCAAATGCAGTAAAGATTTGGATGTTGAGTTATTTTTAAGAAACAAGACTTTTGATTATGATGTATGTGATAGAGCGCGTACTTATTTGTATAGAGATAATGATGGCGGAGTGAGCGCATATTTTTCTGTGACAAGCGGCATATTAGAACTATTGATGAGATTTCAATAAGTCTGCGCAAAAGACTTACTTATGGCAGAACGAATATGTAATGTGTGGCGGCATATTTGATTGCGCAGATAGGCAAAGATGACAAATGTTTGACTGAAAATGTAAGCGGTTTTTTATTTGAGTAAGTCATCAGAATAATATCATCTGCTAATCAATTGGTTGCAGGCAGAATTATATGAGGCTGCAGGTTTCAGATATTTACAAATGAACGGCAGTTTAATGCAGATGGTCAAAATAATTTGAATGCAGTTAAAAAGGAGATGTCAAAATGAACAATCCGATTTTCGTAGGCGCGGATTTGAAACTTGTTCGAAAAAGTTGTTGTTCTGCGCATATCGTAGGGGCAGACCCAAGTGTCTGCCCT
>JAITTG010000115.1 GCA_031287095.1 Candidatus Parendomicrobium reticulitermitis | reverse complement strand
TCTGTCTGTCAAATCATTTAAAAATGATGCCGAAAGCAAAATAACAGCAATGACGGCAGCCATGCAAGTTGCGCAAAACAACAACGCTGTGTCGTATTATCGTTTTGCGTTCTTTGCGTCCCTTGCGAGAAGCCGCCGTTGTTGTTGTCATTTGTTTTTGGCATTGCTTTTCTAATTGCCTTTACCATCTTTTCTCCGTTTATTTTGTTTTTTAACAATAATTTTGATATAACACCGCCGTTCCCAAACAAGAAAACGATAAAAACATAGGCGCGCTGCGCGCGCGTCTCAAATCAATATATGTTAGATTCCAATAATGAGATTAACAAATATGATAAACAATCAAACCAATGTAAGTAATCCAACTCTCGTAGGGACAGACCTATGTGTCTGTCCGCAACTTATATTGGCGAATCATTCGCCTTTTTATAAATTTCCGACTACCCCCCCCCCCCCCCGCAGAATATTTATCTTTTTCTAAAAAATGCAGCCTATTGTTGCAATTTGTTTATAATCTCCTTAAATCAAAACTTGAGGAGAGTTAAATAATGTTATTTAATTCTCTACATTTTCTTTTATTTTTTCCTATCGTCATCTTACTATACTTTGCTATACCGCATAAAATACGCGTTTATTGGCTGCTTGGCGCGAGTTATTATTTTTATATGTCGTGGAATCCAAAATATGCCGTTTTGCTTGCCGCATCTACTTTGATAACTTATTTAAGCGGACTTCTTATTGATTTTTCAAATAAAAATCCAAACGAAAATAAAAGAAATTTTCGGCGCAAATTATGGGTGTTTTTAAGTTTTACAAGCAATTTGTCCATACTTTTCTTCTTCAAATACTTTGATTTCGCCGTTGCTAATATCAATTTTATCTTATCCCATATCGGCATTAAACTGCTAAATCCCGCCTTTGATGTTCTGCTTCCCATAGGAATTTCTTTTTATATATTCCAAGCGCTTAGTTATACCATGGATATTTACCGCGGCGAAATTGCATCTGAAAAAAATATCGCCAAATACGCTTTGTTTGTGTCTTTCTTTCCGCAACTTTTGGCAGGACCGATTGAACGCTCAAAAAATCTTCTTTCTCAAATGAGCGAAAAACATCTCTTTAATTACGATAACGCAAAAAACGGTTTTCTCTTAATGATGTGGGGATACTTTCAAAAAACAGTAGTCGCCGACAGGCTGTCCGTTTTTGTCGAGGGGATATTTCAAAATTATAGCGGTTTTAGCGGATTAGAAATATCTATAGCGGGCGTCTTTTTTGCATTTCAAATATATTTGGATTTTGCCGGATATAGCAATATATCAAGAGGCGCAGGGCAGATAATGGGTTTTAGGTTGATGAACAATTTTAACGCCCCTTATTTAGCCCAATCAATTCAAGATTTTTGGCGCAGATGGCATATATCGCTTAGCACTTGGTTTAGAGATTATCTCTATATACCGCTTGGAGGCAATAGATGCGGCAGATTAAGAAAATACTTTAATACATTAATAGTTTTTGTAGTCAGCGGATTATGGCATGGAGCAAATTGGACTTATGTTGTTTGGGGAGCATTGCACGGCGTATATCAAGTTGCCGGCGGCATAACAAAACCGTATAGAGAAAAAGCGTTTGATTTTTTGCAAATAGATAAGAATTCTGCAATTGTAAAAATATGGAGAACATTATTTGTTTTTGTTTTAGTCGATATAGGCTGGGTATTTTTTAGAGCGTCGTCAATAAGCGCCGCCATAGGAATGATAGGCAGAATTTTTTCATATTTTCAATTGTGGATTTGGTTAATTCTGGCAATAATGGCGCTAATTGTTCTTGTTAGAATAATCATAATCAAAAAACTTTTCAAATTATATTTTTTGATTATAATAACGCTGCTTCTCTGGGCTATAGGAGATACTTTTTACAATATCTTGGTTTCTGAAAGGATGGCTTTTGTAAGTGCTGAGGCAATGCATCAAGAAGATTTTAGATTTTCCCTTTGGTGTATTTCATTTGTTTTATTTTGCGATATTGTTAGAGAGAAAATCGGCAGTCTAAGAGATTGGTTAGAAAAACAAACTATACGCGCCCGCTGGACTGTTTATTACGGGTTAATTTTAATGGTTCTGCTTTTTTGTATGATGGAAAGAACGGAATTCGTCTATTTTCAATTTTAAGAATGGAGTTTTAAATGTTAAAAAAAACAGCGCTTAAATCTATCGTGCTAATCATTCCAATAATACTTATTTTGTTAAGTATAGAGTTTCTTTTTAGAGGCGTCGAAAATAATTTTACATACAAGAAAAAGAAATTATTGGAAAATTCCAATAGCATTGAACTTTTACTGCTTGGCGATTCGCGCATATTCAGAGGATTAGACCCGAAATTATTCTCTTTTAAAACTTTTAATTTAGGAAATGACGGCGAAAGAATATTTATGAGTCCTAAAATGATAGAAAAATATGCCGACTCGTTGAAATCTTTAAAAATTATAGTAGTGTCCATAGGGTCGTATGAAGCAATGTTTGGAGACCCCAAAGCGGTAGAAACAGGACATTTAAGAAATTACAAAATATATTACGGCATAAAATTTGACGACATAGACCGCAAGGCTCAAATATCCGATTATCTAAAATTAGCAAATGGTATGAATTTTAGAAATATAGAGGATGTTTTTAGACATTGGACAAAGCAAACGAAAATAGAAGCTCAGGAAAATGGATATTTCCCGCCGGGTTTGGGAAATCCAACTGCATTGCAATTTAAAGAAGAAGCGCAAAGAAATAAACTGAGAGTTGAAGAAAAGATTAAAGAAGGATTAGAAATAGGATTTAACAATAGTAAAAAATATGTAGAGGAATCGATTGCTTACTGTCAAAAAAGACATATAAAATTAGTTTTTGTCACAGCCCCTGCGCAATTATATTATAGAGAGCTTATGAGCGATCCGAGTTTTAAATTAGTCACAGATTATATGACTGCGCTTACAAAGCAATATAAGGATGTATATTATTACGATTTTACAAACGACGCCTCTTTTACAGATGCGGATTTTGGCGACATAATACATGTCAACAATCAAGGCGCAGAGAAATTCAGCAAAAAACTTAATGCATTTTTACAAAATCTCAAAAACGCGCCCGTCATTGCGTAGTAGTATTGTTTTTGCAAAAATTTTACCGCTTTACTCAAAAAAATTTATCAAAACAAAAACTGCGGATCATTATTGCCCCGCAGTTTTTGTTTATTTTGCATTCATAAAATTTTTTGCTAATATCGCGCCCGTTTGAAATTTTAAAAACAAGGATGAAACATGAAAGTTTTAATCACAGGCGCTAATGGTTTTGTAGGCAGCCACATCGTTGAAAAACTGCTTGAAAACAAAGAGGAAGTATCTGCAATAGTTAGAAAAACCTCAAATCTCAAATGGATTAAGGATTTGCCTATTACTCTTAAATACGGCAGTCTTGACGACGCGGTTTTTTTAGAGTCTTGCGCGGCGGAGGTTGACGCTATTGTCCATTGCGCAGGGACTGTTCGGGCTATGGATAAAGAAGGATATTTTAAATCCAATGTTGAAAATACTGCCAATCTCTGCCGCGCGGCTTTAAATGCAAATCCCAAACTCAAACGCTTCATATATATATCGTCCCAAGCGGCTATGGGACCAAGCGCGTCTGAAATCGGCAAAAAACTTGATGAAGATTTAAAGCCCGCGTCCGATTATGGAGAAAGCAAACTCGCGGCAGAAAAAGCATTGAAAAATCAATTAAAAAACAAAATTCCTTATACTATATTAAGACCCGCCTCAGTATATGGACCAAGAGACAAAGATATTTTTATATTTTTCAATTTGGTCAATAAACATTTAAAGCCGATTACTGCCAAAAAGCGCCTAATACAACTTGTTTTTGTTAAAGATATAGCAAAGGCGGTAATATCCGCTATAAATAATGAAAAAAGCGCCAACAAAACCTTTTATCTTGCCCAAAAAAAGCCTTATTCTTGGAAAGAAGTAGCGGAAACCATAAATAAAACGGCAAAGAAATCACTCCTGCCTGTGATTTTACCTGATTTTATTTTCAAAATAGCGGGATTTTTTGCTCAAAGCGCTTCTATTTTGACAAAGAAACCCGCAGTATTGAATAATCAAAAAATCATTGAAATGTTATGCAGTTTTTGGATTGCAGACACAGAACCTGCTGAAAATGATTTGGGCATAGTTTTTACTTCGCTTGAATTAGGCTCTGAAATAACATACAATTGGTATCTCAAAAACAAATACTTTTAATTAAAAATTGACCAATTCGTGTATGGGTTTTATATATGAGTTGGTCAATTATATTGAGGGAGACATTTATGAGTTTAGACATATTGCAAAAATGTTTTGATTTTACCCGCGCAAATGAACTGAGAAAAGCCGGGTGGTACCCCTATTTTAATAGAGTGGAATCGGCTCAGGGTCCCGAAGTTATGATAGACGGCGTTAAAAAGATAGTTGTTTGTTCAAATAATTATCTTGGGCTTGCTAATCACCCAAAAGTTATAGAAGCGTCCGTTGCGGCTGCAAGAAAATACGGAACTTCCGGCACAGGTTCAAGAATTTTAAACGGAACTACTGATTTGCACGAAAAAGTTGAGAAGAAGTTTGCAAAATTTGTCCATAAAGAAGACGCTATACTTTTTACTACTGGTCATCATTCTAATCTTGGCGCTCTTTCTTGTCTTGTAGGCAAAGGCGAGATTTTTATCACAGATAAACTTGACCATGCCTCTATAATAGACGGTTGCCGTTTATCTTTTGGCGAGATGGCAAGATTTAGACATAATGATATGGAAGACCTTGAAAGACAACTTAAAAGATATGAAGATAAAGGCAAAATGATAGTAGTTGACGGGGTATTTAGTATGGAAGGCGATATAACGAATCTTCCAGAAATTCATAAACTCGCAAAAAAATACAATGCAAGGCTATATGTTGACGAAGCCCATTCTTTAGGAGTAATTGGACAAGAGGGCAGAGGAACAGGCTCTCATTTTAAAATGGAAGAAGAAATAGATGTTTTGATGGCTACTGCGTCTAAATCATTGGCGTCTGTAGGCGGTTTTATAGCAAGTAAAGCGGCGGTGATAGATTATATTAAAAGCACGGCAAGAACTTTGATTTTTACGGCAGCCCTTCCGCCAGCCTGCGTAGGCGCTATTGATGCGGCTATGGATTTGATTATTGAAGAACCGCAAAGATGCGAAAGACTGCATAAAATATCTGAAAAAATGTTGAATGAGTTTAAAAGGCTCGGCTTTAAAACATCCAATTCTCAATCTCCCATAATTCCGTTGACTGTCGGCGCAGACGAGACGGCTTTCAAAATGTGGAGAAAATTGTTTGACGAAGGCGTTTTTGCTTCTCCCGTGATAAGTCCGGCAGTGCCTGAGGGACAGGCTATAATAAGAACAAGTTATATGGCTGCGCATTCTGATGAAAATCTAAATTTTATACTTGAAAAATTTGAGAAAATAGGTAAAGAATTGGGCGTAATATAATGAAAATTACCGCAGTTCAAAATAAAAAACAATTCAATCAATTCGTCAAATTCCCATGGAAAATCTATACAAAAGAAAGCGCTTGGGTTCCGCCCTTGCTATCAGATGTCAAAAAGATATTGTCTGTCAATAAAAATCCTTTTTGGCTGCATGCCAAAAGGGAATTTTTTTTGGCTTATGACGATAGCGGACAAACCATAGGCAGAATTGCGGCGATAATAGACGGCAATTACTTGAATTTTCAAAACGATAATTGCGGTTTCTTTGGTTTTTTTGAATGTATAAACGACATTCAAACGGCAAAGGCGCTTTTTGACGCCGCGCAAAATTGGCTTAAAGAAAGAAATATGCCGAAAATGATGGGACCTATGAATCCTTCAACAAATGACGAATGCGGTTTTGTCTCTGAAGGTTTTGATATACCGCCGAGTTTGATGATGGCTTATACTCCCGCTTATTATCTTGAACTTTCTAAAAGTTGCGGGTTAAAACCCATAAAAGAGTTATACGCTTATGATATGGATGTCGCGGCGGATTCGCGCGTCGGACGGCTTCAAAGAATAGTGGATATATCTAAGAAAAAAATGCCTGCATTGGAAGTCAGGACGCTAAAAAAGAGCGATTTTGACAAAGAATTGAAATCCGTTATGTCGGTTTATAACCGCGCTTGGGAAAAAAATTGGGGTTTTGTTCCTTGGACTGACGAGGAATTTGAGGATATAGCGAAAAATCTAAAACCTCTTTTAGACCCGAATTTAGCAATTCTCGCGTCAGTGTCCGGTTCTCCTGTTGGAATGTTGATTTCTGCGCCTGATTATAATCAGATATTAAAAAAACTTAACGGCAGAATGTTCCCTTTCGGTTTTTTGAAGTTTCTTTATTATAAAAACAAAATAGATAGTTTGAGATTGATAATAATGGGCGTGGTCAAGGAATATAGAAATAGAGGAATTGAGGCTATAATGTATTCAAAAGGTTTAAATTATGCTCTCTCAAAAGGCTATAAGCATTGCGAACTGTCGTGGATTTTAGAAGACAATGTGATGACAAATAGAACGGCTGAAATGATGAATGGAAAGATATATAAAAGGTATCTCATTTTTGAGAAAACTTTTTAAAAGTCGCCATAAAAATCACCGCCTGCGGGTTTGACCCGCAGTCTTGCGAAAGTATGTATAGATTATTGTCCCACAGCGTCGCGTCAGGCTCGTCATTTATGGATTTCGACTATTCGTTTTGCGCTTGTTTTTTATACCGTAGCGCCGCATCCAAGCGCGTCATTGCCGAGCGTCTCTGTCGGGAATCCACTTTTGCTTTTGTCTTTTTTAACTTGAATTTTCGATAACAAATTTCGGCAATGACGAACAAGAGGTTTTTATCATATTTTCAGATGGGCTGATGACATATAAGAACATACAAACTAATTTCAAAAGGATATAAAATGTATTTAAAAAAAGTTGAATTGAGCGGATTTAAGTCTTTTGCGGATAAAACCTTATTAAATTTTGAGAGGGGCATCACGGGCATTATAGGTCCCAATGGCTGCGGCAAGTCCAATATCTCGGACGCTATCCGTTGGTGTCTTGGAGAGCAAAGCGCTAAAAGTTTAAGAAGTTCTCAAATGTTTGACATTATTTTTGCAGGCACTAAAACAAGAGCGGGAACGAGTATGGCAGAGGTTTCTTTAACTTTTGACAATAGCCAAAATGTTTTGCCTGTGGAATACTCCGAAGTCGTCATTACAAGAAGATTGTTTAGAAGCGGGGAAAGCGAATACTATATAAATAAAAGCCAATGCCGCCTAAAAGATATCAGAGATTTATTTTTAGATACGGGAATAGGTTTTGGCGGATATTCTATAATGGAGCAGGGAAAAATTGATTTTTTAATTACTGCAAAACCTGAAGATAGAAGAGAATTGTTTGAAGAAGCCGCCGGAGTAGCCAAATATAAAGCCAGAAGAGAAGAGACTATTAAGAGGCTTGAAAAAGTAGAGCAGGATATGAAGAGGCTCGGCGACGCTTTAAGTATACATAAAGAGTCAATTCATGCTTTGGATTTAGCCGCGAAAAAAGCAAAACAATTTCAAAAATTCAAAGACGATTTAAAACAATATGAAATAGCCGATTTAGTTCAACAGATTTCTTTCGGCGATTTAGAAATAGAAAAATTAAAAATTGATTTTGACCCCAAAATTAAAGAAGCGGAATCCAATAATGCCTTTCTTGCAAACCTAAGCGTAGAAATATCCGATATGCGTATGGAATTGGATAATAAGAATGAAAATTATGTCAATGCTAATATGAATTTAGGCGAAATAAATACTCAAATAGGCGTATCAGATCAAATCATTCAAAGTTCGTCTCAAAGAGAAGAAGAAATAAAAGCGGAACAGGAAACTCTCATTGCCGAAATATCGGAAAATGAAACCAAAGAATTACAATATCAAGAGGAATTAAAATCTTTTAACGACGGCGATAATACTTTACCCGTTGAAGTTGAGAATTTGGAAAAAGAATTCAGACAAAAAGAACAGAGTTTGGAAATTTTGAAAAATACAATTCTTACAAATCAAAACAATGAAGAGTCCTTGCTTTCTCAAATTGAAGATTTGTCAAATCAAAAAGACGCTCTAATCAATTCAAAGGCGCAAGACTCGGAAAGACAAATTCATTTGACCGTTGAAATAGCCTCTTTTGAGAGAATGCTTTTGTCCCGCCAAAATGAAATAGAGCCTACAAACAATGAAATTGAAGCGCTCAAAAATGAAATAAATTCGGCAAAAGAAAAACTTGAGTCTCATAAATCCCAAAAAGAAAGTTTTGACAATAAAATTTCTGAAAATGAAAAGAGAGTGGACGAATTAAGAGAAAAATTATCTTCTCTTAAAGAGGATTTAGCTTCAAATGAAACAAGAATTTTCACTCTTAAAGAATTTGACCAAAGCGACCCTATCCGCTCGTCCATAAGAGCGGTATTAAATCTCGGAATAGCAAGAGGTCCTGTAAGCAGTTTAATAAGCGCTGATGCGGATAAAGAAGATTTAATCGCATCGTCTTTCGGCGATAAACTCAATTATTTAATTTGCGCCAATATATCCGACGCAGAAAAAGCGGTGTCTTTTCTTGAAGAAAATAGTTTGCCAAGACTTTCTTTTATCGTCGCAGATAAAGTAAATAGCCGCCCTGCCTCCGTTTTAGGTCTTCCATCAGGCGCGACTGAACTCATAAAAATCCTGCATTTTAATTCTTCCGATGAAAACATAGTAAAGTTTATTTGCTCGGATTCTATCGTGTCTGGAAACAAAGTTTATAACGGCGCTATTGTGCAAGGCGGCGGGAAAAATGTTTTTGAAAAGCCTGTGTTGATAGAAGAGAAAATTAAAAAACTTCAAGATAATAGCGAAGTTTTAAAAAACAATATAGAAGTCTTGCAAGTTGAAATGGATTCTGCCGAAAATGAGCAGATTGAATTGAGATTAGAAAAAGAAAATCTAAATAATGAAGCCGTAAAACTCAATTATCAAATAGAAAACCGCAATTCTTTGATAGAAGAAAAGAATGTCGATATAAAATCTTCTTTGGACGAAATAGATAAACACAAAGAAGAAATTGAAGCGAGAAAAAAGCAATTGGAAGAAATCAACGCTCAGTTGGCGGATTTTGACGAGCGGCTTGTCGTCATATCGAATCAAGAGGCTTCTCTATCTCAAGAATTGCAAAGCGTGGAAGATAATTTGGCTCAGTCTGCAGCGCAAGAAGACGAATTAAACGCCTCTTTAATGTCCGCAAGAAGCGCTTGGGATATAAAATCTACTCAACTTAGCAATAAGCAAAGAGGACAGGAATATATTCAAGAAAACATAACAAATATCCGTCAGCAAATAGATAATGCCAAAAATAGGCATAGCGCAAATGAAAATAAATTATCAGAACTATTGACCGCAAATGAGTTGGAAGTCAAAAAAATTCAAGATTTGCACGAGAAAAGAGCGGAAATTGAATCTCAAATTCAGGCGATTTTAAATGAAAAGCAAGCGTTTCAAGACTCAATAGATTCTAAAAACGACGAATACGATAATTTGAGAACAATCAATGATGAATTAAATAATCAAGTCAGCGCAATGCAAATTGACCTTAAAAATTTTGAATTTCAAAGAACAAATCTCTATAGTCGTCTAAAAGACGATTATGAAAAGAATTACGAAGACATAAAAGAAGAATTCAAATCCGTAGAAGTCGATAGAGAAGAGATGAATAAATTGAAGAGAAAAATAGAAGCGCTTGGAGCAATCAATATGGCCGCTCAAGAAGAATACGATCAATTAGAACAGCGATACGCATTCTTGCTTGCCCAGCAGCAAGATTTATTAAAAGCAAAGGGAGATTTGCAAGAGGCGATACAAAAAATCAATTCTTTGACTTTGGAAAATTTTCAAAAAACTTTTGACATAGTCAGAGGACATTTTAGAAATCTTTATAGAACTCTCTTTGGCGGCGGCGAAGCGGATTTGCGTCTTGTTGACGACAATGATTTATTGGAAAGCGGTATAGACATTTTTGCCCAGCCTCCCGGAAAGAAATTGCAAAATATCTCATTATATTCAGGCGGAGAAAAGGCTTTGACGGCTGTCGCTCTTTTGTTTGCATTTTTTATGGTCAAACCTTCTCCATTTTGCATTTTAGACGAAGTTGACGCGCCTTTAGACGACGCGAATATAGGAAGATATATAGCGATGATAAAAGATTTTTCAAAAGACACTCAATTTTTAATCGCCACTCACAATAAGAGAACTATGGAAATGGCGGATATTCTTTACGGTGTGACTATGGAAGAAAAAGGAATTTCTAAAATTATCTCCGTCCGAATGAATAGAGAAGAAAATTCGGCATAAATTGTTTGCCGCCCCATTACGAAATGCAAAAATAGATTTTTAAAGAGGCTATATGGATAAAAAAATAAGTCTCATCAAATGCGCAGATTATAAAGATGCCGAAGAATCCGTTAATAAAGCGATAGATTTAATAGGCGATATATCGTCTTTTGTTAAACCAAATGAGAAAATTTTAATAAAACCGAATCTATTGGCGCCAAAAGAGCCTCAAAAAGCGATTACAACTCATCCTGAAATTGTAAGAGCGGCAATTAGATTGGTCAAAAAAGCCGGAGCGTTCCCGATAGTAGGCGACAGTCCCGGCGGAGCGGTTAGAGACATTGAAAATCTTTGGGAAATCACTCAAATGCGGCAAGTATGCAAAGAGGAAAATGCAGAACTCGTTCAATTTGAAGCGGTTGGCGCGCAAAGTTTTGATATAGGCGATAAAAATATAAAGCAGGTTACATTTTCAAAAGCGGCGATAGATTGCGACGGTATTATCAATTTACCTAAATTAAAAACTCATTCTCTTATGTCTTTTACTTGCGGTATAAAAAATTTTTATGGATGCGTCCCTGGACTTTTAAAAGTTGAATATCATAAATACGCTTCAAAAAATAAAGATTTTGCATCTCTTTTAACAAATATATATCTATTCTTGAAAAACAAAATTCGTTTTACTCTTGTTGACGGAGTTTGGGGCATGGAAGGCAATGGTCCAAGCGCGGGCGAGCCGAGACAAATGAATATAATAGCGGCGTCGAAAGATACTCCCTTTCTTGACGCTTATCTTATGGCGGCTCTTGGATATGATATATCTAAAAATTACATTCTAAAAAATTTGGGTATTACAAAAAACAGCCTTGCAGATATTGAAATGCTTGGAAACGATATAAAAGATTTTGATTTGGCAAATTTAAAGTTTCCTAAATCAAGAATTTTAGATTCTATTCCCCCTATCATAGTCAAAACGCTCGGGAAACTTTTATGGATAAGACCGTCGATAAATAAACAAATTTGCGTCAAATGTTTTTTATGCGCTAATTCTTGTCCGGCAAAGGCTATAAGCGCAAGTATAGACAAATTTCCGCAAGTGGATGATAAAAAGTGTATAAGTTGTTTTTGCTGTCATGAGATGTGCCCGTATAAGGCTATAGATTTTAAAAAGAGTTTTCTTGCGGGGCTATTTGTTCAAGACGATACAAATAAAAAATAAGAAAATGCCGATTGATTTGATGTTTTTTACCGCTTGTCGTTATTGCGGGCTTGACGCGCAGGCGGCGGCAATATTAAGTCGGTTAGTGTTTTATAAAGGCGCCCAATGTCTAATAGAACAGAGTTCCAAAATTATGCGGAATATATAGGTTTAAAACTATTGATGCTTGTAATGATTATATTGCATAGACCTCTCGCTCAATTTTTGGGGCGCATTGCGGCAGTTTTAACATATAGTTTTATTCCATTAAGAAAAAAAGAAGTGACAGAGGGGCTGACTATTGCTTTCCCTCAAAAAAGTAAAAAAGAAATAGAAAAAATATCAAAAGCAACTTACAAAAATTTCTTTTCTATCCTTATAGATATGTTCTTTATATCAAAAATGCCCGATGAAAAAATAGAAAAAATGCTCATATATGACAAAGAATTGATAGAAAATGCTATGAGCAAAAATAAAGGCTTGGTTTTAATGTCGGCGCATTTTGGAAATTGGGAATTATCCGCTTTGGCTTTTGCTAAAAAATACCCCGTCGCTCTTATCGTCGCTAAACAATCCAATAATTTTGTGGATAGAATGATGAATGAGTTTAGGATGAAAGAAGGGTTTAATGTTATTGGATTTCAAAGAGACGATAAAATATCTTTTAGAGGTATAGTAAAGGCGCTTAGAAAAAATCAAGTTCTTGCAATTCTCGCAGATCAAGACGCGGGGCGCGATGGAATTTTTCTTCCATTTTTCGGCAAGTCCGCTTCAACGCCCAAAGGTCCTGCATTTTTTGCTATAGCCGCCGGAAGTCCCATTATTACGGCTTTTGGAGTTCCGCAAAAAGATGGAAGTATGAAGATGAAAATTCAAGATTTGATTGTTCCAAATACCGGCAATACGGACGAAGACATAAAAACTATCAATATGATATATTATCAAAGGCTTGAAGAAGTGATAAGAGAAAATCCCGAGCAATGGTTTTGGTTTCACAGACGGTGGAAGACCAAGCCGCCAAAGGCAAATAAATGAAAATGGTAGAAGCAAAATCAATAGCGCAAAAGATGGTTTTTGCTCCTTTAACATTTCAGGCTATAAGGACAATGTTAAATGGCGGACTTTTAAAGGCCGTTGACGATTCAGGTAAAGATGGAATAAACGCTGACGAACTCAAAAAAAAAACTAATTTAAGCGATTATGCCGTTGAAACTTTAATTGATGTCGCTGTGAATGTGAATTTATTAACAATGGAAAACGGACGGGTATATTCAACAAAAATCGCTCAAACTTTTTTATATGACGATATGACCCGCATAAATATGGATTTTGTCCATGATGTGTGTTATCAGGGCGTATTTTATTTACAAGATTCATTTTTAAGCGGCAAACCGGAAGGTTTAAGAATTTTTGGCGATTGGACTACTGTATATGAGGGATTATCTCAATTGCCGCCTCAAGTTCAAAAAAGTTGGCTTGCCTTTGACCATTTCTATTCTGACAACGCTTTTGAAGATACTATAAAAATTATTATAGGCAAAAAGCCCAAAAGAATTTTTGACATAGGCTGCAATACCGCTAAATTTGAAATATGTCTTTTAAAGACTGGATATGATGGAAAAATCATTTTGCTTGATTTGCCTCAACAATTAAAAAAGGCTGACGCTAATCTTAAGGCAAATGGGTTTAATGAAAACAACTTTGAACTCTATCCCATAAATGTTCTTGATGAAAAAACAGTTTTTCCAAAAGAACCTGATGCAATTTTAATGAGCCAGTTTTTAGATTGTTTTTCTAAAGAGCAGATAATAAGCATATTAAAAAAAGCCTCGGCGGGAATGGACAAAAATTGCGCTCTTTACATTTTAGAACCTTTCTGGGACAAGCAAAGATTTGAAGCGGCAAAACTATCTCTTACTCACACTTCTCTATATTTTACAGCCATAGCTAACGGCAATAGCAAGATATATAAATTTGACGATATGGAAAAATGCGTCCAGCAATCAGGTTTAAAAGTTTCAAAAATTCACGATAATATAGGACGGTGCGAATACACTCTTATTGAATGTTTGAGGGTATAAAAATGGACAATAAAATAGCGTTGATAACGGGAGCAAGCAGAGGCATAGGCGCGGTTTGCGCTAAAACTTTGGCAAGGGACGGTTTTGATATTTGGGCTAATTACCGTTCTAATGACGAATACGCTCAAAAAATGAAAAATGAAATTGAACAACTCGGACGCAAATGCAAACTCCTAAAATTTGATGTGGCGGACGCCGAAGCGGTTGAAAACGCTTTGTCGCCTCTATTAGAAAAAGAAATTCCTTTTTGCGTGGTCAATAATGCGGGGTTTCGCAAAGACGCTTTGCTTGTTTGGATGAAAGAAGAAGAATGGAAATCTGTTTTATCAGTCGCTCTTGACGGATATTTCAATATAACAAAAACCGTTTTGCCTTTTATGTTGAGAAATAGAAAAGGGCGCATAATAAATATAACTTCAATGTCCGCCGTATTGGGCGTTCCCGGGCAAGCAAATTATTCCGCCGCAAAGGCTGGTCTTATCGGCGCGACAAAATCCCTTGCCGTAGAAACGGCAAAAAGAAATATCTTGGTGAATGCAATTGCTCCGGGTTTTATAGGCACAGAAATGCTTGAAGGGCTGCCTATGGAAGAAATAATAAAAAACATTCCTTTGGGCAGAACAGGAAAACCGGAAGATGTGGCGGAAATGGCGGCATTTCTTGCAAGCGAGAAATGCCAATATATAACAGGACAAGTTTTTCAAATAAGCGGAGGACTCGGCGCGTAATGGCTATGCAAAATTATGATGCTGCGGTAATAGGAAGCGGCATATCTGGTATGACTTCATCTTTGCTTTTTGCAAAAAAAGGTAAGAGAGTTGCAGTGTTTGAGCAAGCCCCCCATATTGCTCCTTTATTTTCAGGTTTTGACAGAGGCGGAGTCCACATAGAATCAGGATTTCACTATTCAGGAGTTTTGGGTAAAGATGAAATAGGCGGTTTGCTCTTTAAAGAATTGGGTTTAAATATACCCGTAGAATTATGCTCTCAAGACGGATATGACGACGCATATTTGCTTAAATCAGGTCGGCTTTTTAAATTTCCATTCGGCAGGAATCTGTTTGAGCAAAGGCTTATAGAATTCTTTCCTTATGAAAAAGAAGGAATAAAGAAATATCTTAATTTGGTATATGACCAATTATCTAAAATCCCTTTTTTAAATTTTCATAAAAGGAAATATAAAAATGAAGAATTCTTTTGTTTTTTAGATGATAAGATTACCCTTAGCGAAGTTTTAAATAATTGTTTTAATGACGAGGAAATCAAATCGCTATTATCTTTTTCATCGGTGTTATACGGAGTTCCGCCGTCAAAAGCGTCTTTTGTTTTGCACTGTTGCTGCAGCGGCATAATGTTTGAAACAGTTTGGAAAATAAAAGGCGGCGGCGCGGCGCTTGTAAAAGAATTTAAAAGAGTTATGGATAATAGCGGAATTTCCGTTTTCTGCAATAAAAAAGTTATTAAGATAGAAGTTGAAAAAGACAAAAAAAAATTGACATTTTCCGACGGCTCGCAAATTCTTTGCGATATTTGCATATCTTCCATACATCCTAAAGAATTTTTAAAAATCGCGCCGCCTGAAACTTATAGGGAAAAAAATGTGCGTCGAATTCAAGCCTTGCCTGAAACGGACGGCTTTTTTATTCTCTATGGAAAAGTAAAAGACGGCGTTAGAATAGATACAAATAATATGGGATTTTTGACGGAAGATAGTTTTAAAAAAGACCATAAAAACGCATATTATGTCAATTTTTCAAACGCTAATCCTCAGACCGTTTGCGCAGTGATGGCTGTTGATTCTGCCGAGAAACTTTGGAATATATCTCAAAGCGAATACGAGCAAAAGAAAAAAGAAATATCTCAACAGATAAAAGATGAAATAAAAAAGAGAAAGCCTGAACTTTTGGACCAAATTGAATTTTTAGGCATTGCGACTCCAAGAACTCAAAAACGCTTTGTAAATTATTACGGCAGTTACGGCATAATGCATGCGGCAGACGGCGCAAATCTTTTACCCATTACAAAAGTCGGCGGTTTATTTTTAGTAGGGCAGGCGACGATATCTCCGGGTCTTATAGGAGCGATGATTTCATCTTTCTTGCTTGATAAAATTGTTAGCCGAGCGGAGAATAAAAATGCTTGATAATAAAAATAGAATTGTGATTACAGGCTGCGGCTCAATCTCGCCTTATGGCGCGGGCGTTTCTTTGCTTACGGACAATATCTTGGCGCAAAAAAGCAGCGTTAAATTTAATGAAGAATTGGCGCATATACAAGATTTAACAAGTCTTGTCTCGTCAACAGTTCCAGAAATTGATTTTTCATATATACCCCGCCATTTTAGGCGTTCAATGTCTAAAATGTCTCTTTTTGCTTATGGGGCAATCCAAGAGGCTTTAGATACGGCTGGTTTTAAAAAAGTTCCCGGCGGCGTTTCTCTTTTTATAGGTTCTACAATAAGCAGTATGCAGACTTGGCTTGATTTTTCAGAAAAATTTAAAAAACAAGAATTTGACACGATAAAAACAACTGTGATTTTTCAGGTGATGAATCATTCTCCTTTGGCAAATATGGCTCAAGCCTTTGATTTGAACGGTTTAGGTTTGGGCGTAAGCGCCGCTTGCGCGACGGGTCTTATGAATATAGGTCTTGGCTATCTCGCCGTCAAAGCGGGTTTTATAGATAAAGCCTTATGCGGCGGAACTGACGAATATCATCCTATGATGACTGGTTGTTTTGCTATTATGAATGCGGCAAGCAATCAATTTAATGATAATCCGGATAAAGCCTCGCGCCCGTTTGATTCTAAAAGATGCGGCATAGTTTGCAGCGAAGGAGCGGGGATTGTTTTACTTGAAACTTTAGACAGCGCGTTAAAAAGAAACGCTCAAATCTATGGAGAGATTTTAGGTTTTGGAACTAATACTGAGACAAAAAGCATATCGCATCCCTCAAAAGAATGTATAAGCCGGTGTATGCAAATCGCTTTAAAAAACGCCAATGTTTCCGCGCAAGAAATAGATTTCATAAACGCTCATGCCACAAGCACAGTCGCTGGAGACATAGAAGAGAGCAAAGCGGTTTTTGACATTTTCGGCGGCGAAGTTTGGACAAACAGCCTCAAAGGACATATAGGACACACTATGGCGGCAAGCGGCGCTCTTGAGCTTATATCCATGCTTGATATGATGAAAAGAGAAAAAATATCAGGAACTTTAAATTTGGACAATATAGACGAGCAAGCGGCGTCCGTCAAACATTTCAGCGGAGTAAAAGAGTTAAAAATAAACACATTTATAAAGAATAGTTTCGCGCTCGGCGGAACAAATTGTTCTTTAATAGTAAGGAGATTTAAACAATGATGACAAGAGAAGAAATTATCAAAACAGTCAACGATTCTTTGATGAAAGAGTTTGAATTAAAACCTGAAAGTATGAAGCCTGATGCAAATTTTTTTGCCGATTTGGGTTTAGATTCGCTTGACGCCGTTGATATGGTGGTGGTATTGGAGCAGGCTTTTAAAGTCAAAATCAGAAAGAACTATGAAGTAGGTAAAATCATGACTTTAAACGACCTCTATAATTACATTGAAAACTTAGTAAAAGAAAATGGTTAATGTTTTAAAAAAAATTTATGCTTTTCCTTTTTTGAGCGCTGTAATTTTATGGCTTGCTCTCCCCGCGCCTTTTGTTTATGTATATTTTTTCATAAGCGGGTTTAGACAAAATCAAGTGAGAAATTTTTTATACATTCAAGGCAAGGCTATACAATTTGCCATCTGCGCGGCTTCGGGCTTCAACAAAAAAATCATTAAAAAATCCGCGCCGCAAAAACCGTCAATCTTAATAGCAAATCACCCTTGTACCTATGACACTTTTGTATTCTTTGATTTCGGAATAAAAAATTTAGTCTGTATAGCAAAAGGCTGGCCATTTAAAATCCCTTTTTACGGCAAATTCATCAAAAAAGCGGGTTATATAAATTCTGACAATAAAACATCAGAAGAAATCATCAAAGAAGTTCAAGACAAGTTTGCTCAAAATTTACATATAGGAATTTTTCCAGAAGGCACAAGAAAAAAAGAAATCGGAAGATTTCGTTCCCTTGCTTTCAAAATATCCATAGAAACAGGAGCCGATATAATCCCTTTTGTCATAAAAGGTTTAGAAGAGATGCTGCCTCCCGGAAAATATCTTCCCAAACAAGCCCCTATTAAATATATTCAGCTCGCTCCAATCTCCCCAAAACAATGGACAACCGTAGAAGCAGGCGCTTTAAGAATGGCTCAATATGTAAAAAGTATAATAATTTCTCAACTCTAAAGCCTATCCATCGCCTGCAGGCTTGACCCGTAATCTCCCCGTGAGGCATTTTTAGGCAAATGACGGAGATTGTAATTTAAACCCATAGGCGGTAATTGTCTGACTGACTTGCCTTTTTGTTTTTTATAATGTAATAATAACTTAAGTTCATTAGAAAATATTGAATGACAAAAGCGGATTTTATATCCGTAAAAATAAAAGGAGGCTCAAAATGAAAGGTTTTGCAATGTTAGGACTTAACAAGGTTGGCTGGATTGAAAAAGAAAAGCCCGCTGTCGGACCTATGGACGCTCTTTTGCGTCCGTTGGCAATTTCTCCGTGCACTTCGGATGTTCATACGGTTTATGAAGGCGCGCTGGGAGATAGACATAATCTTATTTTAGGACATGAGGGAGTCGGCGAAGTTGTAGAAGTAGGGAATTTGGTAAAAGATTTTAAACCCGGCGATAAAGTTATTATTCCCGCTATCACTCCTGATTGGGAAGCGGTTGAATCTCAAAACGGCTTTTCTCAGCATTCTAACGGAATGTTAAACGGTTGGAAATTTTCAAATGCAAAAGATGGAGTATTTGCAGATTTTATTCATGTTAATGAAGCGGATGGAAATATCGCTATTTTGCCGCCTGAAATTACTATTGAAGAAGGCGCTATGCTTTCAGATATGGTTCCGACAGGTTTTCATGGAGCCGACCTTGCCGAAGTGGCTTTTGGCGAAACGGTTTTAGTTATAGGCATCGGTCCTGTGGGATTGATGGCTGTAGCTGGAGCAAATCATAGAGGCGCGGCAAGAATTATTGCTGTAGGTTCAAGAGAAATTTGCGCTAAAGCGGCAAAAGGTTACGGCGCGACAGACATTATTAGTTATAAAAACGGCGATATAGCGACTCAAGTAAAAGATTTAACGAAAGGCAAAGGCGTAGATAAAGTGATTATTGCCGGCGGAACAGTAGATACTTTTGAAGAAGCCGTTAATGTTGTCCGTCCTGGGGGCATAGTTTCTAACATAAATTATCTCGGCAGCGGCGATTACATTAAAATTCCCCGCGTGGCTTGGGGGCTTGGAATGGGTCATATTAGAGTGGTAGGCGGTTTAATGCCTGGCGGCAGAAAAAATATGGAATATCTTTCCAATCTTATGAAATATAAGAAATTGGATGTCAATCCTCTTCTAACTCACAGATTTAAAGGTTTTGAGAACATAGAAAAAGGTTTGCTATTGATGAAAGACAAACCAAAAGATTTAATAAAACCTGTCATTACGATTTAGTAAGCGGCTTTTCAAAAAAAGCGAATCACGGATTAGAAATTATCTGTGATTCGCTTTTTTCATTTACGAAATGTAAAACACAAACAGAAAACGGCGGATAAATAATGGTTTGCTCTTACGAAATACAAATCCGAGCGATAAGTCGTTGTCGTTATAATGTCATTACTTCCTTTTTTTAGTATAATCCCGCCGTTCCATATAGATAAATTTGACGGCAAGAAACGGCTAAAAAGCCTTTTTTTCTTGTATAAGTAGAATAATAGGAGGAAACTTAAAATGAAAGAAAAGTTAGTTTTAGCAGTATGTAGTTTTGTTTTTATGGTATTTGCTGTGAGTTGTTCAACAAAAGTGGCAAAGATTGACAATGTTCAAATGACAGCCAAACTTCAAGGCAATCAAGTGATTTTTATTGCAAAGACTACGGATGGAACTTTTGACGGCAGGGTTTATAATGGCTCAGGCGCAAGCGTCCAAAATAATTTTATGGCAAATATCAGAATACACGCTTCAAAAGTAATCACTGGAAGTCAAGACGATTTTATGGGCGAGGCAAAACAAGCCAAAGCCTATTATATAGTTAAACCTACTATACTTTATTGGGAACCTAGAAATGCCGCTTGGAGCGGAATTCCTACTAAAGTAGAAATCAATGTTATAGTTTATGATGCGGCTGGAAAAGAACTTGTCAACAGAAATCTCACCGTTAGAGGGCGCTCAATGACATTTACAAGCCAAAGCGCCGAGGGTTTAGCCAATCATTTAATCCAAGAATTTTGCAGAGAAGTATTTTAGTCAAATCGGTTATAATGGAGGCTCAAAATGAAAAAAATAGCATTGGCAGGAGCAATATTGTTAGCGATAGCATTTTTTACAGATGCCGCTTTTGCGGCTAAGTTGGTTGAGGCAAAGACATATAGAGAAACATTCTATATTAAAGATGTAAGCATAGTCCGTAAAGCGCTTTTAGAGGCATGCGCGCAGAGAAAATGGGAAGCATCAGAGATTCACGACGGGCAAATAGAGGCTGTTTTAAAGTCGTCAAAATATTCTTTAACCGTTTCTATCGTTTATAATAATAACGGTTATTCAATATCTTATAAGGACAGCGATGGATTACGGTATAATGAGCAGAAAAATGTGATTCATTCAAGTTATATAAGATGGCTTGAAAACTTAATCAGAGACGCAAACGCTAATATCAATGCAATGCGAAATTCAAATGAATGATAAAAACAAATACAGCGAGTTTATTTTAAAAGACAATATGTCTCATCAGCCGCCGATGTTGCTGGTTGATGAGATTTTGTCTGAAACCGAAGAAACAGGTTCTACGGCTTTTACAATAAGGAAAGATAATATCTTTTTAAATTCCGATGGAACTTTTTGCCGCGCGGCTTTTGTAGAGATAGCCGCTCAATCTTTTGCCGCTGTGGACATTTATCAAAAGAAACAAAAAAATCTCAAAAGCGCCAAAGGTTTTTTGGCGGCTGTCAGAGATTTTTCTTTTTACGGCGGCGCTAAAGAAAACGATAGAATAATATGCGAAGTGCATAAATTTGACGAGATAGGAAAACTGCATTTTATAAACGCCAAACTCTATTCAGATAAAGGTTTTCTATTTGCCCAAGGCGAGATTAGAATTTATGAACTTTCTGACGGAGATATTAAATGAAAAAAGTTTTGCTTTTTTTAATCATTCTTTTTGTATCCATAAACGCTTATACGGCTGAGCCTTTTGAAGTTTTTGCCCGCTTTGCGGTAGTATCAAGTATAGAGGCGGACTTTAAAGCGGAAAGGACTGTGCAAATATCCCAAAAACCTTTTGTCAGCGCAGGCAAAATCTATTTTCAAAAGCCTAATCATTTAAGATGGGAATATCTCTCGCCTATAAAATACGCTTTCGTCAATGCAAATAACAAAACGCATCTAATACAATATGACGCTCAAAACAAAAAAATCGTCAAAGATATTACTAACCGTCAAGAGGCAAAAGCCGCAGATTACCTCAATATGTTTGTCAGTATGGATATGAAAATTATAGAAGAACTTTACAATATAAAAATCCTTTCAACAGATAAAGACAGTATTGTTCTATCCCCAAAAAACGATTCCGACAAGCAAATAATAGACAAAATCCAGATTTTCCTTTCTAAAAAAGAAATAGCGGTTGAAAGAGTGGAAATAATCTATAAAAATACGGACAAAACAATCATCACATTCGCAAATATAAAAATAAATCAAAAGTTGCCCGCCAATGTATTCAATATTTAATTTTATTGCCGTTCGCAAAAAATTATTCGCAGGCTTATGGTTTGTCTTTGTTATATTTCTTGTTTTTCTATTTTTTCAAATAAATTTCAAACAAGACTTCTCTCAAATGCTTCCAGACGCTCTGTCAAAAGAGTTGTCTCTTTTTCAAAAATCTCCATTATCAAATAAAGTTTTTGTGATAGTCCGCGGCGATAATGAACAAGATTCTTTTGAGGCGGCAAAAATTGCCGTTGAAAATCTTTCAAATGGTCTAAAAACAAGAGGATCGTTTAATACTCCGCCCATAGATTCTGATTTTTTACTTTCTTATTACCGCTATATTCCAAATCTTTGGGATAAAAGTCTTGAAAATGAGATTGCAAACGAACTCCAAAGTATCAAACCCAAAATTGACGCTAATATAGCGGAATTGTTTTTGCCGCAAGGGCAATTCAAACAAAACATTATAATAGCAGACCCATTGAATTTACTGCCCATTTTTGTTCAAAAATTACAAGTCTTAAATATAAGTAAGAACTTTGATATTCACAATGGTTTCATAACTTCAAAAGACTTAAAAACAATCCTTTTAATTTTTGATTATCACAAAAGTTTTCTAAACATATTATTTGCCCAACAAATCGGCGTTGAGTTCAAAAAATTAAAAGAAGTCTTACCTAAAACTGTTGAAATTTTTTATATAGGCGCGCCTCGGGTAACAAGCGAGAATTTCCGAATAATAATGTCGGACATAGCGAAAATTTCACTTATTTCTATTGTTTTAACGACGGTTATGTTTTTAGTTTTTTTGCGTTCAAAGAAAGCGGTTTTTATTTATCTTGTCCCATTTGCCTCAATACTTTTTGCCGCCGTGATAACAAATGCCGTATTTAAAAATATATCGGGTATTACAATGGGTTTTGGTTCTGTGGTAATGGGCTTGTCTGTGGATTATTCTTTATATATGTTCTTTGCATTAAAAAGCGCAAAAACAGGCGGCAATATAGAAATAGCGAGAAAAATGATTAAACCCATACTTGCAAGCGCTGGGACTTCAATATTGATGTTTTTGCTTTTATTGTTTTCTGGGATTGAGATTTTAAAACAAGTGTCTATATTTTGCGTATCAGGGTTAGTTTTTGCTTCGCTGTGCGCTTTATTTGCCGCTCCATTTATTTTTGATAATAAACAAATGCCGGAAGTCAAATTTAATTTCGATTGGTTTCCTCGTTTTTGTCGTCATTGCAGGCTTGATTGTAATCATTACGGGTTTGACCGTCGTTATTGCGGACTTGTCCCGCAATCTCCGTCAAAAGATGAAATTGTTGCTGGTCAAACCCGCAATGACGCAAGAGGAAAGCGCTTTAAAGCCTTAATCGTCGTGATAATAATTTTTATATCCGCAATAGCAAGCGCGCCTTTTGTCAAAATCAATTTAGATTTTGAATCTTTAAACACAAATACCAAACAACTTGCAATAGACCAAAATAACTTTGCCGCCTTAATAGGCAATGCTTATACAAAAAATCAATTATTCTTTGTTTTTGGCAAAACCATAGACGAGGTTTTAAGAAACAATGAAATTATTTCAAAACAAAACAACAATGCGCTATCAATGTCTTTTCTTTTCCCGTCTGACAAAACAAAAGAAAACAATAAAATCCAATGGGAAAACTTTTGGCAGCCGAGAATGCCCTATATCGCAGATTCTTTGAACGCCGTTTTAAAAAAATACTCTCTTGACTCCGCCATTTTTAAAGATTTTTTTGATTTCCTCAAAAATCCAAACTTTAAAAACGATAGTTTTGATTTGACTTCAATATACAATCCAATAATAGAATATGACGGCGAATATGCTTTCGTAAATATAATCCCGATAGACGCTAAACTAAAAACCAATAGAATGGTCAAAACTTTTTCAATATCTAATATCTCCATACAAGAAAAAGCGGCAAAATCCGTTTTGACAAGATTTGCTATTATTGTTCCCGCTATTTTTATATTATCTTTCATAGTTTTAATTTTGGTTTTCAAAAAAATCAAACTCGCTTTTATCGCTATTTTAGCGCCGTTATGCTCTATCGGAATTCTTTTTATAATAGCGGCAATACTGCAAGTAGAAATAAATCTTTTTGGTCTTTTTGTTATTCCGTTGATAGCGGGGCTCGGTATAGATTATGGTATTTTTATGACTTTTCAAAGCGCAGGCAGTAAAGATTTGCATCCGACGAAAGCGGTATTTTTAGCCGCTCTATCAACGCTGATAGGATTCGGGTCTCTTATGATTGCCCAACACAAAGTTTTATTTAATATCGGTTTCATAGTTTTTGTAGGCATACTTTCAACTATACTGATAAGTATTTTCGTCATTCCCTCATTTCTAAAACCTTATGGACAAGACCTGCAATCTCCTACAAAGGATATTTAATGTGAAAAAATTATTCCCAATATGGACAATTTTATTTTTGTTATCGTCTTGTGTTCCGTCAAATTATATTTTGCGCTATCGCTATAATGCTAAACTTCAACCCATAATGCAAGAAAATGTTCAAGGAAGTCCGATTATGTTAAACGGCGTCTATCGTGAGAATCTCCCGTTTAGAGCGATAGCCGCGCAATACAATACGGCGGACAATAAAACTAAATATAGGATAATTGTATTAAATGATTTCGGGATAGAACTATTTCAAATGCAAATAGAAATCAGAAATCCAGAAATAACTCCAAATGCAATATCTACTAAAATTACAAAAAGCCCATTGCCTGAAAAAGTTCTTGATGATTTCAGACATTTTTTTGAATATTATCTATGCAATAGCCGATACAAGTATGGCAAAATAGAAGAAGTCAATTCCAAAATTTATTACAAAGCGAATAATAAACTAATACTATGGGCGCAAAAAGAAAATGATAAATAAATTGCCGTCGTTGCGGCGCGGGAGTTAAAATGAATGTAATAGAATTGAAAAACATAAAGAAAACTTATCAATTAGAAAAATTGGAAGTGCCTGTGCTTTTTGGGATTGATTTGACTATCAAGCGCGGTGAATTTGTCATTATCATGGGGCAATCCGGCAGCGGCAAGTCCACGCTTTTAAATATCTTGGGCTTGCTCGATAAGTGCAGCAGCGGGTCTTTTAAACTTGCTGGAATTGAAGTTTCAAAATATAGCGATGATGAACTCGCTTCTTTGAGAAATAGATATTTAGGTTTTGTTTTTCAACAATTTAATCTTTTAAGCAGAATCAGCGCTTATAAAAATGTGGCTTTGCCGCTGATATATTCCAATTCAAAAGATGATGCGGATATGCGCCTTCCGGAAAAACTTTTAAAACTTGTGGGATTATCGGATAGAATGGAGCATCGCCCCAATGAACTTTCCGGCGGACAACAGCAAAGAGTCGCCATAGCGAGAGCGCTTGTCAATAACCCTCTCGTTTTATTTGCCGACGAACCTACAGGAAATCTTGATACAAAATCCACGCAAGAAATAATACAGATATTAAAAAATCTAAATGAATCGGGCATCACTGTGATTATGGTCACGCACGAGTCCGACCTCGCTTCTTATGCCACGCGCATAATAAAATTACAAGACGGTCTTATAGTTTCCGATGAAAACAAAAAACTTGCGGCTCAAAATGACAATGCCGACAATGCGCATATACTAAAGAAAAAATCTTTTTCTGTCTCAAGAATCAAAGATTATTTTATACAAGCTGTAAGTTCTTTGCGTTCAAACAAAATTCGTTCTATACTTTCCATTTTGGGAGTGATGATAGGCGTAGCGAGTTTAATTGCTATGCTTGCCGTCGGTAAAGGAGCGCAAAAATCGGTGCAAGAGCAAGTTGAAAGTCTTGGCTCTAATCTTTTGACTGTTCAGCCGGGCGCATCTCAAAGAGGCGGCATAGCGTCTGAGAGCGGCGCGCGCCTTAGATTGATTTATGAGGATATTGACGATTTGCAGGCTAATGTCGCAGGCATTGAAGGAGTCGCGGGAATTATCAGCGGCAGAGCTCAAGTTGTAGGAAATGGTAAAAATGCCAATACAAGAATACAAGGCTCGAGTTTTGAGTATGAAAAAATTAGAAATATCATTCCGTTTAAAGGTCGTTGGTTTTCAAAAGATGAGGAATTAGAAAGAAAAAGAGTCGTTTTGCTTGGGAGAACTGTTGTGACCAACCTTTACGGCGACCCTAATTTTAATCCCGTTGGAGAATATGTAAAAATAGATAGAACGGATTTTCAAGTGATAGGCGTGATGCCCGTAAAAGGCTCAAGCGGTTGGCGCGATGAAGACGATTTAGTGATGATGCCTTTGCTCACAGTTTTATACAGGCTTGCGGGAACAAGATATTTCAATTTATTAAATGTTCAAGTAAAGACGGGGGTTGATATGGATGAGGTAAGCCAAGCGATTATCCAAAGACTTTTGTTGACTCATAGATTTTTACCGACTCAAACGGACGCAGTTCAAGTGAGGAACATGGCGGAAATTCAAGAGGCTGTATCTTCTATGGCTAAGGCTTTTTCTTTGCTGCTGGGGTCTATCGCTTTTATTAGTTTGCTTGTCGGCGGCATCGGCATTATGAATATTATGTTTGTTTCGGTATCGGAGAGAACAAAAGAAATCGGATTAAGAAAAGCGGTAGGAGCAAATAATAAAGACATTCTATTTCAGTTCATTATAGAATCAATTTTTATTTGTTGTTCGGGAGGAATTATAGGAATAATATTTGGAGCGGGCGCTTCCATAATTATAAGCAAACTTGCAGATTGGACTACGACTATAACGCTATACTCTATAATTTTGGCTTTCGGTTTTTCAGTTATGATAGGGTTAATTTTCGGAGTATTCCCCGCAAGAAAAGCCTCTTTATTAAATCCTATAGACGCATTAAGACACGACTAATAGGCTTTGTCTTGTACGGACATTTTTGACGGTAAAATACGCATTAAGGCGCGGCTAATAAGACTTGACCCGCAATTTCCGTCATTTTTCTAAAAACACTTTGTGGGAGATTGCGGTTCAAGCCCGCAATGACAATGGTTTGGGTGCGAAACTATATTTCACCTTTTATTTCGGTGTCATTTTAGATGATTAAATGCGTGTGATTGACTATAAAAATTAAAAAAAGTAATATCCGCCGCTCAAAAATTAAGAGGAGATTAATAGGAGAACAAAAATGAACAAAAAAGATATGGCAAATCTAAAGAAAATTCTTGTCCAGAAGAAAGCCGAATTGCTAAACAAGGTCAAAAATGTTCAAATGGAAATCGGCGCAAAAGGTTATGAAAATAGCGGAGACGAAATAGATACGGCGAGTCAAAGTTCCGATAAAGAAATGTTTTTTGAATTAGCCGCCGCCGACAAAATCACAATGTCGGCAATTGATGAATCTATCGCTAAAATAGAAAAAGGCATTTACGGTAAATGCGAGTGCTGCGGACAAGATATATCTCCTAAAAGACTTATGGCTATTCCTTGGGGAAGATATTGCATACAATGCCAAGAAGAAGCGGAAAAACCGAGAAAATAATAACTGATAAATCGGGGCGTGGCTCAGATGGCTAGAGCGCTCGGTTCGGGACCGTGAGGTCGCTGGTTCAAATCCAGTCGCCCCGAAGTTGTATATGCCGTCCTTTTCATTCACGAAAAGGGCGGTTTTTTTGTTTTACGACGATACAAAGGTAATTCAATGGAATTGAAAGGCATATAAAAGCATTCAAACGAAAAAAATGAGACCAAAAATAAGACCAAATTTTAATAGTCTAAAAGGTTGACGGAATGC
>JAITTG010000011.1 GCA_031287095.1 Candidatus Parendomicrobium reticulitermitis | reverse complement strand
ACCCGCAGTCTCTGTCGTTGTTTCTTTTCCCATTATCCCCAATCGTCTCACCAACTCCGTCATTCCCGAATGTCTCAATCGGGAATCCATTTTCCTCGCAAAGCGCGTCTTTTTTTAATAGTCTTTGCCGTCTTTTCTCTTTTCTCTTTTCTCTCTGTTTTTATCGATCTCTATTGAGAATCCGCTTTTAGCAGACAATCATTGTCGTTCAATCGCTTTGCGGTTAATCTTGGATTCCCGACAAAGACGCTCGGCAATGACGGCAAGAGACAAATGCCAAGCATGCAAGCGAACAGTTAAATTTTCAAATTAATCCCCGCGCCAAACCTATACCTCGTAATAATATCCGCTTTTTCTATATTTGCATTTATGTATAGAGAGAAATACTCGCCTAATACAAATTCTCCGCCTATATTGCCGCCAAAAAAGATTGCGTTTTGCTCTTGTCCGCCTATTGTCATATTGCCTAAATCTTGGGCATTGGCAAAATAAACATTGCTTGTCGGCGTATCTTTGCCTGCTAATAAATAGCCGAAATAACCATACAAATACCATTGAAAAAATCCTTCTCTGTTTTCAATGCCGATGCCTGCCGTTGGAGAAAATCTAAAATAATTTGCTCCGTCTATATGCAAATTGGCGTCTCCGCCGTCTTTTTCTTCTATCTCGCCGCTTATTACATAACCGCCTTGCGCGCCTATAAAGGGAGTTAATTTCATATTGTCATAAAAGTCTGCGATATATTTTATTTCGCCCGCAAATCTTGCGCTAAAAGTGTTGAAATTTGCTTTTGGCTTTAAATTGGCAAAACTCAAATCCCGCTCCGTTTGGATATTTTGCATACCTGCGCTTAATGCCCAGCCAAGACGAATACTCTCATAAAAATGTCCGCCGTAAATGCCTAAAGCAATGTCTGTCAGACTTCCTTTTGTCGCGTCTTGTTCAAAATTATCGGCAGAAAATCCAGCGTAAATACCGCCTACAAAATGGTCGCCGTCATTAAAAATATCATCGCCTATTTGAGCGGCAAAACCGTTTGTCTTAAATTCTGTATCGGAATTTTTATCAGATGCAAAAGACAAACCTTTAATGCCGCCGCCAGCCCAAATTTCAGACAAATCTTCGCCTGTCTCTTTGACGGTATTCAAATTCACTCGGGAATAAATGTCTCTCATATTATTATCTATCGCTCCCAATAATAGAATTTTGCTATATGCCTCGCCGCTTATCGCGTCATAAGCCTTTTTTGCGGCGGTATAGTCGTCATAGCCGACCATATTGCTTATGGGATTTACTATATCGGAAAGTTTGCCGTCATTCATCGCTTTATTTAATATGTTTGCAACTTTTTCTTGATTGTCATTTAAGTTCGGGACGCTTAAAAAATCAACAACAGCCTTAATCAATTTAACTTGCGTCAATGCGGAATCATAAATCAATGCATAATGATTAGTATCATAAGAAAAACTGCCGCTGATACCGCCTCCGTTTTCAGTTTTTATTATTGCGACTGTCTTATCTATATTAGCGTAAGAGGCGCCGCGAGGATTTATGTTTAATTTCCCGCCAATGCTCAATGCTCCGCCGTCTAATGTCAAAATATCGGCGATATTATTTTCAAAATCTATTTCTATATTGTAAGTTCCGCCGAGCGTTCCGCTGCTTATTTTTGTTTCATTCATAATACCGTCATTATTATCCATAGAATACTTGCCGTTTGCGTTGATTGTGAGAGCGCTTACGCTGATATTAGCGTTAGAATTTAAAACCAAACCATTTTCAATGGTTAAAGTTCCTTGCAAATTTACTATCGCGCCATTATTAAAAATCAAAGTCCCAGCGCCTTTTTTATTGACATTGCCGCTGCCCGATATTCCACCGCTCATTGTGATTTTTCTATCTGATGAAGCGTTTAAAATCAAAGAAGCGTTGTTGAGGGCAATATCATTATTTGCGCCGTTTGTTTTATTGCCGCTAAAAGACACATCTTTATTATCTGCCTTGATAGAAATTTGAGAAGCATTAGCGGCATAAATCGCGCCGCCTAAACCGCTTGCGGAATTGTTTGTAAAGTGAACATCTGAAAAAGTGAGATTTGCATTATCCGCTAGCGCCGCGCCGCCATTGCCGATATGCCTAAAACCTTTCAAAACCAAATTGTTAAATGTCATTGTTTTATTGTTCAAATTAAAATAGAGGTCTGATTTTATTGAGGAGTCTAAAACATTGCCGTTTCCATTGATTGTGATATTGTTATTGGCAGGAGCGGCAAAACCAATACTGTCGTTTTCCGCTGTAAGAGATTTGCTCAAAGAAAGGTTTGCGTTATTTTGAGCGTTTTGATAACGACCGACAAAAACATCCCAAAAACTCGGCGGCAAAGCAATCAACTCTACTACCAAAGAATTTCCATCGGTAGCGATATTAAAATAACTCGTATCATAACCAAACCCGCCGTAATTAAGAGTCCCCGCCTGCGCTATTCTTACCCGTTTTCCGACCGCGCCTCTATTGAGCAAATTCGCCGTCAAAACGCTGCCAGCAACAACTTGTAAAGAGCCTGTGACATAAAGAGAATCTCCCGTCTGATTGTTAAAATCCAAATCCAAAACCAATTCCCCGCTTATAGTGGCGTTGTTGTTTATATAAGTCTTACCGACTTCTTCATTTTCCATTGAATAGGTTGCGCCGTTGGCGATTGTTAAATAATTGATTGAGGAAATGTTGGGGAACATTTTTACTGTGCCTTCGTCTATGTCAAAATGAATTTCGATTTCTATTTGAGAATTCTTTTTAAACACTAAATCGCCTGCGCCAGTTTTTTGAACTTTGTCAGTAGTGCCATAAGTATAATCATTATCCTCGATTATCATTCTGTTGTTGACATTGATTTGTCTGCCTAAATTTGCATTGAATATGATTTGATTATTACCGTAGGAATATGCACTGTTAAGCAGTATATCGCTATTTGAAAAAGAGATATTCATGTCAGAATTATTAGATATAAATTCAAGTTTTGATGTGTCTGTAACTAAAATAGGAAGATTTTCTGTAAAATTTATATTATTATCAATGAAACTCATTTTTGAGCCTCTTAAGAAAATTACATAATTATAGTACTGGTGCTGCCCACGGTCAGTATTATTTAAAAAATGGATATTTTTAGCGGTAAAAGTTATGCTTGACATATAAGCAGTAATGGCACACCCCACATTTTCAGTAAAATCAATATTGTTTCCAGAAAAATTGATAGTAGAATTTGATATATCTATTGCGTTGTGAAATCCATTAAATGATAAATTTTCAAAATTTACGGTTTTATTGGTTATATCAAATCCATAATTTTCACCTCCATATAATGTTCTCGTTGCGCCTATTGCCTTGATTGAAATATTATTCCAACCAGGAGTGTTAGTAAGATCTCCGCCAAAATAGATATTACCATTGATATTTAAAACATCTCCCGAAAAAGCATTGGTATATCTATTATTCAAATCCGTCCAATTGCTTATATTATAAGTATCAGCATAAGCAAAAACCCCAATAAACAACAATACTAACTGCAAACATATCTTTTTCATTTTATACTCCCCCTTATTTTTAATTTTGACATTTATCTATTTTTTACCGTATCACAAATCCCAATCAATTATTGTTTTATTTTTGTTTTTTTAAGCCAATTCTTTTGCTCTGTCTTGTTTTGTGTAACTGTTATTACGCCGTATTTGTCCCCATCCCAATAAATAAAAGCTACATTTAAATATAAAGGACTGCCATCGGTATAAGATAGATTTTTGGATTTATAAATTACTGACACTGTAATCTCATTGTTATTGTCTAACACTACGCTTGGACCAAAAGCATCGCCTATTTTTAACTTTGAAATTTCAGCAATTACGCCTCTAACTACTTTTCTATCCTCGTTAATGCCAAATCCTGAGCGGTCTGCAATAAACACATTCGGAACATCAAATTTTAAGTCATTACGATCCATGGCAAACAATTTATCTAAATAAGCAAAATCTATTCCCATGATTTTTTCGCCGCCGCCATTTTCAACATTGCAGCCAACAAAAGATATTAAACAAAATGCCAAAAAAGTATAAACTTTAAAAATTTTCACTGAATTTTTCATTTTAATCCTCCATCATGTTTTTTGTATGATTGTTTTATCAGCCCAATCAATTTTTAGAATAATTATTCCGATAGCAATAATGAATTTTTTTCTACATTTTTAATCGACTAATTTAAAAAATATTTTTCATGATATCCTCCTATGTTTTATTTTTTACTTTTAGACGCTTGTCTATATTGGTTTGCGCAATGCGAGGTCGTTTGGGTAGAAAAAACGACCTCGATGATGTCTCTCTAAAAACCTTTGTTTGTCGTCATTGCGGGTCAAACTTGCAGGATAAAAACAAAAATGAGTTTTTATATCCTGCGCTTAATAATTTTTGTCTCTATAAGGGGTGTCTGCTATGCCTTTGTCCTTTAGTTTGTCAACTAATTTATTGAGTTGTGGCTTAAAAAAATTATTAAACCAAACTTGTTTCCCGAAAAGTTTGACAATGGTCGGGCTTATGGAATAGTAAATTTTTATAAAAGTTTTGCCATACCAATAAGATTCTAATGTATGATCTCTAAAACGACGCAAAACCCAAACTTGCGGACAATCGTAAGAATTGTATATGGAAGTGGCTATATAACATCCGCCTGACGAAGAAGTTTTTTTGGCTTCATCTACAAGAGCGCTATTGGCATTTTTCAGTCTTTTTGCTAAAAACTTTTTACTCTCTTGCGACAGTAGATTTGCGCTGTCTCTTTCGTATTTATCAATAGGGATGTTCATTTTTTTCAATAACTTAAGCGTTGCTTCGGATTTTGTTAAAATTTCAATCATTTGCGCTAATGCATTAGTATTTGTGCTTTTGTTTAACGCATTCATCCCTGCGCCAACAAGACCCCAAGCGCTGCCAATATTATTTAAATTATCAATATCTCTGCCTGTTTCTTCTTGTGTAATTTCGTTTATTGCGATTTGGATTAATCCGCCAGACATAAAAGTTATATCTTTATAAATAGCATCATTATGTTGCGTTGGGTTATCTTTGGGCGAATAGTCAATAGCGTTGCTGAAGTAATTAATTACTTCAGGACACCGAGTTTTTGTAACTTCCATACCATACAGAATAGAACTTCCTTTTAAATAATGAGCATAGGAGTTCTTAAAATCAATTTCTATAACTTTATTTGCATAGGTTTCTGCTTCTTGATAGTTTTGAGCCTCATAAGCGCTTTTAGCCATTTTTACAAAATTCCATATTTTGTCCGTATTTACAACTTTTACACTGCTTTCTATGCGAACCGCTACTTCACCCATCATTTTCTTTGCATCTTCAGTTGAATATTTTGTATTACAACTTTGACATACAAACATCCCATCTTTTTTTATCAAATTTGTTCCACCGCACATTTCGCAAGTTAATTGTTTCATTTTTATTCTCCTTAGATTTTATTTTTGTTCATACTTTTGATAACACATTTACAATTTAAGATTTTTTCTTCCAAATTGGACAAGTGGCAAAATCATCATTGATGTTTTTCGACCAACTCTTGCATTCCAATCTCTCTATCATTCCATTTTTCTCAAAATCCTCAATTAGTTTTTCTTCGTCAAATTTATTTATTTTATTGACGCTTAAACTGAAACTAACTGCTGGACTCTTCTGCAATACATAAGCAATAATAGCATTGGCGTCAAAAACATCGCCTTTTTTAATTTTTTGTAACACATCTTTCACGGCTTCTTTAACATCCATAACATAATCTCCTTTTTAATCAAATTTAACTGCTTTATTGTTTGCTTTTTTTAACGCATGGAGCTACTTACACAACATTCCTCCTTTAATAAAATTAACTTCAATTCATTTTTTAATTTGTTTTTTCAATGTTTTTTTGGCTGGCATTCATACTGATTTGAATAAAATGAGGTCGTTTAGGCATAAAAAAAGCGACCCTATACAAATGCGGCAGTCCAATTCCGCAAAAGAAAGGTCGCCTGAAAGTCTATTCTGCTATTTGATAAAAAAATATCAGATAAAGACTATACGGCGACACTTTTTGGGTTGGACTGATGTCTGCAACATCTGCAAACACAAGAAGGTCATTAACCTTCCACCAAAAAATATCTATTAAATTGTTTTGCTGCGCGCGAATAATTATTCGCAACTACAAACATTTTTTATTTTACTATTTACTGCAAACTCCTTCGTTCTTTATCCCTAAAACTCTTTACATCTTGAATAAATTTACTTAATGGAATATCTCTAAATACTTCTCTTGCCGCGATGTATAATCAAAAGTTTCGCGTCTAATCATAGCAATAAGTTGTTTATCTTGCTAAATCTATATTTCTCATAATACTCTCCCAGCATCTGCAATAACAAGTCCGTTTCATATTAAATTGTTATTTATTGATGATATTTCACTCCAATAAAATCATCTTTGAACTTGTCTTAAAACTATCTGAAATTGTATTAAAATCTAAAACATCAACTTTATATGGGATATTGCTTGCTTGCAAATATCCTTTTAAATTTTCAATAAACAAAAAAGGCAATTTCTCGCCGTTTGCATCTAAAGCCAAATCTATAAAGGTTTTGATAAGCCGTATTTGGATTAGCGGATAATATCAAAAAGCGGTTGAAAAGACAACAAACGGAGAAAAAACAACAAAAACAACGACAAAGGCAATGACTACGAGAGGCGATTGTTAATTGAAAGTTTTTGTTTCGTCATTGCGGGCAAGACCCGCAATCTCCGCCGTCTGCCTCAAAACGCTTCGCGAGGAGATTGCGGGTGTTGCCCGCAATGACGACAACTACATAACAACAAAGAACAACAATAACAGAGAACAGCAACAAAGAACAGCAACAACAACTTTCTAACAAAACGCCGAAGGCGTTTTATGTCGTTAATAACCGATGGTTGGCGGCAGCATCTCGCCGCCTACCGTCGGATTAAATCCTATCTATACAATATCAACCCCGAAGGGGTTGAATAAAATCAAACAACATATAAAAACAGAAGACATTATTATTGATAACGACAAAGACAGAGAACTAACTAACGCTTTGCTTTGCTTTACTTTGCGTTGCGCTTTGCGATGAACCCCTCTCCCCGCTTTGCATCCCTCTCCCGACCTCTCCCGCAGAGGAAACAACGGCACGCTTTGCGATGAAAAACGGCGGAGATTGCGGGTCTTGCCCGCAATGACGGCTTGGGGAATTAACTGACTTTGATTTGTTTTACTTCCGCGAAGCATTTTGAGCGGATTTTGGCAGAATTTGTCTGCGAATGTATAGCAGCGCTATCTGAGCAGACAAATTGTGTCAAAAGACGCCAAAAGGCAAAGCGACCGTCCCGTCGCACTTAACTTAGAGTCAGTCGTGTGTTATCGCGGCTTCGCCGCACCTATATCATTTTGAGCGACCATCCCGTCGTGCTTAACTTAGAGCCATGTGGGCTCCCGCACCTTACCCCTTTTCTCTTAAAAAAATGTATTCCAATTTTGTTTGTTTATAAGTTCAATCGGAGTGTCTTTATACGCTTGTAGAAAATTTTTTGGAGATTTCATTTTGCCGCTGTTATATTTTAATTCATAAGCGTATAATTTCCCGCCGTATTCTTCAATATAATCTATTTCTTCTCCTTGATATGCGCGCCAAAAATAATTGTTGACGATTTTTTGATTTTGTTGATTGCTTTTCATTCTTTCAATAATACAAAAATTCTCCCACAAAGCGCCGACATCAGTTCTGTTGTCAAGAGTGTTAAAATTATTGATAATTGCATTGCGAATTCCTAAATCATAAAAATATATCTTGTGGGATTTTGATATTTCTTTTCTTAAATTACCGCTATATGCCTGCAAAGAGAATATGATAAAACTTTTTTCAAGCAAATCTATATATTTTTTTACAGTTTGAGACGATAAAGATAATTGCCGTCCTAATTCATGCGCGGACGCTTCGCCGCCTAATTGTAAAGACAATAATTTCAAAAGTTTTGATATGACCGACGAGTTTCTGATATTATCAAACGCTAAAATGTCTTTATAAAGATAGTTGCTGGCTATACTTTCCAAATCTATCATAGATTCGTTTTCAGGCAAATCAATAATACCGGGATAACTGCCAAATCTCAATAAATTGTCAATTTTAGAATCTACTTCAATCTTGCTATAGCGCGATTGTAATTCCTGCGCTGATAAAGAAAATACTTTAAACTCCTTGCTTCTTCCCACCAAAGGTTCTCCAATCTGATTTGATAAATCAAAACTACTTGAACCTGTGGCAATAATTTGAATTTCAGGATATGTATCAACCATTATTTTTAATATCTGTCCTATTTGAGGAATTGTTTGCGCTTCGTCAAGAACAATTAAATCATTATTGCCAAAAAAATCTTTTAGTATTTGCTCATTTGTTGTTTCTAACTTTGATTTGACGCTTAATAATTCGCAATTAAAATATTGTATTTTTTTACCGATATTTGATTGTTGAGTTAATATCTGTTTAGACAATGTAGTTTTCCCAACTTGCCTTGCCCCATATATCACTATAACTTTTCCCTTGTATAGTGATTTTGAGATGATGTCTGATAAAGTTCTCTGATACATTTTTACTCTCCATATCGTTAATTTCTAAAACATAGTTTAAATTTTATTGATAAAATTTAAACTATGTTTTAAAAATTAGTATTTTTTTGCTTGTTTGTCAAGAAGAAGAGGTGGAAAAACGATGGAGAAAAAAGAGGATAGAGAAAAGACGGCAAAAACAACGGCAAAGGCTTCTCGCAAGTTTCGCAAATGGGGATAACGATAATGACAGCGAGTTGTCGTCGTCATTGCAGGCTTGATCCGCAATCTCCCCGCGAAGCGTTTTTGAAACAAACGATGGAGGGAGATTGCGGGTCAAACCCGCAATGACGAATAGCGAATCCGCAATAGACCTCTTGCACAGCCAACAAAAAGAGATGGACATTGTCATTGTTCGTAAAACCGCAGGACGCACAATGACAACTTTATATTTTTACATTTTTTGTATATCGGTTATGCAAGATATCCAATAGAATTTGTAATGACATGTTTTGTATAGATTGGTTTTGGCGTATGTTTTTGTGTGGGCGGGTTTGAAACCCGCCCCTACAATCAGATATTATTTAATTGTAATACTTAGGTTTTTCTTGTTGGATTTGGAAAGCGGAATTTTTTATTTCACCGAATTGCAACTCGTATTTGGCTATGTTTTCTTGTAAAGCCATCGCCATTCTTTTGGCATGGGCGGGTGAAGTTATAATTCTGCTTCTTACTTTTGCTTTGCCTTGTTGGGGTTGAAAGAAAATGAAATCTAAAATAAATTCATTGTCGGAATGAGCGATTAAAGCGAGATTGGAATAGATGCCGTTTGAAGTCTGCTCGTCTATTTCAATTTTGATTTCCGTCTGTAAAGGTTTTTTTTCGTCTATCATTTGAGCCTCCAGTATATTTTCCGCACACTTTTGCGTCCCTCTCTTTTCAAAGCAATACGGTGTTATTCTTGGCGCTGTGCGGGCTTGACTTGCGTCCATGTTGTCATTGCGGGCTTGACCCGCAATCTCCGTCGTTTACCTCAAAACGCTTCGCGAGGAGATTGCGGGTCAAGCCCGCAATGACGACCTAAAAACAGATTGCGGGTCAAGTCCGCAATTGACGACTTTTATAGAGTTCTATAATCCTATTGCCGCGACAATATCTGTCATATTTGCTTTTACTTTTTTAGGGGCTGCCGCATTCTTGACGGCATTGTCAGGGTCTTTTAAACCATTTCCTGTGAGAATACAAACCGCTTTAATTGGTTTTTTGTTTTTAAAATACCCATTGCGGACATATTTTATAAGACCGGCTATTGAAGCGGCTGACGCGGGTTCGCAAAAAACGCCTTCAAGGGCGGCGGTCATTTGATATGCTTCGCGGATTTCGTCGTCGCTTACTATATCTATCGCGCCTTTTGACTCGTCTCTTGCCTCTACCGCCGTTTTCCAAGATGCGGGATTTCCGATTCTTATAGCGGTTGCAAAAGTTTCAGGGTTTTCAACAGGCTTGCCAAGAACTATGGGAGCCGCGCCTTCGGCTTGAAAGCCCATCATTTTGGGCAATTTAAAAAATTCGGGATTATTATCATTGCATTCTCTGTATCCTTTCCAATATGCAGTGATATTTCCAGCATTGCCGACAGGCATAAATTGATAGTCTGGAGATTGTTTTAATGTTTCACAAATTTCATAAGCGGCGGTTTTTTGCCCTTCAATTCTAAAAGGATTTATGGAATTGACCAAAGAGAGCGGATAATTTGAACTGAGTTCTTTTACAAGATTTAAAGCCTCGTCAAAATTTCCGTCAATTTCCAAAACTGCCGCGCCATGTATTAAGGCTTGCGATAATTTTCCCAAAGCAATTTTGCCTTCGGGAATTAAAACTACGCATTTTATGCCGGCTCTTGCAGAGTAAGCCGCCGCCGATGCGGAAGTATTGCCTGTGGAAGCGCAAATCACGGCTTTGCTGCCTTCTTCAACAGCCTTAGAGACAGCCATAGTCATACCTCTGTCTTTAAAAGAGCCTGTTGGGTTCATACCTTCAAATTTAAAGTAGATTTCGCCGTTAAAGCCGAGTTTTTCAGGCAGATGGACTGCTGGAATCAAAGGCGTATTTCCTTCAAGAAGGGTAATAATCGGGGTTTTTTTTGTGACAGGTAAAAACTTTTTATACTTATCAATCAATCCATTATAAGACATTTATTCTCCTCTTTCATATTTTTCCTCTCCTGCGTTGCGCTCCTCGCCCTCTTTTCAAGGCAATGCCTTTCAAAGTCCCTCCCCCTCTCATACTTTCACTTTTCCTATTCTCCTCTCTCCTACGGGAGAGGGCGTTGCAACGCGGCGGGCGAGGGTCGCGAAAGCGCGAGAAGGGACAAGAGGTAAAGGGACAAATATAGGGGGGCGGTATTTTCAAACGGCGCGGATTGTAATATATTTGACTTTTCTAAGCAATGTTATGTAAATTGAATTTGTAAGTTAAAGAGATGAAAAAAGGATGTGTCAATGAGAAACAGAATTATAATAGACCCCTCTCCCGTCTGACTTTGCAGCCCCCCTCTCCCTCAAGGGGCGAGGGGAAAGATGAAAAAAAAGGATGTATCAGTGAAAAACATAGAAACAAGCATTAGAGAATCTTTTAAATCCCAAAACAGCGCGTCTTTTGTTTTCTTTTTAGACAAAGATTTTTCCGCTTTTAAGGGGCATTTTCCGCATTATCCGCTGCTTCCGGGTATTGTTCAAATTGAAATGGTTTTGTTTTGCATAAAAAAACTTTTAAATAATGACGCTTTAAAAATTAAAGAGATTAAAAAAGTGAAATTTGCAAAACCGATTTTCCCAAAATCACAAGTTAATGTTGAGATAATACAGCGGGATTTGAGTTTTAAAGCGGTTGTCAAATGCGGGCAAGATATGTGTTCGCAAATCGCTATTGAAATTATATAAGGAATGAGAAACAAGAAAAGAGGAAAGAGAAAAGACGGCAATGTATTGTCATTTTGCGCAGAATGACGACTTTTTTGCGGGTTTGAAACCCGCCCCTACAACGCGAACAATGACAACACGGCGCAAAATGACAATGAAATAAAGGATAACACATGAAAGAAATATATTTTAAGCAAAATCCGCAAGACCCAAAGCCGTTGTCTGTTATTATTGAAAGGAAAGTTCGTTTTGATGAATTAGATTCTTTAAATATTATGTGGCACGGAAATTATGCAAGTTTTTTTGAAGAGGGGCGCGTGGCTTTGGGCAATAAATATGGCATTGGATATTTGGATTTTTATAATCACGGCATTACTATACCGCTCAAAAAATTCCATCTTGATTTTACCGCTCCTTTGGAATTTGACAAAATATATGCGATAGAAACTCTGCTCCATTGGAATGAAGCCGCCCGCCTTGATTTTTCATTTTCTATCTATGATGAGCACAAAAAACTTATGACTTCGGGATATTGCGTTCAATTGATGATAGACGACAAAAATGAAATTCTTGTTGCAAAACCGAAATTTTTTGATGATTTTTGTAAAACATGGAAAGAAAACGGCAGCCCCTCTCCCCGCCCTATTCCTCAAGAGGCTATGAAAATATGACTATTTTCCGCCCCCTCATTGTTATTGCTCTTTATAATCAACCGTCCACCGTCAGAAAAGTTATTGAAGAGTCTTTGCTATACTGCCCAAATCTTTTGCTTGTGGACGATGGCAGTCAAGACGATATTGCGCCGATAATAAAGGACTTAAATATAGGCTTTATCAGTTATGCAAAAAACAGAGGCAAGGGTTATGCCATTGCCAAATCCGCGCAATATGCAAAAAAATACGACTATACCCACATTTTAACCATAGATGCAGACGCTCAACATTATCCGTCAGACATTCCCAAACTTCTAAATCTTTCAAAAGAAAACAATTTTGATATTATTATCGGCAAAAGGGATTTTGAAAGTTCGTCCATACCCCGCCTTTCCAAATTCGGACGGCGTTTTTCGTCTTTTTGGGCAAGGGTGCAGACAGGTAAAAAGATAATAGATATTCAAAGCGGTTTTCGCGTATATCCATTGGAAGTTTTTGATAAATTTAAAATCTTTTCACAAAGGTTTGGTTTTGAAGTTGAAATCGTCGTCAAAGCGATTTGGTCGGGTTTTAGCGTTAAAGAAATTCCCGTCAAAGTTTATTATCCTAAAAAATCCGAGAGAATATCCCATTTTAGATTATTTCAAGACAATGCCCGTCTTGCCGTCTTAAACACATATTTGACTATCAGGGCGATGATTCCAATCGCGCATAGAAAGTATATGCAAAACAATGACGGCGAAACAATTTCTTTAAATCCTTTTAAAGTGATTCTATCCCAGTTAAAAAATAAAAAAGAGCCTTTCCATCTGGGGATATCGGCGGCTTGGGGTTGTTTTTGGGGCGCTTTAGCTTTGCCGGGGATTAGAAATTTCTTTTTATTTGTCGGCGTGGGCTGGTTCAATTTAAACAGATTGGTCGCATTCAGCGTTGACAAACTCGCCATTCCGCCTTTTATCCCTTTTGTATGTATTGAAGTCGGATATTATCTAAGGCACGGAGAGTTTTTGACGGAACTTTCTTGGCAAATAATAGGGCGTCAGTTTTTACAAAGAATATGGGAATGGATTTTGGGGTCTCTTATCGTTGCTCCGATTTTTGCAGTTTTGGTCGGAACAATTATTTTTGTTTTAGGACATATTTTAAGGAAAGGCGTTTTATATGGTTCAAAAATGGACGGGAAAAAGCCGAAGCAATAATTTCTTTCAAGCGCTTTTAAAATTTTTCGTTAAATACGGCGGCAGATATACGGCGTATTTTATTTTATATTTGGTTGCGGCATTTTACACCTGTCTGCCGTCTATAAGAAAAAATGCAGGATATTATGTCAAAAGAAGATTCAAAAGCAAAGCATTTGAAAATTTACGACATATTTATAAATTGAATTTCACTTTCGGAAAAATTTTGATAGACAGAGCGGCTTTTGGATTGAGGGGCGAAATTGAAATCATATCGCCGCAAGAAGACAAGCAATTATGTAAAGATTTGCTCGCAAAAGGCAAAGGTTTAATAATAATCACAGCCCATTGCGGATGTTGGCAGATGGCGATGTCCTCTTTTGATTTTATGGAAGGGGAAAAATTTGTAGTCTATCATCAAACAAAAGAGGACATAGACAAACACGCTCATGAACTTTCAGGCAAAAAAGCCCCGGTAAATTTTATAGAGCCAAGCGGTTTTGACGGCGGCGCGATAGAAATAATGTCGGCGTTAGAAAAAAAAGGGATAGTATGTATGATGGGCGACAGAACTTTTGGCGGCAAAGAAAACAGCGTAGAAACAGACTTTCTTGGCGGCAAAATCCAAGTTCCATTTAGCATTTACAGAATAGCGGGCGCTCTAAACTCTCCAATAGCCGTAATCTTTTTTCCATACTGCGGCAAAGGCAGAGTTGACTCCTTTATAGCCAAAACTTTCTATGTGCAAGACAAAGGCAAAAATCCGCAAAACTATATCCCAGAAGCGCAAACTTTCACAAATTCCCTTTCAGATTTCATCCAAAAATACCCGCACCAGTTTTTCAACTATTTTGATATGTGGAATTAACGATATATTCCTCAAACAAAATAACAGCAACGGCTTTCTCGCAAGTTTTGCGAGTTTCAGAAACGCAAGTAATGCAAAACGGCGGGTTATCGCTATTGCTATTGCCGTTGTTTTGCCGTTTTGCGCTCCTTGCGTGGTCGTTGCCTTTGTCGTTATCTCCTTTTGCGAAACTTGCGAGAAGCCGTTGCTTTTGCCTTTGCCGTTAGTTTGTCCTTTTAACCTCTTTTTGGTTTGCATTCTTTGCGTTTTTGAAACTTGCGCCGCTTGCGAGAAGCCTTTTTTTAAAAGATATCTAAAAATTGTAATACTTGCAATAATTGACTATAATCAATTAAGAAACGGGAATTATGTGTTAATTTAGCGCATTTTTCCTGAGAATTATGTATCAATTTCAAACATAATTCTTAAAAATTGGCAAAAAGAGGGGCTTTATGCAAAGACAGGCTATTGATAATCTTATTAAGTGGAAACAAGAATCAAATCGCAAACCTATGTTGATTTTTGGGATGCGTCAGGTTGGGAAGACTTGGTTGATGAGAAAATTCGGCGAAGAAAATTTTAAAAACATAGTATATATAAATTTTGATAATGAGCCGGATAAGAAAAAGATTTTTGAAAAGGATTTGAATACAGCCCGCATTATAGAGGCGCTCGGCTTTGAAGCGGAAACAAAAATAAATCCTGACGATACCCTAATTATTTTTGACGAATTGCAAGAATGTCCCCGCGCTTTTACTTCTCTTAAATATTTTTGCGAGAATGCTCCGCAATATCATATCGTCGCGGCGGGAAGTTTACTTGGAGTTACTCAACATCAAGGAACTGGTTTTCCCGTAGGCAAAGTGGATATGATGACGCTTCGTCCGATGACATTTCTTGAATTTTTAGACGCATTGGATATGAAAAATTTTGCGGATTTAATAAGAAATAAAGATTTTGCAAACATAGAATTATTTAAAGACAAATTTATTGAATATCTAAAAAAATATTTTTATGTAGGCGGTATGCCTCAAGCGGCGAGCGTTTATAAAGAAACGCAGGATTTGTTTGAAGTCCGCAGAGTTCAAGAGACTATTATCGCCGCTTATTATGGAGATTTTTCTAAACATATCCCCGATAAAGAGATAGCCAGAGTGAGATTGATTTGGGATTGTCTGCCTAATCAACTCGCCAAAGAAAATAAAAGATTTTTGTATTCCGATATGAAAGACGGCTCGCGCGGACGAAATTATGAAATTGCTTTGCAGTGGCTGCTTAATGCGGGGCTTATTTATAAAATCAATAGAGTTAGTTTGCCCAATCTGCCTTTAATCGCCTATTTCCAGCCCAACATTTTTAAATTATTTATACCCGATATAGGTTTATTATCCTCCCGCGCGAGATTAGATTTAAAGTCTTATATAGATAGCGATGAAAAAATATTTAATCATTACAAAGGAGCGTTATCGGAACAATTTGTATTGCAGGAACTCATAGCAACCGACGCGAATTTGCCGATTTACTATTGGGCAAATGATAAAAATACTGCGGAAATTGATTTTATAATTCAATATGAAAATGGGATTATTCCAATAGAGGTTAAATCGGAAGATAATGTTAAATCTTTAAGTTTAAAAAATTATATAAGAGGGTTCTCTCCAAATACCGCTATCCGCTCATCTCTATTGAATTACAAAAAAAACAAAGAATTTTTTGATATTCCTCTCTATATGATAAGCGAATTTAGAGACATTATTAAATTGTAACATCGTTGAATCTGCCGCATAATAAAAGCCCCTATCGCAAAGCGATGAGGGCTTTTGTTGTTTTGCTTTTTTTGTTTCAAGAGATATATCTCTTAAATGTTTTATCAATAATATCCAATACGCTTTTGATAGCCTTGCGATAAGTTGGAATTTGTTTAGCATAAATCAGATTTAATTTTCGACTAAATTTTAAGAACTTCAACAATATGAAAATTTTTATCTAACATAAAGTTCTTCTGCGCCGCTAAATTTTCTGTTGAAACGGTCTTTGACCACAAATAACTTCTTAACGGGGATTTGAGTTGACGCGCCAGAATTATAATCTTTTACGAATTTTGAGCAATCCAATTTTATTTTTAATTTGTTCCAAAGTTCCATCAGTAAAATGGGAGCGTATTCTATTAGATAGACATTATTATCAAATTTACTTATTTTTGCTTTTGCATACGCTCCATAACCTAAACGGACAATTTTGTTGCTTTAATAATTTTAGAGCGCGCAAAATCTGTGGATAAGACGCGATATATTCAAAATCTACAGGCGCAAAAACATTGAACTGGGAATGCGTAATGCGCCCCAAAATTTTATTTTCTATTGTTTGTCTGCCATTATATAATTTCCATTTCATCGTCGCGCCTCCTATAAATATACTGCATTTTCAATCTGTAAAAATGTAGCACATTCATTCCCAAAGTCTAACAATAAACGCATTCTTTGCATAAAACCTTATGAAATTATCTGCGCATTCCTTTGTTTTTTAATATGTTCTCTATGGATATAAGTTTGTCTAAAATATTGGATTGAGTTTTGTTTGTGGTTGATATGAAAGATTTTATCGGTTCTGAGATTGGTTCATTTGGCAAGGATTTAAAATTGTTTTCTCTTTCTTAATTTGTTTCAAAAAATACGACGCAGGTTTTTTGCGGCGTTTGCTAATTTTCACAATTTTAAAATCGTTATATCAAGCGCATATCTGTATTAATGTTTGCGTCTATCATTACATTATCTTTAATGATAATAAACAATCTTTTGAGGGTTTTAGTTTATTTGCGTTTGAGCAACTCTATTTTTAAGTTTAGATTGTCGTATTTGGTTTTTATACTTTCTTTTAGACTTTCTATGGACTGCATCTCTTTATCTATTCTCGTTTTTAAAATTTCTATTTCTTTCTTTAACAATTCAATTTCAACGGAATTTTCTTTGCCGTTTTTGGCGGTTTCGACTTGATTGTTTTCGTCATTATCAAAGAAATATTGCAAAGGCTTGCCTGTAAATTGAGCGATTTTTTTAATACTAGTTGTGCTTGGCTTACTTTTCCCTGTCATCCAAGAGCTTATTAAAGGCTGCGTTACATTTAGTTTTTTTGCAAACTCACCTTGATTTAACCCTATCTCCATCATAGCCTGTTTTATTCTATTGCCAATATTTCTCATTTTACCGCCCTTTGCTATTTGCTTTTTGTCATTTAATGTTTTTTTAGTATAATCCCGCCGCCTCAAACAGCCAATTTGATATATGATAAAAACGGCTCAAAAGCCGTTTTTTCTTGTATAAAGGTAAAAATGACTAAAATAGCAATAATAGACTATGGTTTTGGCAATATAAAAAGCGTTTTGAACGCTTTAAATTTTTGCAATGCAGATGCCGTTGTGATAAATGAACCGTCCAAACTTGCCCAATATGGAGCGGCAATTTTGCCGGGAGTCGGCGCTTTTGCGCCCGCGGCGGATTTTTTACAAAAGAAAGGATTTGTCGGGGCTATTTCGGATTTTGTTAAAAGCGGGAAAATGCTTTATGGAATTTGTCTCGGTTTTCAATTATTTTTTACTAATAGTTTTGAAAATGGACAATATGATGGGTTAAATCTCATAGAAGGCGAAGTTAAAAAGTTTGATTTTAACGACCGAAGTTTAAAAATTCCGCATATGGGTTGGAATAGCGTTCAATGGACGGATAACCCATACTCGAAACTTATGTTTGACGGCATAAAAAACGGAGAAAATTTTTATTTCGTCCATTCTTATTATCCCGTTTTAAAGGACGAAAAAATTGCGGCAGGTTGGACGGATTATGGAGTGGATTTTTGTTCTTGTATTGCTTATAAAAATATCTGGGGAAGTCAATTTCATATTGAAAAAAGCGGCGATATAGGACTTAAAGTATTGAAAAATTTTATTAATGTAAGCGAGGCTGATAAATGATAGTAATACCGGCAATTGACATCAGAAACGGCAATTCGGTCAGATTAAAACAAGGCAGAATAGAAGATGAGACTATTCATTCCACAGACCCTGTTTTTATTGCAAAATTATGGAAAGCAAAAGGCGCAAAAAGACTCCATGTAATTGATTTAGACGGCGCAATAAGCGAATCAAATCAAAATGAGAAAATCATAAAAGAAATTTGTAAGACTTTAGATATTGATATAGAAGTCGGCGGCGGTATCAGAACGATAGAAAAGGCAGACAAAATCTTTAAAATGGGCGCGTCTTTTGTGATTTTTGGAACCTCGGCAATATATCAGCCGGAATTGGTAAGAGAAGCGGTAGAAAAATATGGACCTGAAAAAATTATAGCCGCAGTTGACGCTAAAGACGGCAAAATAGCGGTAGGCGGTTGGAAAGAAGTATCCCATATAGGCGTGGACGATTTTGTGGCGGAATTACAAAGTATGTTTATCAAACAAATAATATATACAGACATCAAAAGGGACGGTATGCTGACAGGTCCAGACTTTGACGGTTTAGAAAAACTTTGCAAAAGCGGAATGAGCGTAATAGCCTCAGGCGGCATAAAAACAATAGACGATTTGAAAAACTTAAAATCCTATGAAAGCAAAGGATTAATCGGCGCTATAGTAGGCAGCGCTCTTTATACTGACGATTTCAAATTAGAAGAAGCCGTAAAAGCGGCGCAATAAAATGTTAAGCATAAGAATAATACCATGTCTTGATGTTGCCGGCGGGAGAGTTGTAAAAGGCGTAAATTTCATAAATTTACGCGATGCCGGCGACCCTGTTGAAGTTGCCAAAAGATATAATCAAGAAGGCGCAGATGAAATAGTTTTTTTAGACATCACAGCCACGCATGAAGCCAGAAACACAACGGTAGACATAGTCAGAAAAACAGCCGAACAAGTTTTTATTCCGCTGACAGTCGGCGGCGGTATTAAGACGCTTGGCGATATAAGAAATCTTTTAAATGCCGGCGCGGATAAAGTATCTCTTAATTCCATAGCGGTAAAAGAGCCGCAGATTATAAAAGAGGCTTCTGATATTTTCGGCAGACAATGCGTGGTTGTCGCTATAGACGCTAAAAAAACATGCGGAAACAAATGGAGCGTTTTTGTCCATGGCGGGAGAATTGACACAGGCATAGATGTTGTTGAATGGGCAAAAAAAGCGGTCAGTTTGGGCGCGGGAGAAATTCTCCTTACGAGTATGGACAGAGACGGCACAAAAGACGGATATGATATTGAATTATTAAAAATTGTCAGTTCAAGCGCGGCAGTCCCAATAATAGCATCAGGCGGGGCGGGAGAATATAAACATTTTGCCGAGGCTTGCATAAATGGAGCGTCAGCCGTTTTAGCGGCTTCGCTTTTTCATTATAATCTTATGAGTATTGCCGATTTAAAAGCGTATTTAAAAAAACAAAATATAAAAACGAGGTGAAATTATGTATGAAACAATTTTAACGGCGATGAAATTTGACGATAAAGGGTTAATACCCGCTGTGGTTCAAGATTATAAGGACAATACAGTTTTGATGGTCGCTTATATGAATAAAGAATCGGTCAAAAGAACTCTCAAAACCAAGAAAGCGACTTTTTGGAGCCGTTCAAGACAGGAATTTTGGGTTAAAGGCGAAAGTTCTGGAAATATACAAAAAGTGAAAGAATTATATTATGATTGCGATGCGGACTGCATTCTAATAAAAGTAAATCAAATCGGCGGCAGCGCCTGTCATACGGGGCATAGGAGTTGTTTTTTTACAAAAGTGAGTTTTACGGGCAATACTAAAGTGATAGGCAAACCGCTTTTTGACCCCAAAAAAGTCTATGGCTCAAAGGCTAAAAAGTAGGAGTTTAAAATGGCTAAAATAAAAATATGCGGTATTACAAATTATAACGACGCTCTTGACGCGGTCAATTTAGGAGCGGATTTTTTGGGTTTTCACTTCATAAAAGAATCGCCCAAAAAAATATCAGACAAGCTCGGCGGCGAAATTATTTTGAAACTTCCGCCTTTTGTTTCGCCGGTAGCGGTTTTTGCAAATAATGAGAAAAAAGATATTGTTAGACTGACAAAGAAATGCAATCTCAAACATATTCAGTTTAATGGAGATGAAACTCCTGCATTTTGCCAAGAAATCCGTTTAGAACTCGGCGTTAAAGTTTTCAAATTTTTCAATCTCAAAAAAAACGATATAAGCCAAGACGAACTTTTACAAAAACTACAAGAATATGCCGTCGGTATAGATTATTTTCTTTTTGATATTTCTTATATGGACGGCGAAACAATTAAATATGATTTTGAAATTCTTACAAAAGCGGCAAATATAGGGGTGCCGTTTTTTATGTCGGGCAATGCCGCCATAGAGGATTTTGGAGAAATTATGGAAAAGGCTTGTCCTTTCGGCATTGATACGGACGCTGTTGTGGAGAGATTGCCTAAAAGAAAGGATTATGACAAAGTGAGCCGCGCAGTTAAGTCCGCCCACGGTTTGAGAACAAGATAAAAGGAAATATCATGAATATACTTGCAAAAGATATTTTAAACATTGAGGCAAATGCAGTTAAAAATCAAATAAAACATATTGATAAAAATTTTGATAAAGCGGCTCTTTTGCTTAAAAATTGTAAAGGGCGCGTTATAGTGATGGGGCTTGGAAAGTCTGGTTTGGTCGGCAGAAAAATTTCGGCAACGATGTCTTCAATAGGGATTCCATCTATGTTTTTGCACCCGTCTGAAAGTTTGCACGGCGATTTGGGTATGCTAATGAAAGGCGATATTGTGATAATGCTTTCATATTCAGGCGAGACTGAGGAAATTAAAAAAGTTTTGCCTATTTTGCATAGAATGAAAATCCCAGTGATTGTGATGACAGGGCGCGTTCAGTCCTCGGTATGGAGCGGGGTTTTCAGCATTATAAATTGCGCCGTGGTAAAAGAGGCTTGTCCTTATAATCTTGCGCCAACCGCTTCCACAACGGCAATGCTTGCTATGGGCGATGCTTTGGCTCTTGTAGTTTCAAAAATGAAAGGCTTTAAAAAAGAAAATTTGGCAGTTTTACATCCTTTGGGGGCAATAGGCAAAACCCTCACTATGCATGTCGCAGATATTATGAGAAAAGGTAAAAACAATCCGATAGTAAAAGAGAGCGCTCTTGTTAAAGAGGCTCTTTTTGTTATGACGCAAACGGGAGTAGGCGCAACAAGCGTAGTAAATCAATACGGCAGATTGACGGGCTTTTTTACAGACGGCGATTTAAGACGCCGTTTGCAAAGCGACGATTTGTTTTTAACAAAAAGCATTTTACAAGTGATGACAAAATCGCCAAGGACAGTCAGCTCAGATATGATGGCTGTAGAGGCTGCGTTAATCCTAAAAAAACATAAAATAGACAATATCCCAGTAGTAGATAAAAACAATAAACCTGTCGGCATATTAGAGCAAGGAGATTTGCTTGCCGAAGGGATATCATAGAGCGGCAAGGAGATTAAAATGAATGATAAAAAGAAAGAAATTATAGACGAATCAAAAAAAAAGGAATTGCCTGAAGGTCTTTGGGTTAAATGTTCAAAATGCGAGCATATCCTTTTAAAAAAAGAATATGATGAGAATTTTTGCGTATGTCCAAAATGCGGGCATTATGAGAGATTAAAACCTAATCAACGGATAGAATTTCTTGTGGACAAGAAATCATTTAAAGAGTATGACTCAAAACTAAAATCTTCTAATTTTTTAGATTTTCCGGGTTATGATGAGAAAATAGCGATTAGCGTCCATGACGGAGTAGTCAGCGGAGAGGCTAAAATAGGCGGCTATCCCGTAATTATAGCGGCTATGGATTTTAGTTTTATGGGCGGCAGTATGGGTTCTGTCGTAGGCGAAAAAATTACAAGAGCGGTGGAAGCCGCTATAAAGAAGAATCGCTCTTTAATTATCGTCTGCTCATCAGGCGGAGCGAGAATGCAAGAAGGGATTATTTCTCTTATGCAAATGGCTAAAACGAGCGCGGCTTTGGCTAAACTTGCAGACAGCGGAAATGGATATATATCAATTCTCACCGACCCGACGACGGGCGGAGTGGCGGCAAGTTTTGCAATGCTTGGCGATATAAATATCTCGGAAGCCGACGCTTTGGTAGGTTTTGCAGGACCAAGGGTAATAGAGCAAACCATAAGACAACAGCTCCCGACAGATTTTCAAGGCTCTAAATTCCTTGAAAAACACGGCGCTGTTGATATAATATCCGATAGAAAAAATCTAAAGAATACAGTGATAAAACTTTTGAAATTTTTTGACAAATGATGAATTATCCCGGCAGTTTAACAGAATATGAGAATATGAAACCGGGTTTGTCTCGGATAAGAAAATTTCTTAAAGCGCTCGGCAACCCTCAAAACAAACTGCAATATATTCATATAGCGGGGACAAACGGCAAAGGCTCTACCGCTTCCTATCTTGCAAATATGCTTCAACAAAACGGATACAAAACCGCGCTTTACTCCTCCCCGCATTTAATTGATATTACCGAACGGATTAAAGTCAATGGACAAAATATCGGTAAAAAAAGTTTCGCTATTTTGTTTAAAAAATATTTTCACTTTGCAAAAAAATACAAACTTTCATTTTTTGAATATATAACAGGTCTTACTTTTATTTTTTTTGAGAAACAAAAAGCCGATATTGTAGTATTAGAAGCAGGTTTGGGCGGCAGATTTGACGCTACCAATATAATAGCAAAACCCTTGATTTGCATAATCACGACTATTTCTCTTGACCACACCGCGCTCCTTGGCAAGACAATCAAAAAAATATCTTTTGAAAAATCTGGGATTATAAAGAAAGGAGCGCAGACTATTGTAGGCGCCCTTTCCAAAGACGCTTTAAACGAAATTTATAAAAAAGCCAAACCGTATATTTATAATAAAGATTTTAAAGCGTCGGGGCGCTTTATCGCGGCAGATTTTCAAAAGTTCAATTATCAAAGCGCCGACGGCGTTTTTATAAAAAATATTAAATTGCAAATGTCGGGCGCTCATCAAATACAAAATGCTTGTCTTGCTATTTGCGCAATAAATCTCTTACGGGGCAAAGGTTTTATCATAAATGAAAATAAGATTAAGAAAGCGTTGTTTGATACTAAAATTCCCGCAAGATTTGATGAAAGAATTTTGAGAATTAAAAATAAAAAGTTAAAAATCATTATAGATGGAGCGCACAATGAAGAGGCTGTAAAAGCCTTTATCAATCAATGGAAAGATAGAAAATATAATTCTAATAACGCTCTTTTCATATTTGCAATGATGAAAGATAAAGACTACAAAAACGCAATTTCATTACTTGCTCCGATTATGTCAAAAGTTGTCTGTCCTCAATTAAAAAGCAAAAGAGCATGCGCCCCTAAAATTTTAAGAAAAGAATTGTTAAAGTTTTTGCCTCAATCCTCAGTTTTAGAAGCGGCGTCTGTAAAAGACGCTTTAAATAATGTTAAAAATACGGACAGAGTAATCGCAATAGGTTCTCTATATTTGGCAGGCGAGATATTGGAATTAGACGCGGTATAATTGCGCGCCAAAAACTGCTTATCATCGCGAGTAAAAAACGATTGTCATCAACCCACTTGAAAAGCGGGTAAAGTATAAGTTAAGCGCGCGCGAGAGAATGTTGTAAGTAAAATTCTTTACAGCGATTATTGATGATAATCAACAATTTGTGCGCGAAGCCGCAGAATCCATAAAATGTCGTTTAGTCAATTAAAACCCTGAAGATGTTTGATGCTGTTAATAACCCCGTATTGCCCGCAAGGCAATGCGGGTGTAGAAGTCGCCGTGATTCATTGAGAACCCCGAAGGGGTTTGATGTCGTTAATAACCCCGTATTGCCCATAGGGCTATGCGGGGATGATAGAGTCAATCGCCATAATCAAACCCCGAAGGGGTTTAATACAGTCAATTAAAATAATAAGAGGTTTTAAATATGGAATTTTTTCTCGGTATAGACATGGGCGGTCTCGGCATAAAAATAGCCGTTGTTGATATAAAAGGGCATATTATCGACGCGGTCTCTTTTCCAACCGACATTACAAAGGAGCCGCAAGATATAATAAAAAGAATAAACGATGAGGCTCAGAAATTAAAGAACTATTCCAAAGTCAAATATATAGGATTTGGAACTGCCGGCGATGTTGACTCTAAAAAGGGGATTTTAAGATACGCCTATAATTTGCCGAAATGGAAAAAGACGCCTATCAAAACTCTTTTGCAAACATATTCAAAGAGGACGGTTTTTGTTGATAATGATGCCAATGCCGCTTCGCTTGGCGCATTTTATCTTGATACTAAAACAAAAGCGAAAAATCTTGTATGCGTTACGCTCGGCACAGGCATAGGCGGCGGGTTGATTTTGGATAAGAAATTATATAGAGGCTCAAGTTTTAGCGCGGGAGAGATTGGACATATCACCATAAAATACGATGGTCTTGCCTGCAACTGCGGCAATATCGGCTGCGCAGAGTCTTATTTAGGAGCAAAAAATATCATGAAATTTGCGGCTGATTTTCTTAAAAATCGCAAGTCAAAAATGTTATATGACTTAACGGACGGCGACTATTCTAAAATCACTCCCAAAATTCTATTTGACGCGGCTCTTAGAAAAGATGAAACCGCTTTGCAAATTTGGAAATATGCCGGAGATAAACTCGGAATTTTGCTCGCTTCGGTTATAAATATCGTAAATCCCGACACAATAGTTTTGTGCGGGGGTTTAAGCCTTGCATCTAAATTTTTAACCCCGTCTATGAAAACGGCAATAAAAAACAGATCTTTTAAAGCCCCTCAAAAAATATGCAAAATTATTTTTTCAAAATATTCCGATAAACTTGGAGTTGTGGGAGCGGCGATGTTTGCCGTGCAGAAATGAAAAAAATATACAAAATCAAATATTTCCTCATATCTTGCCTTTCTTTTTTATTCTTTTCTATTTCAGTTTTTTCTTACGATATAGATATAAATGCCGACGCTCTTGATTATAATCAAGCTGATGGAATGATTGTTGCGCAGGGAAATGTAATTCTTAAATGGGAAGGCAGAACCGTTTATGCGGATTTTGTGGAATTTTCTTTTGACAATAAAGAGATGTTTGCGCGGGGCAATGTCAAAGTTGAAGATGCGCAAGGCGTTTTTCTTGCCGATAATATGCGCTATTTTTATGACGCTGAAAAAGGAGAATTAAACGACAGCCGCATATATTCAAGCCAATTTTTTTCACATTCCGCTCAAATCAATAGATTAGACGAAGAAAATTATGAAATAAATAAAATAAGAATTTCAAATTGCGATTTAGACGAGCCGCACACATATTTTAAAGCAAACAGAGCGACTCTTAGAACTGAAAAGAGAATTACTCTATATAATGCGGTTTTTTATATAGGCAAAGTTCCAATCTTTTATTTTCCAATAATTACAAAATCTCTTGACGGCGGCAAACAATATGGGTTTGATTATGAAATAGAGCCCGGTTATACCAAAGAAGGCGGCGTGTCTGTAAAAAATACAATCTCATATAGATTTTCAGATGCTTTGATAGCAAGGGCTTTTGTTGATTATCTCGGGGCTTACGGCGTGGGCTATGGAAGCCGTATCAATTATGATGCAAAAAGAGCCAACGGCGCTTTATACGGTTATATTATTGACGATAAAATAACAGGAGGGCAAAGATGGGCTTTTAGATCTAATATATACGCAAGATTTTCAAATAATTGGCTTTTGCAATCGCAAGGAGAATTTTTTAGCGACCCAAATTTCAATAAATCGTTTGACAGGAGCAATTCCAATATGGTCGCTGTAAGACCGCATTCTTATATTTCTTTAACCAAAAACGCGCAGTCTTCAAATATAAATTTGATTCTTGAGCAATATCAAAAGTATCAAAATCAGGAATATGTTCCCCAAAGCGAAAGTATTCCAAAAATATCTTACACTTTATACCCAAAGAAAATTTTTGGAGGCATAACGGGCAATTTTAACGCGCATTATGAGAGAGGATATAGAGATTCTTATAGCGAAAAGTTTTATAAAAATATGGGCGATTTTGCTTATACTATCGCTAAAGATTTTAAGTTCGGACGCAAATTTACTTTAAAACCGTCGGCTGGCATTGCTTCAAATCTATATGATTTAAACGATAAAGGCGAAGACGACAATACCATAATTGCAAATTATATAGGCGCTATAAATTCAAGATTAAGAGTGACTCAATGGATGGATTGGAATATAGTTTATTCAGTAAAGACGGCGGGAAAAAAGAATTCTTTTGACATTGACTCAATCAGAAATGATTACGGCATTCAGACTCATAGTTTATCTTTTAACAATTATATGTATATCGGCGACAGGACGACTATTAGAAATTATACTACCTATGATTTAAGAACTCTCAGAGATAATAATGATATAGCGCGCTGGGCGCCTTTAAACAGCGAACTTATATATACGCCCACATATAATTCAACAATTTATCTAAAACATACGCAAAATCTTGCTCCTAACTCGTATTTTAAAGGTTTGCAATTGGATATAACTTTGGGAATGGTAGAACTCGCTTATTTTAATGCCGGCGTTTTTTATCAAGACAGCCGTCCAAATGAGATGGATAATAATTTTACTATCGGTTTATGGCTAAATCCTAAATGGCGTTTTGATTATACTGTGAGAATGAATACAAAACTAAAAGACTCTCTATTAAAAATGACTTCGCAGGAATTGAGGCTTTACCGCGATATACATTGTTATAATCTCGGCTTTACTTGGCGCGTGACGGGAGAAAATTATGCGGATTACGACATATTCCTCAAATTTGATTTAAAAACCAATATGCCTTTTACCAAAGAGAATATAGAAAAATACAATTATTCCGATGGAGAAAATGTCTTTTATCCTTGGTAATGAAAGTCTGTCAATTGCGGGCAAGACCCGCAATCTCCGATAGCGGACTAGATTTCAGATTGGTCTGCAATAACGGCAAGATAAGGTAAAGAAATTATGAAAAAAGAACTATTAGATTTAACTCAAAGCCAATTTAAAACAGCCGCCAAAAACATAATCCATAAAGATTATATTTTTGAACAGGTTTTTAAATGGGTCTATGAAAAAAAAGCCGCCTCTTTTGACGATTTCACCAATCTTTCAAAAGATATAAGGATAAAACTTTCCGAGAATTTTGTTTTAAGAACGCTTACGATAGTAAAAAAAGAAATCTCAAATATAGACTCAACTATACGATATACTTTTAAAACCGCGGATAAAAAAAGTTTTTTCGCCGTATTTTTGCCGTCAAAAGATTCAAACTCAGTCTGTATTTCATCTCAAATAGGCTGTCCGGCGGGCTGTCTTTTTTGTTCGACTGGAAAATCTGGCTTTACAAGAAATTTGAGCAGAGGGGAAATTTTAGAGCAGATTTTGCAAATAGAAAACGATACAAAACAAAAAATTTCAGGCGTTTTATTTATGGGTATGGGCGAGCCTGCGTTTAACTATAATAATGTTCTTTCCGCTTTAAAATCGTTATTGTCAAAAAAAGAGTTTTATATAGGCAAAAGGCATATAACTCTTTCAACGGTTGGAATAGTTCCCGCAATCAAAAAACTTGCCGACGAAAACTTGGGCATTCGTCTTGCCGTATCTTTGCATTCAGTCGACGATAAACAAAGGAAGAGAGTAATCCCAAACAATTTTGGTTTTTCAATAGACGAAATTATAGACGCCGCTCAATACTATTTCAAAAAAACAAATTCCCGTCTGACTATAGAATATATTTTAATCAAAGATTTCAACGACAGCCCGTCCGACGCTCACAAACTCGCAAGGCTTTTAAAGAGACGGTTTTTAATAAATCCAAAAGTTCAAGTAAATTTAATTCCATTTAATTATGTAGCCAAAAGTCCTTTTTTGCCTTCAACTTCTTTGTCAATAGAGAAATTTAAAAATATATTGAAATTAAACAGAATCACGGCAAATATCAGACAAGCCAAAGGCGCGGATATTTCCGCAGCCTGTGGACAATTGGGGTATTAACAATGAAAAAAGCATATCAAATCGTCATTTTAAGTTTTATTGTTTTAGCGGCATTTTCAAGCATTTCGCAAGCCGTTGTTTTTGAAACTGTTGATTGGGACTCTATTATCAGACAGGCTCAAGAACAAAATCCGTCTATAATAGAAGCAAAAATTTCTCTTGATAATGCCGAAATAGCATATCGCCGCGCCATTGGAGAATTATTCCCAGAAATCGGACTTTCCGCAGGACTATCTCAAAGCGGTTCTGACGAAAGAGAGGCTTCCAAAAGTCTTTCTTACGGCATAAGCGCAAGCCTCAATATCTTTAATGGTTTTAGCAATTATTATTTGATTAAGCAGAGAAATGCAGATTTGCAATCAGCCAAAGCCAAATATAATAGGGCAATTTCCGACGCCGCTTTTGATTTGGCAAACGCTTATATCAATCTTATGTGGGCTTATGAGACAGTCTCTCTTCTTGAAACAATCAGAGATAGGCGCTCCGAAAATAAAGAAATGTTGAATTTAAAATACAATTCGGGCAATGTTGATTTAGGCTCTTTAAAAAGAGTGATAGCCGATGTTGAAACTGCGCAATTGGATTTAAGAAAAGCGCAAAGATATATTGAAACGGCGTCTATCGCTTTGCTGTCAATTTTGGGCAGAAATGAAATAAATGTGATTTTACAAACCCAAGAAAGACTGCCTATGAACGGGCGGCAGATAAAAAAACCAAATTTTGCTCAGGTTGTGGAAAATATCCCTGAATACATAATCGCCAAATACAGCGTTGAAAGCGCCAAGTCTCAATTAAATAGAACTGAAAGTTCTTGGTATCCTTCTATAAATATGTCGGCTGGAATTTCCCGTTCAAATGACGAGTGGCAATTGTCTTCCTACAATGAAAGTTGGAATGCCGGAATATCTCTAAATTATTCTTTGTTTAGCGGCGGGAAGAATATATTGGATATTGACAGCGCAAAAAATAATTTAAAAACCGCTCAAAACAATTTTAGAGCAATAAATTATTCTCTCATCTCTAAGGCTGTCGCCGCTTTCAATAATTTGCTTGACGCTTATGAGACTATATCTGTCAGAAGTTCTTATCTTGAAGCCTCTAAAACGCAGGCTGAAATATCAGAAAGAAAATATGTCAACGGACTATCGTCTTATCAAGATTGGTATTCAATAGAAAACGACTTTATAAATTCTCAAAGCAAATTGCTTGAAGCAAGAAAATCCGCCGCTGTCATTGAATCCCAATGGCGCAACTTTACAGGACATGGATTTTTCAAATTAAATTACACGGAGTAAAACTATGAAGAAAAAACTTTTAATCGCAGGTATTATCATTGTTGTTCTTACGGCGGCATTTTTTATTTTCAAGCCTTCTAAAAATCAAATAGAAAGGCAGGCAAATCTAATGACAAGAGATTTAAGCATTGAATTTAGAGTGACGGGCGAAGTAAGTCCGCGCAATCGTCTTGAAATAAAACCTCAATTTGCCGGCAGAATTGATTCTATTTTGGTAAGCGAAGGCGACGCCGTCAAAAAAGGGCAGACTATAATAAGAATGAGTTCCAATGAAAGAGCCGCTATGTTAGACGCGGCGCGGGCAATAAGCGAAGAAGAATTTAAAAAGTGGAGCGACATATATAAAGAAAGCCCGATAATCGCCCCTATGAACGGCTTTATAATTTTGAGGAGCAAAGAGCCGGGTCAAACCGTAACGGCGTCAGACCCTATTTTAGTAATGGCTGACGATTTAATAGTGGAAGCAAAAATAGACGAGACTGATTTAAGGCATATCAAAATCGGACTTCAATTTCCAATAGTTTTAGACGCATATCCCGACGAGAAATTTTTAGGCGAGGTAGAGCATATAGCCTATGAGGCAAGCATAGTAAGCAATGTGACTGTATATTTGATAAAAATCAGACCAATAATAAAACCCAAAATTTTCAGGTCTGGAATGACTGCGACAATCACAGTAACAGTTGACTCCAAAGACGGCGCTCAGGTATTGCCGTCAGAATTTATAATCTCGGTAAGAGACAAAACTTTTGTCTATATAAAATCAAAAACTTCAAAAAAAATTGAGCGCAAAGAGGTGAAAACCGGCATAAGTGACGGCAAATTCACGGAAATCATAGACGGTATAAATCCGGATGACGCGGCAGTCTTAATAAAATCCGAAGACAAAACCTCCCAGCGTTCAAAATCATTTATGACAAGAAGATAAAGGCGGGCAAGTAGTCCATAGTCTTATAAGATGTTAGCCGTGCGAATAAAAGCAGTTGTTTCCGCCACTTGAAAAGGGGTGGGTATGGCGGGATCAACGCAAATCTGTCTTTAAATCAAACGACTTAATCGGGTTTAGTCGGGAAAGTGAATTTTAACGGAACAGAGTTTAGTAATTTGCCGTCATCAGTAGACGGTTAGGGTAGAAAGCAAAGCGATACTATGAATATTTAGATAAAAAAACAAAAGAGGAAAAATAAATGGAACATTCGCTAATTAAAGATAATCATTCTTATGGAACGGTTGGGGGTTTTTTGAAAGAGGCGATTAAAAAAGAATCAAAAGTATCTATTGTGTCCGCTTATTTTACGATATATGCCTATTACGGACTAAAAAACAATTTGGATAGTATAGATAATCTTAAATTTCTTTTTGGAGAACCTACCTTTATAAAAAATATTGCTCCGCAAAATAGCAATCCCCGCAATTATAAAATTGAAGATGATAAATTAGTAATACCTCTTGATAATCGCATAAGTCAAAAAAGAATAGCGCAGGAATGCTATGATTGGCTTAAACAAAAAGCGCAGATTCGCTCAATGGTAAAGCCTAATTTTTTACATGGAAAAATGTATCACATAATACAAGAGAGCGGTATAGAAAAAGCCATTGCAGGAAGTTCTAATTTTACAGTTAATGGATTAGGTCTTGGCGGTAATAAGAATATTGAATTAAATCTTATTATTGACAGCGATGAGGATAGAAAAGAATTAAAAGAATGGTTTGACAAAATCTGGGATGACAATGGATTAGTAGCAGATGTAAAAGATGAAGTTTTAAAATACATTGAGCAACTATATGTTGAAAATACTCCTCAATTTATATATTTCAAAACGCTTTATCATATTTTCCAAGATTATTTGAAAGAACATAAAGATGGCGATTTGTTTGAAAAAATCGATTTTTATGAAAGTCAAATATGGAATGCTCTATACGATTTTCAAAAAGACGGCGTCAAGGGAGCAATAAATAAAATTTTAAAACATAGCGGTTGTATAATTGCAGACAGCGTTGGTCTTGGCAAAACTTATGAGGCTTTAGCGGTAATTAAGTATTTCGAAAATTTGAACAAAAATGTCCTTGTCCTATGTCCTAAAAAATTGTCAAATAACTGGACTATTTATCAAGCAAGCCAAAATAGTTTCTTAAACCCCTTTAAAAATGACCGCTTTGCTTATAAAGTTTTGCATCATACTGATATGAGCAGAGATAAGGGTAATTCTAATGGAATTAATCTTGAAACATTTAATTGGAGCGCTTTTGATTTAGTCATTATAGATGAGTCCCACAATTTTAGAGGCAATCCATTGGAAAGTGTGAGAAACGGCGAAAATAAAATGAATAGGGCTATGTGGTTGATGGAAAAAATTGTTAAAAGCGGCGTTAAAACAAAAGTTTTGATGTTATCTGCGACGCCGGTTAATAATTCATTAAAAGATTTAAGAAATCAAATAGCGTTTATTACAGAGGGCAGAACAGATGCTTTACTTGAAACGAGCGGTATAAAAGATATTGATTTAACTCTTAAAATTGCGCAAGGCAAATTTTCCGCTTGGGCTTCTCCAAAAAATAAAAATAGAACGGCAAAAATTTTGCTTGAAGCGCTCGATTCGTCTTTTTTCAAATTGCTTGACGAGTTGACTATTGCCCGTTCCCGTAAACATATAAAGGCTTTTTACGATATAAAGGCTATAGGAAATTTTCCGAAACGCGAAACAGTTATTTCTGTATACCCCAATATTGATATGGACAATAGATTTCCATCTTATGATAGGGTCAATAAGCAAATTTTGGAATATAACCTCGCAATTTTTAAGCCCTCTGAATATATAAAAAAAGACAAACAAGACAAGTATAAGCCTAAAGACTCTTCAGCCCCGCCAAATTTCAATCAAAAACAGCGCGAACATTTTTTAATCGGTATGATAAAAACTAATTTTCTTAAAAGGCTTGAAAGTTCTATAGAATCTTTTGAAATCAGTCTTGAGAATACAATCAGAAAGATAGAAGATGTTGAAAAACAAATAATAGATTTTAAAAAATTTAAAAATAGAAAAGAAAATCTAAGACCTGATAACGATGAAATTGAAGAAGATAGCGAGGATAGCGTTGTTTGGGAAGTAGGGGAGAAACTTACGCTTGATTTAGAAGACCTTGACTTAGATAAATGGAGCAAAGACTTAAAAAAAGACAAAGAGCCTCTTATAGATTTGTTAAACAATGCAAAAGTTGTTAATCCGCAAAGAGACGCTAAACTTGTTAAACTTAAAGAAATTATAAAAAACAAAATTCAAAACCCGCTCAATACCTCAAATAAGAAAGTAATAGTTTTTACCGCTTTTGCCGACACTGCTAAATATCTTTATTCCAATTTAAAAGATTGGGTTAAAGATGAATTAAAACTAAACTCTGCGCTTGTTTGCGGCAATAACACCCAAACTTCTTTTGGAAACAATGATTACAATAGTATTCTCACAAATTTCTCTCCAAAATCTAAAAACAGAAAAGATGTAAATAACGGTATCAACGAAGAAATAGATATTTTGATTGCTACAGACTGCATAAGCGAAGGTCAAAATCTGCAAGACTGCGACTATCTAATCAATTATGATATTCATTGGAATCCTGTGAGAATTATTCAAAGATTTGGTCGTATAGACCGTATAGGCAGTCAAAACGATTCAATTCAGTTGGTAAATTTCTGGCCCACAAAAGACCTTGATAACTATATCAATCTTAAAACAAGAGTAGAGGCAAGAATGGCTTTAGTAGATGTTACGGCTACTGCAGCTGATAATATATTGAACCAAGAAGAGTTGATTACAGATGATTTAAAATATCGCAATGCTCAACTTAAAAAACTTCAAAATGAAGTTCTCGATATTGAGGAGATGGACGAATCCATTTCTCTTACCGACTTTACGCTTGATGATTTCAGAATAGAACTTTCTAAATTTCTTGAAAATAATAAAGAAAAATTAGAGAACTCTCCATTAGGATTATATGCTATCGTTCCCGCCTCAAATGAAAAAGAAACAAAAGATATTATTAAGTCTGGCATTATCTTTTGTTTTGAACACAAAACGGCGTCTGATGACAATGAAAATGTCAATCCATTAAATCCTTATTTTCTTGTTTATATCTATGATGATGGAACGGTCAAGTATAGTTTTACTAATGCAAAACAAATTTTGGAGATTTACCGCATTTTATGTCAAGGCAAAACTCATCCTTATCAAGAACTCTGTGATTTATTCAATAAAGAAACAGAAAACGGCTCTAAAATGGAAGAATATTCTAATTTGTTAGATAAGTCCGCGCAGGAGATATTAAAACAATTTAAAGATAAATCTGATACAAAATTAACTACTGATAGAAATGCCGTAATCGCTCCCAAAGACAAACAATTAAAAACAAATAATGATTTTGAACTCATAACTTGGTTAATAGTGAGGTAAAAAATGACAGAACAAGAAATAAAAGAATCAATTCAAAAAGCAATCAAGGAATTTGCAAAAAAAGATTTTAGCGAAAGCGCGATTTCACTTTTTACAAATCTTGGATTTGATACTCAAAGAAGAGACCCCTTTGATAACAAAACTTATGATGAGTTTAAAAATAGATTTTTGAAAGATAACTTGTCTTTTAAAGCAGATAAAGCGCTTTCAACGCAATGGAAAAGCATTGATTTGCTGTTTCAGATAACAAAATTTGAATTAGAACAAGAATTACCCGGTATTACAAATGGTAAAGTTGATAATACGGAAATAAATTCTTTTATGTTTTTTGCAGTAGAGTTATCAAAAGACGAATATTCAAAAACAACTATTGCCGCAATCACAAGAGAAATCAATAAGGTTTTTCCAATGCCCGTAATAGTCTTATTTAAATATGGCGGACTTTTAACGCTTTCCGTAATCAACCGCAGGCTTAATAAAAAAGACGAACAAAAAGATGTTTTAGAAAAAGTTACTTTAATTAAAGATATTAATGTAAAAGAACCTCACAGAGCGCATATAGAAATCTTATTTGATTTGTCGCTTGGACAAATCAAAGCAAAGAAAGATATTAAGACTTTTGTTCAACTGTATAGCGCTTGGCAAGAGATATTAGATACAAAAGAACTCAATAAAAAATTCTACAAAGAATTATCTAACTGGTATTTTTGGGCTTTGCAAGAGGTTGAATTTCCGCATTCCAAAGAACTTTCTAATAATGAAATCAAAGAAAATAATTCTAAAAACCTTATCCGTTTGCTTACAAGATTATTATTTGTTTGGTTTATCAAAGAAAAGAAACTCATTCCCGAACAGATTTTTGAAAAAGAATATTGCAAGAACAAACTCTTAAAAGATTTTGAACCGTTTATCAAGAAGAAAGGGCATAGCGTCTATTACAAGGCGGTATTACAAAACCTATTCTTTGCAGTATTAAATCAGGAAATAGTCAAAAGAGATTTTCGTAAAGATGGGCAGCATAGAGGCATAATGAATTTATTACGCTACAAATCGTACTTCAATAATCCTCAAGATTTTATAGATATTTTGAATAGTATAACTCCATTTATGAACGGCGGGCTTTTTGAATGTTTAGATTTTGAGATTGAAGGTAAAACGGGCGCAAAAGGCGGACCGGTTTTTGAGCGGATAGACGGTTTTTCTGATGAAAAAAACAATACCCTTTCAGTTCCAGATTATTTGTTTTTTAGCAGCGATGCTTCTGTTGATTTATCAAAGGAATATGACAATCCAAAATTGAATACCGCTTCGGTTAGCGGATTACTTAACATTTTTAAAAAGTATAAATTCACCATAGCGGAAAATACGCCTATTGAAGAAGATATAGCTCTTGACCCCGAATTACTCGGCAGAGTTTTTGAAAATCTGCTTGCAAGTTATAATCCCGAAACGCAAACGACAGCCCGCAAGCAGACAGGCAGTTTCTATACGCCTCGCGAAATAGTCAATTATATGGTTGACCAATCATTAGTTGAATATCTAAAACAAAAACTGCTTGAGCAAACTAACTTAAGCAAAGAAGAGGCTGAGGATAAACTTCAAAAAGTTATTGCATATAATGAATTTGAAAATCAATTTAATCAACAGCAAACAAAAATTTTAATAGACGCTATTGATACTTGCAAAATTCTTGACCCTGCTTGCGGTTCAGGCGCTTTTCCTATGGGCATTCTGCATAAATTAGTTTATATACTTTCTAAAATTGACCCGCAAAATCAATATTGGCGCGAACTACAAAAACAAAAAGCCATTGAAGATACTCAAGAAGCCTATGATATAGGAGATAAAGAACAACGAAAAATAAAACTCAATATGATAAACGATATCTTTGAACATAATTCAAGCGACTACGGTAGAAAACTATACTTGATAGAGAACTGCATTTATGGGATAGACATACAGCCTATAGCCATACAAATAAGTAAATTAAGATTTTTTATTTCTCTAATAATAGACCAAAAAACAAATAAAGAAAAAGATAATTTTGGCATTATTCCATTGCCAAATCTTGAAACTAAATTTGTAACTGCTAATGCTTTGATAGGGCTTAAACTTGCTCAAAAAGATTTTGGAAGTCATCTTATAGCGCCATTAGAAAAGGCTCTAAAAGACAATAGACATGATTTATTTTCTGCTAGAACTCCAAAACAAAAGAAAAGTTTAAGGATAAAAGACAAAGAGATAAGACAAAAAATAGCCGATACTTTAATAAAAAGCGGTTTTCCAAGCGAGAGCGCAAAAAAACTTTCAAAATGGGATTTGTCAAATCAAAACGATTCTGCCGATTGGTTTGATTCTGAGTGGATGTTTGGAGTAAAAGACGGGGTTGATATTGTATTGGGAAATCCGCCGTATATTCAGTTGCAGAAAATGAAACTATCAGAATCCGAAAGAAAATCTGGAGTAGTTGATATGCAGATGATATATCAAGGGCAAAATTTTGAAACCTATAATTCTATGGGTGATATTTACTGTTTGTTTTATGAAAGAAGTATGGGGCTTTTAAAAAATATCGGTTATTTATGTTTTATTACATCTAATAAATGGATGCGAGCAGGATATGGAGAGGATTTAAGAGACTATTTAGTAAAGTATAATCCCAAAATTTTGATAGATTTAGGCGGCAATGTTTTTGATTCAGCCACGGTTGACACAAATATTTTACTTATAGAAAAATCGGAAAATCAAGGAAAAACCATATCTGCGAAGATAAAAGACCATTCAGAAAATATGAGCGATTTAGTTAGGCAAAACGGACAGTCAATGAAGTTTGACGCAGGGGCTTGGGTAATACTCAATCCAATAGAGCAAAGTATAAAGGCGAAAATAGAAAAACTTGGTACACCATTAAAGGATTGGGGTATATCCATAAACTGCGGGATAAAAACGGGATGCACCGAGGCATTTATTATCAATGGCGCAAAAAAAGATGAATTGATCGCAAAGGATGCAAAATCTGCTGAAATTATACGACCGATTTTAAGAGGCAGGGATATAAAAAGGTATGGTTATGAGTTTGCGGATTTATGGCTAATAGCGGCGCATAATGGTTATAAAGATATACCAAGAATTGATATTAATAAATATCCAGCAGTTAAAAAACATCTTGATAAATACTGGAAAAAAATAGTGGAGCGTGATGACCAAGGAGATACACCTTACAATTTGCGTAGCTGTGCTTATATGGACGATTTTTCTAAACAGAAAATTGTATGGACTGATATTGCAACGGAACCATCATTTGTTTGCATGACAGAGCCTTTATTTTTCAACAATACTTGCTATATGATGAACAATTCTCCAA
>JAITTG010000118.1 GCA_031287095.1 Candidatus Parendomicrobium reticulitermitis | reverse complement strand
GCTAATGAAGCCAATGCAGAAAACAGAGGCAATATGGCAAGCGCCATAATGGACATGAAAAACTACGGCAACGAAAACACAAACAACATGACAACTTCACAATGGTTAAATCAGGTAGGCAGCAATGGCGTAATATACGCAAATAGCGAAACAATTCAAAATGGGAATAAAACATTAATGGGAAGTTTGATAAATGATTTAATTGGAAATGGAACAGCGGATGAAAAATTGGTAATTCGTGGGGATAAGAAATTCACTGATACAACCTTTAATTTGTTGCAGCAATTAACAAGAGATGAGTTAGCATTGAAAAAAGAAAAGGATGGAATGGTTGTGGTTGTGAAAGAAAACAATAAGATATTTGAAAAATCAGCAGGCACAGAATTGATTAGAGAGTTAAGTAAGGATTATGAAGATACTGGAAAAATTATGGATAAAAATGATGTTGTTATTGTTTACGATGAAAAAAAGCCAAGAGCAGAGGCAAGTACCATATACGCGACGGTTCCTTTTGTGGGTTCAGGTTCTACAATCTACTATAATCCATATGCTAATTATAACACCACGCTTATGAGGAAGAAGATTATGGATGGAGGGGATACTAGTGCGATAAATGTATTAAGCCATGAAGCAATTCATTCCTATGATTTTAAACTTGGTGTTAGCAACCCATATAAATCCCCATTGGGACATGTACCTGAATCTGAATATCGGACAGTAGGATTGGGAATATATAAAAATTTTCCTATTACAGAAAACAAGATAAGGATAGAACAAGGATTTAATCTAAGAATATGGTATTGAACAAAGTGCGCTTTATATTGTTTTCAATCCTATTGTTTACAATAGTTCCATTTAATCTTTTTGGTATAGGCGCAAACTTTTTTGGCAGTAGCATTGGAGAACTTGATGATTTTTATCGTTTAAATGAAAAATGGTCTTATGATAAGGATTTTTCCGAAAATCTAAAAGGCAATGATAGTGGAGAATATATTATTTTGGAGTATTCTTGGACTTATTCGTGGGAATATGAATTTATATTAATTGACTTGGATAAAAAAACAATCAAAACTAAATCAAATCAAAAAATATTAAAAAGAAGATTAAAATCTGGCAAGATACTTAACTTAAAAAACAAACTTATAAATTTATCTAATCAGAACAATATTTATTATAGGTCAAATCTTGTTGCCGATGGAACAATTTATTTAGTTAGATATTATAACAATGGATTAAAAAATAGGTTTGGCTTATATGGTGACTATAAATCAAAGGCGATAGACTACAATAAATTGGATTTTGGGTTCTATAGGGGTGATGATAGTATAAGAGATGACAGGGAAGTAAATCGCGAGATAATAGAGTATATGTTTGATTTGGCAGAGAAAAAATAAAATGAAAAAACAATGAAAAAACAATGAAAAAACTATTATCAGTAGTCCTAATTACAATGTTCATTCAAACTCAGATACTAGCGCAAATAGGTTTTAAGGCTATTATGCCATCTCATCTTAAAGCAATCAAAACACAAAATATTCAGTCCAAACATATATTGCCCATCACAAACAAATTGAACAAAGAACAATCCAAAATAAAAGGGGGCGATGTAGATTTAAGTTATATTAAAACAACTAAAGAAATAGCCGAAATCTACAATGAAAACGGCGAAAAACTACAATGAAACTGATAAATTGCTGTATCGTGTTATCAATTATTATTTGTTTGTTAACATCTTGCTTTAGAAAAACATTGGAAGTTCCTATTTCATTGAAGTTGCAAAATGATTACATTGTAGCTACCATACAATTCAAAAGTTTTGAGAAACTTGATAGAGGAGGAGGAATATTCTTTTATGGCATCTTAAGATATAAGTTTCTCAAAGATAACAATATAAAACAAAATAAAATTAATTTGGTTGAGAAAATGTGGCAAAGTGCTAATCGATATGATAATACTATTATGTTTATTGTTTCAGACTATGGAGAGAATTTTTATATAAGACACAAGGGGAAAGACGAATTAGTATATATTGATTCATTGGCGTCGGTGCGGTCGCGATGGAAAGAATGGGCAATTGGATTGAATGTAGAGACTGAGAGTAAAGTGTATGTCTATTTCGCAAATGATGACATTGATTGGAATAATGCAGAGTTGGTTTTTATGGATAAAAGCAATACCAATGTTGACATAGAGTTTAAAAGTAAATAGGGATTGTTGTGACAATTTTTCTTAAAGAACATTTCAATATTTATACTATAGGGGATGCCGATTTCTTAAATTCATTTTTTTCTACTGTTTATTATAATTTAGAAAACAGGAAATGGGGTAGTTGTTTCCCTATAATAATGAATGAATTGTATCAAGGGAAAGTTCATAATAGAAATGTAAAGAAATGTATTGACGAAATTATTGCAATAATAAAAGAGACAAGAAAATTAGATATCAATAAACTAATTTGGGATTTTGAAGATTTGAGAAAATTGCCTACAAAAAATATAGTGATTTAAACAAATCGAATTTGTTTGAATTTTTTATTACAAAAAACAATATCAATCTTATGGAATTATTAAGAGATGTTTTATATGGGTCTTTAAACTATAATACAGATATTGAAATTATTATTAGGAGTGTTAGCGAAACTTGATTTAATCTAAAAAGCAACAAAAACTCTAATTCAGTAAATTCGTTTGAGAATGATAATATTTATGTTGATAATGTAGATTATGAAAAATCAGGCACTAATAGAGGTAATGTTCTGCCTAAGAATATTGTAATAGACATCATAGGACAAAAAGTATCGAGAGATGATTTGTCTGCAATTTCAAAGAGGATGAAAAATGAAATTGATATGGAGATAAATATAGAGTTTAAAAGAAGTTGAATTCTGTCCGAAATTCAAGATGAGCCAATATTTATATCGTCGATTAATAAATCTGCAAGGACACAAAATAGATATAACAATGAAAAGGCTATTATCAATAGTTCTAATTACAATTATTAAGAATAGTGAAAAAATCAACAATGACACAAAAGCGTTTGGCGGCAAACAAGCGGCATAAGTTATTCAAATTTTTTCACGCTGATTTTTACAGTTTCTTATATGGACAAATCGGCTCATTACAGAAAAAAAGGCAGGCAGGCGAATGAATAAAATTTTTGTTGCTTTTTTGAGTATAATGTTTGTATTAGGAAATTTTAATATAGTTTTTGCGGCGACTCCTGAACAATCGGCAGAATATATTCAAAGGCAGATTTCTCAACAACAAGAGCAAGAAAAACGCAATATAGAAAATATGCGTCAAATAAATTCTACACAAAAAGTAAGGGATAGCAGAGTAAACGAGGGGATAGTTGAGCCTACTAAAAAAGATATAGTTTTAGATGATGCGGATAAGAATGTCCCAAGATTTGACAAAATCATTGTGAGAGGAAATAAAGTTTATCCATATAGGGTATTAAATAAAAAAGTACTGAGTAAATTTATCGGCAAGCCTATAAATAAAGAAAATGTTTTCGCGCTTCAAACAATGTTGACGAATTTTTACATAAGTAGCGGTTACACGATGGCGAGAGTATATTTTGACCAAGAACATATAATACAAGAAACGGATAAACTTACGGGCAAAAAGACTAATACTTTTGTTTTAGTGATAGAAGAAGGCAAAATCAACGCAATATCTTTAAAAAAGATTAGCGCAAAAGCAGATGGCGAAGATGACGGAAACACCAAAGGTTTTGCGTCAAATATAAAGAATTTTCGCAATAGTTTGCAATTGTTTTTTGCCTATGGGTTTAAAAGCGGCAAGACATTTAATATGAAAGATTTTGAACAAGGATTAGACCAAATGAATAGACTGCAATCCAATAATATCACAATGGATATAAAGCCGTCGGTAAATTTAAACAATGGTTATTCGGATATTTTGATAATAAACAATCAAGACCCAAATAATAAAGGCGTTCTGAGCGGCTCTCGGACAATATTTTTAAATTTAAACTATAATAACAGCGGTTCCAAATCCACAGGCGAACAAGTTTTAAATTTAAGTATAAGCCAAGACAATTTGCTTGCTATCAATGACAATATATTTTTAAGTTATACGGAAAGCGCCGATAGTTTATTTTATAATGCAAGCATAAAAAAAGACGAAAATACAGATTATGGATTAAGCCATATTTATGATGAATTGGATTTTTTCAAAAATGACGATAACAAATTAAAATATTCCAAATCCATATATACAGCGATGTCTTTTCCTTTTACATATTGGACTATTAATGCGGGATTGAATTATTCAGATTACAAGACGACAGTGAGCGGATACTATAATAAGTTTCACATAACAGGCAGGACGATAAGCCAAACCTATTCGCTTGACAGGGTTGCATATAGAACGCAGTTATATAAATTAAATGTCGGGTCAACATTAGAGATAAAGGATTCCGAGAGTTATATAAGAGATATAAGAAGCGAGACAAGCGCTCGCAAGACGAGCAATATATCGTTTTATTTAAACAATACGATATATACGAAGTTTGGAACAATTATATTTAAGCCGTCATATCAAAAAGGATTGGATTGGTTTAATTCAAAAACGGACTCTGATATTTACGGGCAAGAAAATATATTAGACAGCGACCCCAGATTGCAATATAATTTATTGAAGGCTTATTTATATTTTAATACGAGATTAAATCTCGGTATTCCTTTTATATATACGGTTGTTTTTGATTCGCAATATAGTTTTGATAGTTTATACGGAACAAATCAAATCAGCGCCGGCGGCGAATACACGACGAGAGGATTTAAAGACAGCGTGATAAGCGGCGACAATGGTTTTTATATGAAAAATGATATAAAGACAAGCGTAATACAACTTTTGCCAAAGGGATTAACAAATAATAAAATAGCGGTCTCGGTATTGTCAAAAGTTTCAATAGGAATTTTTATAGATTATGGTTTCGTAGAGGATAAGTATCCCGATAGTTCAGACAAAGAATACAATGCCGAAAGCGGGAATATGGCTGGAGGCGGAATAAGTCTTGCATATAACGGCAAATATATAAATTGGAGTTTGACTTATGCAAAAGCCTTGCATAGTCCGTCATATTTACAAGACAGGGACAATATGCAAAAAGAAAATGAAGCAATATATTGGAAAATCGGAGCAACTTGGTAAAAAAGGAGAATAACAAATGAAAAAAAATGTCCGCATAGTAGTAGTTCTTTTTATAGGCATACTTGCCGCTGTCTCATACATTCTGTCTGATTTCGTTTTGGCGCATTTTAAAGAGGACTTGACTTCGCTCTCTATTGAAAAAGCAAAAATAGCCGTTTCAGTCTCTGTTCCTATAATAAATGACGCTGTTCGTAACTTAGACGATATAAGTCTGATAGACAGAGTTCAATCTTTGTCTAAAATTGATTGCATATCTTCAAGTTTTATCACAGATTCTTCTGGAAAAGTTCTTATCAACAATGATGTCAATCAAACAAATATTGTTAAAACTGATAAACCCTATACAAACGCGCTCTTAAATAAAGGCGAATTGTTACAAGCGTTAGATTCGGAGAAAACTTCTTTCTTATATTCATATCCCCTGCCTAATGATGAAATTCTCTTTTGCGTGATTGCAGCGCAAACGGACAAATCCTTGATTAGATTTATGCAAGTGAAATATCTATTGATATGCGCGGTGTTTATATGCGGTTTTGCTTTCTTGCTTTTGCTCTTGTCTAAAATTTTTATTTTAAAACCTTTTGACAATCTGCAAAAAATCATAGTTAAAAAAGCCGATGAAGATTTTGCCGCAGCCAAACAAGGTTTGTCAGGGGCTAAAAAATCGGCTAT
>JAITTG010000112.1 GCA_031287095.1 Candidatus Parendomicrobium reticulitermitis | reverse complement strand
GCATTCCGTCAACCTTTTAGACTATTAAAATTTGGTCTTATTTTTGGTCTCATTTTTTTCGTTTGAATGCTTTTATATGCCTTTCAATTCCATTGAATTACCTTTGTATCGTCGTAAAATAAAAAAACCGTCCTTTTCACGAGTGAAAAGGACGGCATATACAACTTCGGGGCGACTGGATTTGAACCAGCGGCCTCTCCCACCCCAAGGGAGTGCGCTAGCCAACTGCGCTACGCCCCGACTACTTACTACTTGCTGCTTATTACTTAATTTTTACTGCGATTGCTTTTTAGCAATTTTAAAACTTCTTGTAAATCTGACTCTATGACTCTTAATACATCTGATTTTATTAAATCTTTATCATTTAATTTCAATTCTCTTTGCGTATTGCGCTTTTTGGCTAATAAGTATTTCTTTACGCCTTCTGTTGTGTATCGTTTATTGTGCAACAAATCTTTTATAGTAAATATCAAGTCAACATCGCTTTTTTTATAAATTCTGCGTCCCGCGCTTTTTCTTATGGGAGATAGAAGTTTAAACTCGCCTTCCCAATATCTCAGCGTATGTTTAGGCACTTGTGTTTCTTCTGATATTTCGCCTATTGTCCAATACTCTTTGTCCGAATTCATACTTCTTCCTTAAATAAATCTTTTGCCTGCTTAAATCTTACCTTTTTCATTGGGGAAATGATGAGTTTTTCGCCTGTTTTGGGATTGTGTCCGTTTTTAGACTTTGTTGTGAAAGAATTGAAACTGCCAAATCCTGTAATTACAACTTTATCCCCCGCCTTTAATGCGGAAGATATTTCGTCAAAAACCTTATTTACTACGCTTTCCGCCTCTTTTTTAGAAGTGAGAATCTTCGATAATAATAATGCTATATCGCGTTTATTCATTTATTTTTTCGTCCAAAAACATTAAATTTATTTTCATTGCCCGCTATAAGCCTCTTGATATTGCTTTTATGCTTATAGATTATGGCAAATGCTATTATTGATGCAAAAATTATCGGCTCTAAACCGTATCCAAAGAAATAAGCCGCAATAGGTAAAACTATGCAAGCGCTTATAGACCCAAAAGAAACATAACCGAAAAGCAAAAAAACTATTATAAAAACGGCAAAAGCCGATAAAGTAGGAGCGCTCATCAAAGCCAAAAATACTCCCAATCCCGTTGCAACGCCTTTGCCGCCTTTGAATTTTAAGAATATCGTATATATATGACCAAGCATAGCCGCAAGAGCGACTATTGCCGAAAAAACAAATCCCCCATCCGCCAAACAAGCGAAATATACCGGAACAAAACCTTTTGAGACATCAAGCAGGAAAACAAGAATCCCAACTTTTTTGCCTGCGGCTCTAAAGACATTTGTGGTTCCGGGATTACCAGAGCCGACAGTCCTTATATCCACGCCAGCAAATAGCTTTGTAAGTATGTAGGCAAAAGGTATTGCTCCGCAGAAATAGGCAAATATGATATATAAAATTTTATTCAGCATTATCCCCTCCTAAATTTTAGCGTTATCGGCGTTCCGTCAAAGCCAAATCTTTCTCTCAAAAAATTCTCTATAAACCGCTCATAAGAAAAATGGACTAATTCCGTATCATTAACTGTAAATACAAAGGTAGGAGGTCTTGCAGCCACTTGGGCATAATTTTTTATTTTCAGAGTTTTGCCTTTGCTTATATATGGTTTTCTTTCTATGGCGGCTCTGATTGCCATACTCAATTCTTCTTGAGAAATTTCTCTTTTGTATTGCTCATATACTATATCGGCTTGAGAAAATACCCTATCTATGCGCTGACCTGTCTTTGCTGATAAAAAAATCACTTGCGCCCAAGACATAAATTTCAGTTTTTCTCTTATGCTTTGAGTAAAATAGCCGACTGCTTCTTCTTTATTATCTTTAATCAAATCCCATTTATTTACGGCTATTATTACCGCTTTTCTCTTTTTTTCCAATATTCCTGCTATTTTGCTTTCGGTTTCCCCTATGCCTTGCTCCGCATCTATCATCAAAACCGCTATATCGGCGTCGTCTATGGCATAACTTGCGCTTAAATTGGACAAATACTCCATGTCGTCTTTTGTTTTATTGCCTCTATGAAGTCCCGCTGTGTCTGTCAAAATATATTCTTTATCGTTGTTCTTTACCAAAACATTTAAAGAATCTCTTGTGGTTCCCGCTATACTATGGACTATGCTTCTTTCCTCTTTTGCCGCGGCGTTGACAAAAGATGATTTGCCCACATTGGGCTTGCCGACAAGAATGATTTTTAACAATTCTTTCTTTTTCTTGTTTTTACGGTCATATTTTATATTGCTCCAAATCATATCAAGCAAATCATTTATGCTTCTGCCGTGTATAGCCGAAATAAAAACCAAATCTTTAAAGCCCAACTGATAAAATTCATAGCCTTTATTTTCATCTTTTTGAGCGTCTATTTTATTGACGGCAAGAATTACAGATTTTTTGCTTTCTCTTATAACTTGAGCGATTTGCCCGTCCAAAGGATGAATGCCGCTCTTTGCATCAACTACAAAAACAATAATTTCTGACTGCCTCACAGCCATTTCAAGTTGGCGAGCCATGTCTTTTGAAAAAACAGACGCATCGCTGCTCCATCCCGCAGTGTCTGTAATTATAAATTTTTTATCTTTCCAAAGAACTTCATAATCATTTCTATCCCGCGTAGTGCCGGGCGACTCATGCATAATCGCTTTTTTTCGTCCTATCAATCTATTAAAAAGAGTGGATTTGCCTACATTTGGTCTGCCGATGATTGCTACTTTGGTTTCCGTCATTAGGCTGTCTCAAAACCAAAATAGCGATTGGCATTATTGAAAGATATGTCCTCAACTATTTTTGAAAGGATTTTTATATCGTTGGGATATTCGCCGTTTTCTACCCACGAAGCAATTAGTTCGCACAAAATGCGTCTAAAATACTCATGTCTTGTATAAGATAAAAAACTACGCGAGTCCGTGAGCATGCCGACAAAATTAGAAAGCAAGCCCATATTTGCAAAAGTCGTCATCTGCTTAATCATTCCTGTTTTATGGTCATTAAACCACCAAGCCGAGCCTTGCTGAACTTTTGAATAAATCCCGCCGCTTTGAAAACATCCCAAAATAGAATTGATAATATCATCGTCATTGGGATTTAGACTATATAGTATAGTTTTTGGCAATTCATCGCTAAAATCAAGAGCATTCAAAAAAGCGGCTGTTTGCGCGCCGTCAAAAGTATCGCCTATACAATCAAAGCCCGTATCCGCCCCAAGTTTTTTAAATTTTTTGGAATTATTATTGCGTCCGCAAGATATATGAAGTTCCATAACCCAGCCTAATTTGCAATATTCTTTAGCCAAAAATAGCATAAGAGCAGTTTTATATTTCAACTCGTCTTCTTTAGAAATCAAATTATTCTTTATTTTATTATTGAAAATCCCTTCTATTGTTTTGCCGCTTGCGGGACAATAAGATACAAATTCTAAAGCATGGTCGCTTGCTTTGCAGCCTGCGGCGTTAAAAAAATCTATCCGTTTTTTAAGAGCCTCTTTAAAATCAACAAAAGAATCTATCTTGACGGACGAGACTTTTGAAAGTTCGCTTATATAATCATTAAAGGAATCTCTTTCTATGGCAAGCGCTCTGTCCGGCCTCCAAGCGGGCAAAACTTTGACGGCAAAATTTTTATCTCCTTTTATGGATTTATGATATTGTAAAGAATCAATCGGCTCATCCGTAGTGCAAATCGCTTTGACATTGGACTTTTTTATAATTTCTTTTGCGCTCATATCGGCAGACGCGAGTTTCTCATTGCACAAATTCCAAACTTCATTAGCGGTATCCGCAGACAAAACGCCGTCATAATTAAAATATCTTTTCAATTCCAAATGGCTCCAATGATATATCGGGTTTCCTATAGCCTTTTGCAAAACGCAAGCCCATTTAAAAAATTTTTCTTTATCATCGGCTTTTCCCGTGATATATTCCTCATCAACTCCGTCGGCTCTTAACAATCTCCATTTATAATGGTCGCCGCCAAGCCAAATCTGGGTGATATTTTTAAAGCGGACATTCTCGGCAATTTCTTGAGGTTTAATATGGCAATGATAATCAATAATAGGCATCTTAGACGCATAATCATGATAAAGAGTCTTAGCAAGAACTGTTGATAACAAAAAGTCATCATCCATAAATTTTTTCATAATTTCCCCCTCAACAGATTTTTTATATTTATTATGGCGATTTTATCATAAAAACGACAATAAAAAAACACGATTGAAACAAGAGCAACGGTAAAGGCAACGGCAAAGGCTTTTCGCAAGTTGCAGCCGTTGCGCGATGAATAAAGAGCGCAAGTCTGACGGCGGGCGCGAGGCGTGAGCGCCTTTTCCTTAAACAACTACAAAGGCAATAACCGCGCAAGTAACGCGAAACGGCAAAGAACGGCAATAGTAACAGCGTTAGTTTTGTCGTTTTGCGTTACTTGCGTTTCTGAAACTCGCGAAATTTGCGAGAAAGCCTTTGCTCTTATTTTGTTTTCGGCGTCATTTTTAAATGATTTGACAGAAAACCTATAACTCATTGCTGACGGTTTTGATTGATTGACATTCTCACTTGGGCGCCTTTACGAGATTGGCTTGTGTCTGTGTAGTCAATTGCGGGTCTTGCACGCAATCTCCGTTGTTTTCTTTTTTCTGTTGGGTTTTGCATTTCGAGCGGGCGGATTTCAGACTCGCCACTACAAGTTTTGAGGTTATTTATGTTTGTATTGGGGATTAGGGGGAGAGACGCGCATATAGCGCGTCTCTACATTTGTTTTTTTATTTTGTCGTTTAGTATCTCAAATAATCAATTTCTACTTCTACTCTGTTGTCGGGGGGGTCTATATCCTCTTCTTCTTCTATTCTTATCGCGTCTATTACTTCGTATTGCATTTTGTCTA
>JAITTG010000105.1 GCA_031287095.1 Candidatus Parendomicrobium reticulitermitis | reverse complement strand
TTTGTTTGCAGAAAGCAAATAGGTGATGATTGATAAATTCGGAGCCGTTATCGGAGTGGATAGAGATAATGTTAAAAGGGACATTATTGATAATATCGGAGATAGCGTTGAGAGTATTGCATGCATATCAAGTCTATTACTACTATACTAACCCATACAATAATCCCTACTATTGTGATTGTGAACATTTTTTTTACCCCCTTATTTATTGTTTTAAGACCGCTTTATAATTTCGTTATACAGTTTCATTTGTTTTGCATCTTCCTCATACTGTTTTTTTAAAGTCCGCCATTCTTTTGAGATTTGATGATGAAAATATTGTGTGACAGGAAAATCAGAACCTAATAGTATCCTTGACGCAAACCCGGCATTTATAATTTCATTAAGGCTTTCTAAACTTAAAAAAGCGGTGTCAACGCATACATTGGGATATTTGCTCAACATATCTATCGCTTGGGCTAATGGTCTTGCATGCGCAAGCGCAAATTTGACCCTGCTGTATTTACGAAAGAAATCGTTGAATTTGTTTGCCGCATCAACTCCGCTATTGCCCGTATGTATTAAAACGAACAAATTGTTCTGTTGAGCATATTCAAAAATTTCATTGGCAATAGCAACGGTGTTTTTATCGGATAAATCCCATTTGTTTTCTAAAGGATGTATTTTGAAACCGCAGTAAGGAAGATTTTTAAACGCTTTTTCAATATTTATTCCCTGCTTTGCATACTCCGGGACATACCATAAAAGAGGTTTTGCTCTATCTGATGAAGTTCCTAATGCCGACAACACTTCTGAAATTTCCCTTTCAATCGCGCTATATGTAAATGTAGCGGTATCAGAGGCTGTTATAGACGAGAAAAAAGCCTCTTTAATACCAGCCTCAAAAACTGTAGTCAATACTTCTAATGGGTCATAATATCTGTCTTTAAATTGTCCTATGTGTATATGAGTATCTATCATTTAGCGCCGCCTCCATTATTTTTTATTTTCCAATCCATAGCCATTTTTTTATTTATCTTTGCTACTTTACAAAAATGCTCGTTAATTTTTAGCGGGTCGCCTTTTGGATTTTCATTTGCATTTCTTACCATACACATAGCGCAAAAAGTTTTTTCGGAACAATCTAAACATTTTGGAAAATCTTTTTTACGCAAAGAACGCAGATATTTAACTTTTGGCGAATTTTCCCATATATCTTTTAATGTTTGGTCTCTGATATTGCCTACAATATAATCCTGCCAACCGGCGCAAGGATACACGCTCCCATCTGCAACCATACATAAATTAGAAATACAAACCCCGCAGATTATGTCATTGCTAATGTCTCTTTTATCAAGTTCTGTAAAATCGGTTTCTTTTATAGATTCCTGATAAGCGGAATCATTTTCAAGAATATCTTTAATAACCGTTTCAACCTCGTCAACATCCAAACGATTATCAAGATTATCCGCGCTATGGTCATATCTTGCCATCATTATAAAATCAGTTGTCGCTCTCACTTTGTTTTTATGAGACCAATTTAAAACATCTACATAAGAATTTTTGTTTTGTTTCATAGTAGGGCAGCTTACCTGTAATGGAATATCATTTTCTATCAGTTTTAAAATTGAGGCTTTTGTTTTTTCAAAAGAGCCTTTTTGTTGCGTAATCGCATCGTGAATTTCGGGATTCATACTATAAAGAGATACTTGGACGCTTGAAAGACGATTCTCTTTTAGCTCGTTGATAATATCGTCATTTAATAAAGTAAGATTGCTCAACACGCTTATAGAAAAATCATATTCTTTCGCTTTTCTTAAAAAATCAGAGAAGTTTGGATGAAGCATAGGCTCGCCGCCGGATAAAGTAAGATTTAAAATTCCCAAATCTTTGCATTGCTCAAGCGTCTTGTAATATAACGCGGGGTCTATATCGCTAATTTTATTTTCATGAGGGATATAGCAATGAATGCAACGCTCATTGCAACGGCTTGTGAGTTCTATTTGAAATTGCATTAACTGAGGTTTATCTTTAAAGCGTTCATTGAAATAATCTTGAGAACTTTTGTCCGTTCTCATCTCTTTTGCGGCAAAATCTTTTTTTATAGTTTGGGGATTGAGTTCTTTATATGAAAAGCGGATATCTTTTTTATTGAGTTCAGCCTCATTTGCTCCGCCTACTATAAAACCATCTTTTTCAAGCATAGCGTAAAAATCAGCGGCATCTTTTCTGATTATATTTATGTCCGCATTGATAAAAGCCTTTATGATTTCCGCAGACAATTCCTCAAGCGTTTTTGTTTTTCTTGAAAGCGCTTTTAAAAATATTGCGCCTGAAGCGTCTGTAATTCTATCGGAAAAATTACCGCGATTTGTAATATATCCGATTTCATTATAGATGCGGATAAAAGTGTCAAATTTTTGGCGATACAACATATAACCTCCTAAAATTAAATTATAAACTGCGGTAAATATATTTACCGCAGTCTATTAGTTAGCGCCTTACTTCCTTGTTTCGCAAGAGGTCTTACATGAGCCTATTTTTTCAGGACAACCAGCCGCATAAGAGCCTTGCGCGCTATTTTGAGCCACAACTTTTGGTTTTGTATAAACCATAATTCTCACCTCCCTTTTTTAAATTTAACTCCTATTGTCAAAAGCAACAATTACTTCACGCGATTTTTGGCTATTAGATACAATAAAAAAGCGGCATACTTTTGGATTTAAGTATTGCCGCTATAAATAAAAAAGCGGCGATTATTATGAGCCTTGGAGAAGTCTCATGATAATCGCCGCTTATCCGCGCAGTTTAAAGGCGCGCGGATAAAACGAACGATTATTTTGGATCTCCAAGGATTCTAAAGAGTCTCCTCTTTAAAAATACTTCACACCCTAAGGGTATGTTCCAAAAAATATTAAACTGTTTTACTGCTTATATACGGCAAACAATTATTTGCCGCTCCAAAATTTCTTATACTGTCTTACTGCTGTTTCAAAATTTTCTTAGTTCTTTTTCAAAGGTTTCTCGGGTCATGTTTAAGGCATTCATAATTTGTTTGCAGGAATAAAAGCGAACTTCTTTTGCGTGAATTGGTATAGGAATTGGTCTTTCTAATCCTTTTTTCTCAAAAATTATATGGCTTGATTCTTGCCTATCTTCAACAAAACCATAATATCTTAAAAACCTACGCAATTTGCTTAATTTAACCGTATGTATTGCGCTCATAATCAGTTGAGCATACTAATAGGGACTTGTATATTTTGAGTTTTGCTTGCAAGTAATTCCATAGGAACTTTATACTCATATTCTTTTGGAATAACAGCGGTTTTGGTTATTTTCCAGCCAAGTTCTAATAACACTTTTTTTATGTTGTTTTTGCGGCGCGTATAATCTATCCAAAGAGAAAGCGCTTCCCCAAACATTCTTTTAGCCTCAGACAGCGTCAAACCGTCTGTATTTATCCCCAAAGCGGGACATTCGGCATAAATATAATCATCCCCCTTAAACTTAAAAAAATAAACAGGCACCGAAGCCGTAAGAATTGTTTCATTTTGCAAAACTATTTTTGTATCCATAATATACTCCTTTTTCATATTTCCCTTCTCCTACGGGAAAATCTGCCGCTCCATTATTAAAAACAAGCCTCTCCTATATTGTAATCGGAATTTATTGTGGTTTTTATGTTTGTTCCTGTTAACTCAAAAACTTTCTTAATTGTTTCTATAACGGAATGGGCGGCTAACCAATCCCCGCCGACTATATAAAATATGTCTTTATCAACGCTAAATGCCACAAAACCCCTTGGCAATGACCTATAATTCTTTGGGTCGCCGCCTCTTTTAAGTATTTCGTCTGCAGGAAAGTCTCTAAAAGCCTGCTCATGCGTTTTTTGAACAGACAACCATTCGCAAATATCAACGCTGACGGCTGCGCAGTCTTGGACAGTAATCATTTCTGCTTCTAACACATCGTTTAAATCCTTATTCATCCAAAACAATCCAATATTTCCCTTTGCAGAAGCGATAATTTTTCTGCATTTGATTATTTGATTTATTTCCACAAAACTATCCTTTAGTTTTTTTGAGCATTGCCTTTCGCTATTTTGGGCTGTTGGATTGACAAGATAATATCAAAAAGACGGGTAAAAGACAATAAGACATCAGGTATCGGTTTTTTTCAAGAAATATTATCACAGAAATTTCCGGTATATGTAATGTGAAGTGTTTATATTGCTGCCAAGGCGGCGGCAATCATAAAATCAGCATATAACGGCAATATAAGACTGCATGATTATAGGCGCAGATTGTTTTCATATTACCAATACTAAGTCGTTTGATATGCAAAGCGTAAAGCCATTCTTGTCAAATCCATATACATTTATTAAGATGTGTATATGGATTTGTAAAGAGGCGGAATATGCAAGAAATAAAAAATAGATATTATGAAAACAATGAACTTATAGATATGGGATATACAAGCCTAAAGATAAAGGCATTGGTTCAAAATGGAAAACTTGTAAAAATTAAACAAGGGCTTTACCGCAACAGTCTTTTATTTAGCGATAATCAGAGTTTTTTGGATGTCTATATGGCGGCTCCCAATAGCGTAATATGCGGACTTTCCGCGCTTTATTATTATCAACTCACTACGCATATACCGCAAAAAGTATATATTGCAGTTCTAAGAGGCGCAAATCTTCCGAAAATTTTATATCCGCCGGTAAAAATAACTACAATCAATCAAGATATGTTTAATGAAAGCATAGAAACTGTCCAAGAAAATGGGTATAGTTTTAGAATTTATGGTTTGGAAAAAACTGTATGCGAAACATTTAGAAATAGAATGAAAATAGGAATTGATATAACAAAGGAAGCCTTAAAAGAATATATGCGGCGCCAAGATAGAGACATATCAAAACTGCTTAAAATATCTGAGATTTGCAAAGTGAGAAAATCATTGGAAAGTTTGCTCGAGGTTATGCTATGAACAAAGAAATAAAAAATGTAGAGATATCTGTTAAAGCGAAACTTCTCAATTTGTCTAAAGAAAGGAGCGTTGATTTCAATTCCATTTTATTGCGCTATTTTCAAGAAAGATTTCTGTATCGTTTGACAGTATCAAAATACAAGAATAATTTTATTTTGAAAGGCGGATTGCTTTTGATTGTTGTTAAAGTTCCCATGTCCAGACCGTCAATAGACATGGATTTTTTAGCGCTTAAAACCAAAAATGATACGGATTTGATAGAAAAAATCTTTTGCGAGATATGTTTGATTGAATCAAATGACGGAGTGATTTTTGACAATAGAAATATAAAAATAGAAAGGATAATTGAAGAGGCGGATTATGAAGGTATAAGAATTAAACTTCCTGCAATGCTTGGTAAAATAAAAAATCAAGTTCAGGTAGATTTGGGTTTTGGAGATGAAATCTTTGGCCCCCCCCCCAAACAATAAAACTGCCGACTTTACTTAATACGAATATAACAGAAATAAAAGCATATCCATTTGAGAGCGTAATAGCGGAAAAATTTGAGGCTATGATTAATCTTGATATCATAAACAGCAGGATGAAAGATTTTTATGATATTTATGTAATTTTAAAGAATTGCAAAATAAACAAAGGAACTCTTAAAAATGCCGTGAAATTAACTTTTGAAAACAGAAACACAAAACTTTCAAAAGATTGCGCTGTTTTCACTCCGCTATTTTATGATAACAAAACAAAACAACAACAGTGGCAGACTTTTTTGTCAAAAAATAATCTCATCTCTCCCGCTAAAGATTTTAAAGAAATAGTTTTGTATATAAAAAAAGCATTGATGTAACAATAGATAGGATAAAAAATGAAAATAAGAATAATTTCGGATTTGCATACAGATATAAATAGAAAGGCGGATTTGTCTTGGAAAGATAAAGATATTCTCACGCTTATTGCGGGGGACGTTGCGGGGTCTTTAAAGGGCACTAAAGAATTTTTGCGGCGCGAACTTTCAAATGTTGTTTTTATCGCGGGCAATCATATTGTTTATAATCATGAAAATAAGCCCATTCAAACGCTTTATCAGGATTTAAAAAATGAATTTCCCGTGAACTCTAATATCGCTTTTTTGGAAAATGACTATAAAGTTATAGACAATATCGCGATTATCGGCGCTACTTTGTGGACGGATTTTTCCTATACTACTGCGCAATGGGCGAAAGGACTGCCCAAGAAATCCATTGTTCAAAATAATATGAATTATGCCAAACAATGTATGAATGATTATCGTTGGGGGCTTGCTTGCGAGGACGGCAGAATTGTCAGACTTATGCCGAGGCATTGTTTAAAAATGTTTGAAAATTCAATGAGATTTATACAAAAGGCTTATGACGAATTTGCAGATAGCGGCAAGAAAATAATTCTTATGGTTCATCACGGCATATCGCCAAAATCCATAGATTCAGACTATATTTTTGACGACATAAATTGCGCCTATATAACAGATTTAGAAAACTATATTTTAAAAAACTTGCCGAAATTGTCTTTAATTACGCACGGACACATTCACAAGGTTTTAAATTTCAAAATCGGCAAAATCCCCGTAATCTGTAATCCAAGAGGCTATGAAACCCAAAATCAAAAAACGGGATATGATAAAAATTTGATTGTGGAAATATAACGCTCTGCCAATTACAATATCAATCTAATATTTTGCGCAAAAATTTTTAGTTTAACGAGTTAAACCCGTACAACAATTATTTTTTTATCTTTTGCGAATAATAAATTTTATGCCGATTTCAACGACACGCTGGAAAGAGTTTTTCCGAGCGGGGCTAAAACTTTTAACAATGTGTCTATTTGCGGAGCAGAATTTCCTTTTTCCATTCTTGCTATTATTGGTTGTTTAACTCCGCTTAATTGTTCCAAAGATTTTTGGGAAAGTCCTTTTGCTTGTCGGAATTTTATAAATTCGTTAATGATAGTCGCTCTTAAATTGCTTTCCGCTATTTCCTGCGGTGTGAAAATCTCTTTTTCAAAATCTCCCCATTCATCTTTTGCGAATTTGTTACTGGTTGTTTTTTTATTTTTTAATCCTCCCTATAAAGTTTTGTAAATTTCTATTCGCTTTCTCAATTTTTTTATCGGGGTTTTTCAGGTTTTCTTAATAAAGTGATGTAATAAAAGAAAGCCGTCGTATATCAGTTATTCAAAAGTCCTGATGTTAAAAAAGAGACTTTAATTAAGTTATCGGCGGCGCTTATTCAAAATGTATAGAGAAAAATAATTAAAAGATAATTTTATTGCGGGATAAATAGCGTTATTTGAAGATTTGGTATGAATGAATAGTGTTTTGCATTTCCTGTGAGTAAATTTTCATTGTATTCTATTGTGGTAGCGGCTATAAGCGCATCTGCTAACTTTAATCCACAACTTAATGAGTAGTTTTCTAAAAGATTACTTGCTTTTTGAGAAATGGGTTCATTTATTTGGAAAATCTCTGCCGCCCACCTTTCCATATCTTTTTGGAATTTGAGTAATTCATCTTTATTGCGCACGCCCTGAATTATTTCCATTTGAGTTATTACGGAAATACTAAAAGGCATATTATCGTAAAGAGATTGTTTTGCGCTGCCGTTTCCGCGATAAAACCAAATCAATACATCGGTATCAATAATCAAATTGTCTCTCCTTTCTCAAATTACGCACATATTGATTCACATCGTCAAAAATATCCGTTCTGTCCTTCCACATTCCAAAAGATTCGGATTGAAAATCTTTTTGTTTAATTCGCTTGGGAAGATTACTATTTATGCGCTTATCAACAATTAATTGTATTACCATCTCAACTTTTCTGTTTTGAAAAGATTGCGGCAAATTAATTAAGTGAGATAATTCTTCACTATCTACAATTTTCCTTAATGTTTGCATATCAAGCCTCCTTGCATCCCCGCCGCTTTTGCGACCCGCGCTCTCTTTTCAAGGCATGCCTTTCAAAGTCTTTATCCCTTCAGATTTTTCGTTTTCCTCTTATCTCCTCTCCTACGGGAGAGGATGCCGCAACGCGGCGGGTGAGGGACGCAAAGCGGGAGACAAATTGATTTGCGGGCGATACGGGGTTATTAACGATATTAAACCCTTTCAGGGTTTAGTTATAGCGATTGACCTTATTTTTATAATTGGAATATATTATTTACCATTTTCATTGTCAATCAATCAATCAAAACCTCACAACAATCCCCGCAGAGTTTAATGTGCAGTAGAAAGAAAAAGTTTCTGCTTTTTCTTCTGTTTTTCCCTCATATTGCTCTAAAAAACTTTTGCTTACCGTCTTGCCTATGGCATAGCCTACCAAGGCGCCTGCAAAAACATCGGATAGCCAGTGTCCGCCAAAAGACATTCCTATACCTATAAATGCGGCATAGCCGTAAGCGGCGGCTTTTATTTTGAAATTGTCTTTGTAAAATTCCGCAATCACTGTTGCGGCGGCTACGGCGTTTGAGGTGTGTCCGCTGGGCCAGCCCCAACCTATGCCTCGTTCAAATAAACCCCATTTAAAATCATCGCTATAATCTGTTTGCTGCGGGTCGCGGTCTATTATGCCGGGAGCGCGGCGTCCTGTGACGGCTTTCATAGCGGAATGTATGCCTAATGCTAAAATTTCAGCCTGCGCCACTGCCAAGCCCAAAGTTTGCAATCTTGTATCCTTTTTGTTTCTACCCGATACATATATATAGATAGGAACTGTTAGCGGAACAAGCATTCCAATTGCCCCAGATGGATAACCTGCATATTCAAGTCCGCGATTATTGTATGCCAATCTATTCCATTGCCAATCTATGCCGCTTTCAATAAAACCATAAGTTCCAATCGCCGCAACAGCATAATTTAAGCCATAATTATATGTAAAAGAGCCTAAAGTATTATGCCCAAATTGATAAAACACCATAGACAAAGGAACAATATCGTCCCTTTTCTCTTTTGCAATATCTGCCCAAACGACTGCATAAGAACAAAATAAAATCAATGCTGATAAGATAATCTTTTTCATAAGTATCCTTAACCAAACTTTTCTGCCATCGCTTGCGAGATTGATTCGCAGTCTGCCAAAAATATGTATAGCCGTGTTATTTCATAGCGGCGCGCCCAGCGCATCATTTCTGAGTGTCTCGCCCACTGTGTCATTCCCGAGTGTTTCTGTCGGGAATCTATTTTCATCGCAAAGCGCGTCGTTTGTTTTTAATTGTCTTTGCCGTCTTTTCTCTCTTCTATCTGTTTTTGCCGTTGCCTTTGTCGTCGTTTAAGGAAAGTGCGCTCACATCTCGCGCAAATATAGCAAAATACGGGACATTCGTGTCAAATCATTTAAAAATGACACCGAAAGTGATGATATAAATATGTGTGAAATATCATAAGAAATGACACCGAAAAGGAGGAATATAGTTTCAAATTCTTAGAGCAAATTGTTGT
>JAITTG010000084.1 GCA_031287095.1 Candidatus Parendomicrobium reticulitermitis | reverse complement strand
AGACTCAAGATTAACCATATATCTAAACGACGCCAAAAAATTTGGAATAGACATTTTGCCGCCCGATATTCAATGCTCGAATGGAAAATTTAAACTTGAAAACGGCTCTATTCGTTTTGGACTTTTGGCGACAAAAACTGTGGGAGAAAGAGTATCTGAAACCATAGAGCAAGCCAGAGCCGAAGGCGGAAAATTTAAAAATTGGGATGATTTTTTGCAAAGAGTCGACTTGAAATCCATAAACAAACTCGCTATGGAAAGTCTTGCCAAAGCGGGATTTTTTGATTGTTTTGGAGACAATAAAGCCAAAATAAGAGCGCAAATAATAAAAAGCGTGGAAAATTCCATAGACAAAGCGGAAAAAGTAAAAGCGCAAAAAGCGTCTGCACAGGGTATGCTTTTCGGCATGGCAAAAGAATTTGAAGAAAAAAGCGCTCTGTTAGACGCCGACCCATTAGAAGAAAATACTATGTTTGATTATGAGAAAGAGGTGTTAGGTTTTTATCTGTCGGGACATCCTTTGAGCTCTATAAAAAAAGACCTTATGCGCTATTCTGATTTCAGCCTAAACAATATCCCAAAAATTGAAGAAGGGCAAGATTTCTTTGATAAGAATATTGCGTCAACGCGGCTTGCGGGCGCGATTTCTTCTATAAATATCGCCATGTCTAAGAAAAAAGAAGAATATGCAAAATTTAAAATTGAAGATATGGACGGCTCTATAAGCGCAATAATGTTTCCTAAAACTTTCTCAAAATACAGAGAAATTCTCAAACCAAATTTAAGGGCTGTGGTTAAAGGAAAACTCGGAGGCTCTCAAGAAAAACCTGAATTTGCCGTAGATAGAATTATGTCTTTGGAAGAAGCCAAAGTATTGGAAAAACCCAAAGAAATCAAACTCTACATAAAAATATCAAGCGCAAGATATGACGATGATTTAGGAGAAGAATTGAAAAACATCTTTTCAAGATATGAAGGTTTGAGCGCGGTATTTTTAGACATAACTGACCCTTTGCATGGAAAATTTATAATAGACACAAAATACTCGGTTAATTGCACTGATGATTTTGAAAAAGACATAGAAGAAGCGATAGGCGGCGACAACATAGTAAATTTTAGATAATCGCAATTTTCATTGTCAAAAATCCAAAAACCTCGTAGGGCGCGGGTTTCAAACCCGCCCGCCCCTGAAATGCAAAACACAAACGGCAAAAAACAAACAGCAGTCAAATAATAATTTCCGCCCACAATGACATAGGAGATTTTATGAACATTTTCAATAATCTTTCGGACATTTCATTTCAAACAATAGTGTATAAGAACACTCTTGCCCAGCATCTAACTGCGGCAATAATTTTTATTGCATCTTTAATTTTTGCATTTTTTATACGCAAATTTATTCTTGCGCTTTTTGATAAAACAGCGAAGAAATTGAATTATCCCATTTTGCCGCATATCTTTGAGAGCGGCAAAAATCTTATGCCGATTTTGTTTTATATCCCATTTTACGCGGCAGCCCGCTATTTAATTTTGCCTGATATAGTAGAAAATGCCGTATCAATAATCGGCATAATACTCATTACGGTTTGTATAGTTCTCTATGTTTCAGGCATTATAAAATTGATCAGCGCTCAATATGTAGTCCAACATTCAAATCAAAGTTTAAAAAGCGGCATAGAATTTTTTGCCGACATTATAGTTTGGTTTATGGCGGCGCTTTTTGTGCTGAATAATCTCGGCTTTAATATCAACACTTTGCTTGCGGGGCTTGGCATAGGAGGTATGGCTATAGCGCTTGCTTCTCAAACGCTGCTTGGAGATTTGTTTAATTATTTCACAATTTTAATAGACAAACCTTTTGCGATAGGAGACAATATTACAATTAACGGGCATAGCGGAGAGGTAGTAAGAATAGGCTTAAAAGGCATAAGAATTTTATCAGCCGACGGAGAACAAATCATAGTTTCAAACACAGACATAACAAAAAATGTTTTAAAAAATTACCGCGTAATGAAAAAACGCAGAAAAATAATAACTATAGGAATTAAATACGAAACGCCCGCCGCGCTGATAAAAGAAATCCCTCAACTTTTAAAAACAATAGTCGCGGGCGTTTCCAACACAGAATTTGTCAGAGCGCATTTTAGCGAATTCGCCGAAAGTTCATTAAATTTTGAACTTGTATTTTTCGTTTTGAGCAGAGAATACGGCGAATATATGAACAAAGTCCAAGAAGTAAATTTTAAAATTTTAGATGAATTTGCATCCCGAAAAATAGGCTTCGCTTATCCCGCCTCAAGCGTCTACATAGAAAAAAGCAGCGACTAATAACGCAAAAAAATAGACGCATGTGTCTGTCCCTAATAATAATTACATTAGAATTAGACCTCTTGCGCAATAATTTTTAACAAAACGCCGAAGGCGTTTTATGTTGCTAATAACCGATGGTTGGCAAAGGCATCTTGCCGCCTACCGTCGGATTTGAGTCTCATACAATAGACCTCTTGCATAACTGATATATAAAGAATGTAAGAGTATATATATTGTGCGCTGCCAAAGATTGTTTGCGCAAAAGCGAGATTGTGCGCGAAGTAGCAGATATCCATACAAACTCCTTTTTCACTAAAAAAGGCTTGAATAACTGCATAAAATGGATTCTGCGGCTTCGCGCGCAATTGACACTATCCCTCTGTTTTTATATGTCGGTTATGCAAGAAATCTATTAAATCTTATCAGGATTTAGTCATTCGTCAAGCGGGCGGTCCCTGCGAAGTTTTGGGTTTTTTGGGGTTTTTGTTGTTTGTCGCCTTTTCCCTTTATGTATGAGCCACGCTCCGCAAAGCATTTTGAGCGTATTTTGGCAGAATTTGTCTGCGCGCGTATAGCGGCGCTATCCAAACAGGCAAATTCTGTCAAAAAACGCCAAAAGGCAAAGCGACTTTTCAGTCGCACTTAACTCAGAGTCAGTCGTGTGTAATCGCGGCTTCGCCGCGCCTAATCATATTTGCGGCGTGTCCGAACGGGGCGGGTTTTGAGGTTTGTCTATCTTCAACAATAGCGGCATTTGAAAATCTACGCCTATGAGCAAAGCCTCGCCGGAACCTAATGATGGAAGAAAAGACAAAATATCTTTTCCAGCGGCAGAAGCGGCATTTTCTATTACCGCTTTATCTCTTTCATTTATCAATCTATGAACGATAAAAGTTCCTATTTGGCTCAGCGTTCCATCGGGAATATCGCGCGGCATCTGAGTGGCAAGACATATAAATAATCCAAACTTTCTGCACTCTTTGGCTATCAAATCAAAGGCTTCCAAGGGTTGATAATCGGCATTGTCTATATTGGCTTTTCTGTTTAAAAATTGATGAGCCTCGTCAACAAATAAAATTATCGGATTTTCTTTAAAATCTCTGTTTCTTGCTTTATTTAGCAAATATGAACCTATAGAATTTGCAAGTATTTCTTTAGCGCTAAACATTGACGAAACATTTTCTAAATTGATTCTCAAAATATTGTCTTCTGTTTGAGATGGAGAAAGAAAATTATCAATAGCGTCTATTATGGAAATAAAATTTTGAGGATTCTTAAAACCAAAAAGTTTATCGAAAACATCCGTGTTTAACATATTGGCGATTTTATTGATTAAAGAGGCTTGCAAATCATAGAGTTTCATATCCATTGCGCCCCAAGCGTCTGCAAAATATAAGACGCATTCTTCTTTTATTTGAGCAATCAAGTTGGATATTTCAAAATCGCATAAATTATTTTCAATATCTGCGCAATATTGCCTATACAAATCATTGTATTCTTTACGAGAATTATAGGCTTTCTTAAAAATACCGCCTTTTTGAGACAATTTTGCAATTTTTAGAGAACGGATTGCTTCAAGCAAAGTAGGTTTTTGAGATTCCCCTTGAGGTCTTAACAAAATAAATAAATCTGAAATAGACAATTTTTGATAAGGAAAATAAGAATCTTGCCCAAGGACAAAAGATTTCGTTTTTAAAGATCCGTATTCTCCGGCGGCGTCAAATAAAATCATTTTTGTTTTAGAATTTTTAGAGACAGATTCCATCAATTTAGAAAGCGTCCAACTTTTTCCTCCGCCTGTCGTTCCAATCACAGCGCAATGTCTTTGAAAAAGAGCGTTTAAAGATATATTGCATTTTATCGAGTCGTTTGTTCCGAAAGTCCCAAGCGACGCATAAATCTCGTCCGCGCCTTTTTTGCCAAATGATTCAACATATTTTTGTATTTGTTCATCGGCGCAAGAAAAAACCTGCGCTCCTATATTAGGAGATTGAAACATAGTCTTTTGAGCATTATCGGGATTTTTCATTCCAAAAACAAGCAAAATCTCAGCCCTGCCCGATACCGAAAACTCAGATTCCACATCTTTTATTATTTCATTTTCTTTTTTATGTAAATTCAATGAATCCAATCTCGCCAAAAATCCAAACTCTCCGCCGTCAACTACAATAAAGCCGCCAACTTTCCCCGCGCCGCCGGCAAAAATGTCAGATGCGGGAAAGTAAATATCAATATATCCAGCCCCTACTTTAGAAACAAAACCTAAAAAAACAGATTTATCAAATGTTTTCATAATTATTACCTCCAGCATTTTATTGTTTGTAATAATAGCATTTTCGATTAAAAACGGCTTCTCGCAAACGGCGCAAAGGGATATAATGACAAGACCGCGTAAGGAATGTAAAATGATAAAACAAAAGGCAGACTCAATAAAGTCTGCCTTTTTAATTTTATATTGTCATTTTGAACGCAATCTGCAGAATTCTATGCAATAGAATTTCATTTCAATTCTTATTTTTATCTTTTACAACAAAGGCTCAAATAACGGCATTTTATAGATTCCCTACATAAAGTTACAAGATACAGAAATGATAGGATTGAAAGATTACTTGCGCCAAAAATGACTATATCCGATAGCGCAGAAAAACTGCCTTAAGAAAGCGCTGATTAACTAAACTTCTTTTCCGCAGCTTGCGGACACAGACTTAACCCGCAATCTCCAAAAATGGCTTGCGGATCAAGTCCGCAGGCGATAAAAAAAATTCCTACTTTACATTCTTTGTCGCTACGAAATTAGCTTCCGTGTCTAATATATTGGGGATTACTATGTTGCCTATTTTGGAGGGGGCTTTTAGAATTAACCCGTCTAAAAGACGCATGGCGTCAAAAATCTTTTCTTTGGGAATGTCTTTGTCTGTTTTTACCGACACTCTAGAATAGTTTCCTCCGCGTATTATGGCTGTGGAAGTTATTACTCTTGTTGGATTTGTCATTTCTTTTTTGCCATAAATTGCGCCGCGTTCGCAGGAATTGCCCGTTACGGCATAATTGTTTTTCTCATCTATTTTTAAATGGCAGCCTTTTGGACAACTTATGCAAATTAATTCTGTGACGCCGTCGTCTCTCTTTACTCTCGTCTTCATTGCCGTATCGTCTGCGGTTTTCTTTTCGCCTATTACTGAGATTTCAATTTCGTCTTTGGCTTTATCTAAAAATACTTTGGGGAGAGTAATATTGTCCATCTCGCCCGGGGCGCAATGCTCTCTTTTAAAACTCGCTATTGTTTCGCCGCCGCTTTTGACTTCTATTTTAGCGTCCTTATATATGGCGCGGACTCTAAAGAAAATATCAACGGCTTTCTCTACTTTATCAGCGCGGATTTTTTGAGGAACTGTATAGCCTATGCCGTCCGCATTTTTTACTGCGATTATTTTTGAAGATGGTTTTTCATTAGAATTTGCGTATTTTGCCGCCGCGGCTCCCGCTCTCATACTTTCGGCTGTCACAAAATCAACCAAATCGTGAACATGACATACATTACCGCAAGCAAAAATTCCATCTACGCTTGTTTCCATATTTTCATAGACCACAGCGCCGTTTGTCCGCCCGTCAATTTCTATGCCCGCTTGGCGCGTCAATTCATTTTCTGGAATTAAACCTACGGAAAGCAAAACGGTATCGCAATCTATTATTTGCTCCGTTCCCGCTATGGGGAGCATTTTTTCATCTACTTTAGAAATGACGACTTGCTCCACCCTTTCTTTACCGCGAATTTCTGTAATTGTATGCGAAAGGTATAATGGAATATTGTAATCTTCCAAACATTGCACAATATTTCTTGTCAAACCTCCCGAATAAGGCATAACCTCATATACGCCTAAAACCTTCGCGCCTTCAAGAGTGAGTCTTCTTGCCATAATAAGACCTATATCTCCCGAGCCGAGAATAATAACTTTTTCCCCCACTTTAAAACCTTCTATATTCATATATAACTGAGCCGCGCCCGCCGTAAAAACTCCCGCAGGACGACTGCCGGCTATACCTATCGCTCCTCTCGTTCTTTCGCGGCAGCCCATAGCTAAAACTATGGATTTGCCCTGAACTTGAATATATCCGAATTTTGAATTGATAGCGTAAATCTTTTTGTCATCTGAAACATTTAAAACCATAGAGCCTGTGAGAATATCTATGCCTGATTTTGAAACTTCGTCAATAAACTTTTGAGCGTATTCCGGTCCCGTTAACTCTTGTTTGAAATAGTGCAACCCAAAACCATTGTGAATACATTGATTGAGAATACCGCCTAAATCATTATTCCTTTCCAAAAGCAAAACTGACTCCGCTCCGTTTTGACGAGCCGACAATGCCGCCGCAAGACCCGCAGGACCTCCGCCTACTACTATTACCGCGTATTCTTTTTTTATATTCATGGATTTATCCTCCACTTTCTTTTTTTGTTCTGCCTGTTACTATGTAAGCGCCTTTTTCGTCCAATGGTATGTCCGTTTGTTTTATTTTCAATTCGCGCGACATTATCTCCAACACGCGCGGAGCGCAAAAACCGCCCTGACACCGTCCCATACCTGCGGTTACGCGTCTTTTTACAGCATCCAATGAACGAGGAGGCACGGGTCTATGCAAAGCGTCTATGATTTCGCCTTCTGTGACTGTTTCACATCTGCATACTATAGTTCCATAATGCGGATTTTCCTTGATAGTCTGAGCGCGTTCGGCGCCGCTCATATATTTGAATCTTTTGATTTTTCTCTTTGATACAAAATTGGGATTGGGTTTTGCGTCTATCTTTGCAAGGAGCATTTGAGCAATGTCTTTTGCAATAGCAGGCGCGGAAGTAAGACCGGGAGATTTTATAGCCGCTATATTGAAAAATCCTTCGGCGGTTTTTGACTCGCCTACTATGAAGTCTTCAAGACCCGCATCCGCTCTTATCCCGGCAAAATTTCTTATTGAAGCCCGCAAATTTATACTGGGGACTGTTCTCAATGCGCCTTGTCTGACAGTTTGTAAACCTTTGATTGTGCATTCTGTGTCATCCTTTTCAACCGTCTTGCTGTCAGGTCCAACTATGATATTGCCATGAACGGTGGGAGATACAAGTATGCCTTTGCCTAAAGCCGAAGGACAAGGGAAAATTACTTTATTTACTATGCCGTTCTCAGTAGTGTCAAGCAAAAAATATTCCCCGCTTTTGGGAGTGATATTAAAAAATTGAGGCTCTACCATTTGGCTTATACTATCCGAATTGACGCCTGCGGCGTTTACTATATATTTTGCTTTAAAATCGCCTTGATTTGTTTGAACCGTCCAAAAATCTTTTTCTTTTTTTATGCTTAAAACTTCTGTTTCCAATTCAATTTTTGCGCCGCCTTCTACCGCGCATTCCGCTTGAGCGCTTGCTAATTCCCAAGGAGAGATAATACCCGCGCTTGGAGCGTATAAAGCGCACACTGCATCTTTACTTATATTAGGCTCCATTTTAAAAAGCTCATCTTTTTCAACAATTCTTATATCAGGAACTCCATTTTTTTTGCCTTTATCTAAAAGTTTTTCAATGGATTTGCGGTCTGTATCGTCAAAACCTATAACAAGAGATCCGATTTTTTTATACGCAATATCAAGATTGGCGCAAAGAATTTCTATCATCTTATTGCCGTCAACATTGTATTTAGCCATTTTTGTATTAGGCTCGGGGTCATAGCCGGCATGGGCTATGGCGCTATTTGCCTTTGTTGTGCCTGCGCCTATGTCGGATTTCTTTTCAATCAATAATGTTTTTAAATCATACTGACTGAGTTCATACAATAAAGAACAACCGCAAACCCCGCCTCCGATAATGATTATATCTTCCACGACAACCTCCTATATTAGTATTTATCATTGCGACTTGATATTTGTTATTGCGATTTGACATTTGTCGTTGCGGGCTTGAACCGTAATCTTCGCTGTTGTCCATCTGTATTTTATGTGAAGGAGATTATGGGTCAAGCCCGTAACGACAATACTATTACGCATAACAACGCTATAATTTTTAATCCCTTATCCCGCTACAGCAGTCCATAATAAACAGGCTACTACGCCGCCTAATATAGGAGCGACTACTGGTATCCAAGCATAGCCCCAATCTGAGCCGCCTTTGCCTTTCATAGGAAGAATGGCATGCATAATGCGGGGTCCCAAATCTCTGGCGGGATTGATAGCATAGCCTGTTGTTCCGCCAAGACATATACCAATTACCAAGATTATACCGCCTACGCCGAAAGCCTTAGTTGCTACAGCCGCAGCCGCGCCGGCATCTATGGTAAAAGAACTGCCTATACCCATGATTGTAAATAGCAGCATAAATGTTCCCAAGAATTCGCTGATAAAATTTCTTGCGGGATTGCGAATTGCCGGACCGGTCGCAAAAACTCCAAGTTGAGTCGCAGGGTCGTCTGTGGCGTCAAAATGGTCTTTATACTGCAACCATACTAAGAAAGCGCCTAAAAACGCTCCCAAGAACTGACATACTATGTAACCGGGAACTTGCGACCAAGGAGTCGCGCCGATTGACGCAAGACCTATTGTTACAGCGGGATTAAAATGCGCGCCGCTAAAAGGTCCAAACATCAAAACAGGTATTGCTACTGCAAAAGCCCAACCCATTGTTATAACTATCCATCCGCTATTAAAACCCTTCGTTCCTTTCAAAATCACATTTGCAACTACTGAATCGCCAAGAAAAACAAGACATGCTGTTCCTAAAAACTCCGCCATTAAATATGACATTTTATTTCTCCTTTTTTTTATTTCCCCGCCACTTGTATTATTACAGCGGCGGGATATTATTTTATGCCGCTTGGGAATTTATTTTTCCCAATCCAAAGTGCGTTTTACCGCTTCTTTCCAACCGTCAACTAATTTCTTTCTTTTTGCTTCGTCAATTGATGGTTTGAATATGCGGTCAATAGCGACATTTTTTCTGATATCTTCTTTATCCGCATAGAAACCTACCGCAAGACCTGCAAGATAAACCGCGCCTAATGCAGTGCTTTCAACTACTTTAGGACGAATTACTTCGGCGTTTAAAATATCCGCTTGGAATTGCATTAAGAAATTGTTAGCGCATGCTCCGCCGTCAACTCCTATGCCCTTAATTGGAACGCCTGCGTCGGCTTCCATAGCCTTAAACACATCGTAACTTTGATATGCGAGAGATTCCAAAGTCGCACGGATAAAATGCTCTTTCTGCACGCCTCTTGTCAAACCAAAAATTGCGCCGCGCGCATATTGATTCCAATATGGAGCGCCAAGACCTACAAAGGCGGGAACCACATATACTCCCGCGCTGTCTGCAACTTTTGCAGCGTATTGTTCTGAAAAAGCCGCATTATCAAGCATTCTCAACCCATCTCTTAACCATTGAATTGCGGCGCCCGCAACAAAAACGCTGCCTTCAAGGGCGTATTCAACAGAACCGTCTTTATTGCCCCAAGCGATAGTTGTAAGCAAACCATTCTTAGATTCAGTGGCTTTTGTCCCTGTATTCATCAAGATGAAACAGCCTGTTCCATAGGTGTTTTTGACTCTGCCTGCTTCAAAACAGCATTGTCCAAATAGAGCGGCTTGTTGGTCGCCTGCTACGCCTGCAATAGGAACTTCGCCGCCGAGATAATCGGAGGCTGTTTTTCCATATACAAAACTTGATGGTTTTACTTCGGGAAGCATTGATTTTGGGATATTTAATTCTTTGAGAATTTCATCATCCCATTCTAATTTGTGAATGTTGAAAAGCATTGTGCGGGAAGCATTGCTGTAATCTGTGACATGAACTTTACCTTTGGTGAGATTCCATATAAGCCAAGTGTCGATATTTCCAAATACTAATTCGCCGTTTTCGGCTTTTTGGCGGGCGCCGGGGACATTTTCCAATATCCAACGGACTTTTGTGCCTGAGAAGTATGCGTCAACTACCAATCCTGTCTTTGCTTTGATTGCCTTGTCAAACCCTTTTGCTTTTAGAGTATCGCAATACTCTGCCGTCCTGCGGCATTGCCAAACTATAGCGTTATAGACAGGTTTTCCAGTCTTTCTGTCCCAAACTACTGTTGTTTCGCGCTGATTTGTTATGCCGATTGCCGCAATGTCTTTTGCGTCGATACCTGAGCGGGCTTTCACTTCTGTCAAAGTTCCCAACTGGCTTGACCAAATTTCCATAGGGTCATGTTCAACCCAGCCCGGTTTAGGGAAAATCTGAGTGAACTCAGATTGGGCAACCTGAACGATATTGCCCTGCTTGTCAAAAATGATACATCTTGAACTTGTAGTCCCTTGGTCTAAAGCTACTAAGTACTTGCTCATACGAACCTCCTTTGGTTTATTATGCTGCATATATAACCGAACAAGCCGGCTACAAATCAAAGAAATTCAAGTAAAGTAGGAAAATCAAAATGTCATTTTAAGATTGTTTTTTGAATGAGTGGCGGGATTGTATTGATAAAAATTTTTTTTGTCAAGAGAGCGCATTTAATCATCTAAAATGACACCGAAATAAAAGGTGAAATATCATTTGAGGGATGACACCGAAAGGGAGTTAAATAATGTAGCATTTAGGCTCAAACAAAGGGGGCTTATATGCAAGAAAGGCGGTTTAGAATGGAATACTTACAACAAATCAAGAAAGATTACAT
>JAITTG010000036.1 GCA_031287095.1 Candidatus Parendomicrobium reticulitermitis | reverse complement strand
TTCAAATGGTATAGCAGACTATACGGCATATTTTTAGTAAGCGGAGATGAGCCGAAATACAAAACCATAGACAATACTGGAAATGAGAGCGAAATGATAGGAACAAAAGAGGACGCAATCCAAGGCGCAATTTCGCTTGGCGGAGAATACAAAGTAGGCAAAGCAATCTCAATTTTTGTAAATGCATGCGCAGACTTCGGCACAGGTTTCGGCTGGACAAGCGGAATTGGAGCAAACTACAAATTTTAACGGCAACGGCAACGACCACGCAAGGAACGCAAAACGGCAAAGGCAACGACGCGCTTTGCGTTGAAAGTGGATTCCCGATAGAGACATTCGGGAATGACGGAGTTGGAGAGACGATTGAGGATAATGTAAAAAGAAACGACGGAGATTGCTGGTCAAGCCCGCAACAACACAAACAAGTCCGCAATTGACGACACAAACATTGGTCATTGTATGCAATGACAAAACCCAAACCCAAACCTATACAAATAACGGAGCAGTTTTGCCTCTTGCCGTCATTCCCGAGCGTTTTTGTCGGGAATCCAAGTTTAACCGCAAAGCGATTGAACAATAATGATTATCTGCTAAAAGCGGATTCCCAATAGAGACCGATAAAAACAGAGAGAAACGAGAAAAGACGGCAAAGACTATTAAAAAACGACCATGCAAAGAACGCAAAACGGCAAAGACAAAGGCAACAGCAATAGCCTCAGTCTTGTCGTTTTGCGTTCTTTGCGTTTCTGAAATTTGCTCAACTTGCGAGAAAGACTTTGTCGTTAATAGATGATTGAAATGATTTGTTTTAGGATTAGTAGAGATGTTATTATTAAGAAAAGAGGTCTTATATATGAAACCCCTTTTTTTATGGCGTATTGAGAGCCGACATAAGCGCCCGCTATCATTGCGGCGCCCATTATTAAACCGTAAGACCATAGTATTGAATGAGAAATTGCAAAGGAAATCAATGCTCCTATTCCGCTGGCGAAATTCAAAACTTTCGCATTGCCTGCGGCGCTGACGAAATCATATCCCAAAAACAGAAAACCAAAAATCAAAAATGAGCCTGTTCCGGGACCAAAAAATCCATCATAAAAACCCAAAAACCAAGCCATAATTATAGACACAGTCAAAGCAAAAAAACCGGTTTTTTTGACCGCGCTTTTTGCGCCGAAATCTTTACGGATAAAAGTATAAATTGCGATTACAGACAGCAAAATAACTATTATGTATTTCATCAATTGTTCAGGCAGCATATATACCGCGAAAGCGCCTAAAGCCGAACCGAAGAAAGAGAATGGAAACAGTCCGCCCGCAGTTTTTTTATTGATTTTGCCTGCGCGCCAAAATGAAACCACGCTCATAAAAGAGCCCATAGAGGCGGCAAGTTTATTTGTTCCAAGCGCAAAATTGACCGGAAGCCCCAAAGACAAAAGCGCAGGCACAGAAATAAGTCCGCCGCCGCCTACGGTAGAGTCAATAAAAGCGGCGAAAAATCCGCCCAACGATAATAGTAATATAGTTAAAATGTCCATAATTTAAAAAATAGACCTCTTGCACAACCGACACATAAAAATATCTATGCTTTTACATTCTTTATATATCAGTTATGCAAGAGGTCTAATGAGAAAAGAAAAAAGACGAAAAAGAAAAAAGAAAAGATGGCAATGATAATTCATCATAAATTGCGCTCTTTATTCATCGCGCGGCGTCTCTTTCAGGCTGAGGGTTGGGGATGGGATTGACGCAGAGCGTGTCGTTGGTTTCTGGTTTGAGACGCGCTATATTCGTTTTTTCCGTTTCTCGTTTATTTTTGCATTTCGTTTGCGCGGGCGGGCGGGTTTGAAACCCGCGCCATACGACTTCTATACTTTTTTCGTTCGTTCGGTTTTGTCATTCGTCGTTTATTCTTTACCCATTCCCGTTTTGGTTCATCATTCGTCCAAGCGGGCGGGTTTGAAACCCGCGCCCTACAAGTTTTTTGATTTTTTGTGTTTGTCGTTTTAAATTTTTGAAAGTTTTTGCGCTAATTTGAACATTGCAAAAGCGCAAACTGCGCCTATTACGGCGCCGCAGAAAACATCGGCGGGAAAATGGCTGCCTGCATATATTCTTTCAAAGGCTGTAAAAAATGCCAATATAATAAATAGCCAGCGGTATTTTGAAATAGCCATATACATAAAAACGCACATCGCAAAAGCGGACTGAGTATGTCCAGAAGGGAAAGAATAACTGTATACTTGCTCATAAAAGAAATTCACGCTTTCATCTCCAAACACTCTTAGCGGTCTGTATCTGCCAAAATAATCTTTCATCGCCATAGTTATCAAAGACGAAACAAGCAGAACGCAGACAAAAACCGCCAAAAACCGCCAAAACTTTTCTTTTTTATAGTTGAAAAGAAATGCCAACGATAAAATTAAAATCGCAAAGAATGTGAAATTGATGTTTTTTGAATCAAGAAATGAAATCGGCGCTATGATAAAATTGAAAACGGGATTATGCAAAGAGCGATTTATAAATTTAAAGACAGCATGGTCATATTTGACAAGTTCTGAAAAAACTTCGTTTTGCGTTCCGAGAAAATAATCTGCATTATATGTTTCTTGCAATTTTGACGGGTCAAATTTTTTGCATAGAGTTATAAAGAAATTTTTTATTTCTTTGCCGTTTCTATATATTAGAAATTCTTTAGGGATTCCATAAGAGTCAAAAGCGCCGCCATACTCTTTTGGGTCTTTGTAATAATAATCATTGGAGATAAATAGCCCATCTTTATTTTTTAAGGGGTCTAAATTTCGCTGCCATAAATCATAGGCGTCAAGTTTGTCGCTTAAACAAAAAATTCTCTCATCTGGTAAAACAAAAGACAATTGGCTGGCTAAATAACTTTTATGCGTAAAAATAAAAGGTTTAGATTTCGGCGGATAAGAGTCAAGAACTTTTTTTATTTCTTCGGCTATGTCTTGCCAGCCGTATAAATCATTGGTTATGTCTATTCTTTCGCTTTCAGGTATGGCGTATTTTATTTTTTCCGCTTGGCTTTGCGGCAGGAATTTTTCTATCGGTATGACTTTATAACTTATATGCGCTATGGCAAGCGCTATGATTATCAGAGTGATAGACCATGCCGCCGTAATGTATATTCTAAATCGTTTGCTTTTCCAATGCTCTATAGTCAAATTCGCCGCAAACATCGCAAGAGATAAATATCCCATAGCGGGCCAATGAGGTAAAATCTCATTAAAAAGAGCCGCAAAATTAAATAATAAAATCGTCGGCATAGAAAAACAAACAATAATCAAAGCGGTATCGTCTTTTTGTTTGAAGGCTTTTTTAAGCGCAATATACGCCGCATATACAATGAAAGGGAAAATAAAAGGAGACAAATATCCCGCTTGTCCTCCAATTGCTTGCAAGAATGTCGTTAAAGAAATTCTGCTAATACCCGCTCCAAAACCGTGATTTAATTGAAAGCCAAAAGACGCCCAATTGTTTTCTATATTCCACAATAGGACGGGACTAAAAATAATAAAGGCTATGATAAGAGCAAAATAAGGCTCTTTGTGTTTAAACCAAAACCTATTCTTTTTAGAGACGAGCAAGAATACAAAAATAGATATGGGAATCATAATCGCATTGTATTTTGACAAAAGGGCAAGCCCCGTTGAAATGCCGAGCAGATACCATAAATTATCATTTTTGCTTTCAAGCGCGGCAAGAAAAATATACATTGACAGCAGCCAAAAAAGGGCAAGAGGGGAATCTGGAATAGACATCACCGAGCCAAACACGGAAAATACAGGCAAAGCATTTAAAAGCATTACTCCGATTAAAGCGGTTTTTTCATCAAAAAGTTTTTCAATGCATAAATAGAAAAGCCATGCGGAAAAAAAGAAAATCAAAATAGCGGGAAAACGCACCGCGAAAGCGGTATTGCTGAAAATTAAAGTTGATATTTTTATGAGATAACCTATCAAAGGAGGATGGTCAAAATATGAAAGGCTTAAAAATTTTCCAAAAACCCAGTAATGCGCTTCGTCGGTAGCGAGTCCGAATCTGCCTATAAAAGACAGTCTAAAAAGAAAAGATATTGTATTGATTATCCAAAACCACAATTTGTAATTGTTCATAAATTAACAATCCTCAATTTTAAAGCCTTAAAAAGATATTTGATAAGCGTAGCGGGGCGCAATTTTGATTTTCCCGCTATGCGGGGCATAAATTCTATTGGGCATTCCGCAACAGAGCAATCGTATTTTTTCAAATAATAAACAACTTCCGCCACTATAAAAGGGTCAGACGATTTTAATTTGTGGACAAACTTTTCCAAAGCCTCTTTTTTGAACATTCTAAATCCTGATGTCGGATCTTTTATTTTTGTTCCTATGATAAAAGCCAAATACCGTCTTGAAAAAGCGCTTATGGCTCGGCGCAGTAAAGTCCTCGCTTCATCTTTGCCGCCGTAAATATATCTTGAGCCTATAGCGGCGTCATAATTTTTAAGCGCATTCCTTAATATTGGTATATATTTTGGACTATGCGAGCCGTCGGCGTCCATTTCAAGAACATTTTGAGCGCCCAAAGCAAGCGCTTTTTTAAACCCTTCTATGCCTGCATACCCTCTGCCTCTTTGCTCTTTTCTAAGCAAAAGATGGACTTTGGGATTATTTTTAGAAATCTCTTCTACAATTTTATAAGTCCCGTCCGGCGACATATCGTCGACAACCAAAACCTCAATATCAAGCCCGCAATTTAAAATTTCGTCTATCGCTTGTTTTATATTTTCCGCTTCATTATAAGTAGGCAGCATCGCCATTATGTCCATTATATTGCCTCCGCCATAGTTTTTATCACTGTTTGAGCGTCTATTTTGTCCATACAATTTGGTTTTTTTAAACATTCTTGTTTATAGCAGACCAAGCAATCCAAATCGCCGTATATTTTTGCGCCGCGCCCATAGAGTTCAATTTCATTATGCGAAGTAGGTCCAAAAAGCGCTATTACGGATTTTTTAAGACCAGCCGCAGCATGCATGACCATAGTGTCGCCGCACAAAATAATATCGCAGACATTTACCAATGCGAAAAAATATGGGATTGTATTGTCAGTCCCTGTGAAGAAAACATTTTTAAATTTCTTGTTTAAAATCGCAGATATTTCCTTTTCATCATCTTTGCCGCCAAGCAGCAAAACAGCATACCCTTTATCTGAAAAATGCTTTGCAACTTTTATAAAACCCGCAACAGCCCATTTTTTTAAACGCCAACGGGCGCCTGCTCCGGGATTTATCCCTATTATTTTTTGAGCGTTTTTGATTTTTAATTTTTTCAAGAATTTGTCCGCTTTTTTTTGCAAGGCGGGTTGTATGGGAACTATTATTTCATAATCGTCTTTCGGCAATTCAACTATTTTTGACATCCAATATTGATAAGTGTCAAGATTATCTTTTTTCAATTCATCATAAGCGCTCATTTTAAGCCAAAGCATGGCATAATTATTTGAGGTTGTAATCTTTCTATTATTGTCCAAAGAAAATCCCAAAGTTTTTGCAGTGTTTGCAAGTTTGGCAAGAGCGAGGCTTTCAGGCGCTAAATCAAGATTGATTGTAATATCAAAAAAAGAACCGAGCAAAAAGGCTGAAGTTTTTCCGTCATTGAGTATTATTTCATCTATGTAAGGATTATTTTCTAAAACGGCTGCATTTTTTGCAGATACTATCCATGAAATTTTGCTTTTGCGGTATTTTTCTTTTAACCCTTTCAAAAGAAAAGTCGTTCTCAAAACATCGCCCATAGCGCCGAGTTTTATAATCAAAATTTTGGGATTTTTGTTGTTTTTGCTTGAAATTTTAATATATTTTTTACAGGTTGGGCATTTAATGTTATTATTTTTTTGTTCGCGGCAGGGTCTGTCCAAAGGAAAGTTTATACAATCGGTATAAAGATTAAAATGTTTCATCGTCGTCATCGTCATTATCCGTTTCATTGTTTTCATTTATCAATTCAATTGAAGACATATATTTGTTTGCCAAAATCTCGCTTTTTTCATTAGGCAAATATATAGTCAAAATCTGCCATAATGTCAATTTATTTTTAATTACTTGGTTTTTTATGGTATATTTTTTACTGTCTTTTTCAAAAGAGCCTTCTAAATACACGCCTTCAAACCCGTCAACTTTATTTTTTGTAGATGTCAAGATGAGATTATTATCTTTTAAAGAAACCTGCACAGACTTAACAACGCTGTCTAATATAGGCTCTTTTGAGTATTTGGCGAAAATCAAAATATAATCTGCGCCTTTATACTTGGCTTTATAAAAATAGACTTCTTTTATTTTATCTTTTGGGGTTTTTTTGAGTTTTTCTTCATTAGAAAGGCTTCTTTTAAAAGGCGGGGCTGTGATAGTTATTTGAGATTCTTCTAAAATCTGCTCTATTGGGGCATTTCTGCTGTCTTGGATTTTATATAAAGTAATTGCCGCTGCGGTAAGCGCTATAAGCAAAACGAATGATAAAATGAATGCTCTTTTTGACATTTTGTATTGAAAACTCCATTTGTTTTTATGTTGAATTGGGCGGATTATATCATAAAGGGAGAATAATCCATAATCATTAACAGCAGAGAGAAAAGAGAGGAGGGGAAAGAGAAAAGACGGCAAAACAGTAGATAGAGGAGACAACAAAAACAACTGCAATGACAACAGCGTTAGTTTTGTCATTTTGCGTTATTTGCGTTGTTGTTGTTTAAGGAAAGGGCGCTCACATCTCGCGCCCGCCGCCAGACCTGCGCTCTTTATTCATTGCGCGGCGGCTGAAACTTGCGAGAAATCTCTTGCTGTTATTTTGTTTTAGGCGGGATTTTTGCTTTTAGCCGCAAGAGAAAAAGCGGAAGAAGTAGTGAAAGACAGGTTGACTACTATGCAAAAAGTGAGCGAGTTATATTTAACACAATCCGCATTCCACCCAAGCGTCTTTGTTGGGAATCCCTTTTCACTCCGTCATTGCCGAGCGTCTTTGTCGGAAATCCACTTTTCACTCCGTCATTGCCGAGCGCCTTTGTCGGAAATCCACTTTTCACTCCGTCATTGCCGAGCGTCTTTGTCGGAAATCCACTTTTCACTCCGTCATTGCCGAGCGTCTTTGTCAGGAATCCACTTTTCACTCTGTCATTCCCGAGTGTCTTTGTCGGAAATCCACTTTTCACTCTGTCATTGCCGAGCGTCTTTATCGGAAATCCACTTTTGTCGTTGTTTTTTAACTTGGATTCCCGACAAAGACGCTCGGCAATGACGCATTGGTCGCAATTTTCAGTTATGCAAGAGGTCTAATTTTT
>JAITTG010000035.1 GCA_031287095.1 Candidatus Parendomicrobium reticulitermitis | reverse complement strand
AAAAATTAGACCTCTTGCATAACTGAAAATTGCGACCAATGCGTCATTGCCGAGCGTCTTTGTCGGGAATCCAAGTTAAAAAACAACGACAAAAGTGGATTTCCGATAAAGACGCTCGGGAATGAGCGATAGCGTTAAAACTAAATAAAAAAATTCCTATTGCGGTATTTCAGCATATTGATATATATTCCAATGCTTTGTCCGCAACTAATTGCGGGGAGATTTCGTCCATACATTTGGGTTTAGCATAGCCTTTTTGACAACTGTCATGATTGTATTTGACGCCTTTCCAGCAGCCTTTGCAAGAGAGGGAAGTTATATTGATGTTTTCTTTATATCCGCCGTATTGAGAATCTGTAGGTCCAAACATTATAAGAGATTTGGTATTTAAGGCTTTCGCTATATGCGAACAAGCGCCGTCTATATCAATGTGCAATAAAGAACCCCTTAATATTGAGCAGAGTTCGTCAAAATTTGTGCGTCTTGCTGTGTTTATATCCGCATCTTTAAAAGTCTGGCGGCTCAATCCTACTTGGACGATTTTAATATCTTTGTCTAATATGTTCTTTAAAATTGACAATAGTTCCTCCCATTTATCAAAATCCCAGCATTTTGCGCTGTAATTTTGTCCTTGCGACCCAAAACCGTATTGGAAAGTTATATATTTTGTGTCTTTAAAAATGCCTAATTTGCCTAAATTGCGCTCTTTATAAGGAATTTTGAAATCAATATATGAGATATTATCAACTCCCGCAGTCATTTTTATGGTATTGACGATATGCGGACAACCGTTTTGGTATTGGTTTTTATACTCTTTTAAATTTTTTAAAATTCGCGCCGTCAGATCAGAGTTTTTAATATATTTAATCTCGCTTTCATACATAGATAATTTATAAATAATGTCATAACGCTTATTTGTAAATTGTAAGGTTTTTGGCAAAACATAAAATCTGATATTTTTAATATCTCTAAACACTTTATAAGATTTTTTCTTCCAACAATACATATCAAAAACAATACTTTTTTCCATTTTTACAAGTTCGGTTAAAACTGTCTTTTGTCTAATATTATCCCCAAGCCCGCCGTCAATGCAGACTGCTATATAAATTTTATCTTTCCTATTTCTTAAAATTAAAATCAAAATGATTTTAAAAAAACTTATTAGCGAGTGTTTTATCGTATGCTCAATATTTTTTATATTCATAATTTTTGCTTTTTGTCGTAACTGACGGCTGCCTTGTTGTTATTGCGGGTCAAGCCCGCAAGCCTAAAGTCAGCAGACGGCGCGCAAAGAACACGCAATGAGGGCGGCGATCTTTATTGCCAATAAATATCTTTTTTCGTCCATTTTGCGCGAAAAATCTCTCTGCTCTTTTTATTGAAAATAAAACGGCTTAAGAATTTAATCAGCCATTTTGGATATATTGTCCTATTGTGTTCTCTCATCAATTCATCTATTTTGTTGTTTAAAAATTCTATTCGTCTGTTTTGTATAGCTTGTTGGTCTATATAAAATAGTTTTTGATATTGATTTTTCCCATTAGCGACATTTGCTTCAACAATCGCCTTTACCCGTTGAAAAAATTGTTCATTAAAATTTATGCCGTCTTGCAAAGCGCCGTCATATATTGCGGCTTTTTGTATGTCAGATTCCAAATTCCCGCTATAAAACGCAGGCTTATATTTAAAAAAATCAAATTTATTGCTGAAAGGATTTATGCAAATGACTTTCTTTTTCATCAAAATAGACCAAAAAACAATATGATATGAACTTGTAACAATAACTTCAGTCTCGCTTATAAAATCAATTAAATCGTCAAAATTGCTCCAATTAGAAATTTTCTCACATCCAAAATCTTCATTGATTTTAAACCATAAATGTTCGATGACGCCGACGCGCCTTTTTATTTGTTTTTGTAATTTGAAAGCAGGGTCAAGACAGGAAACGCAAGGCAAATACTCCAATTTGCAAGGATGATTAAAATCTCTTATGCCGATAAGTTTAAATTTAGAAAAATCAATTTCTATATTTATGCGCTGTTCTTTATGAGTATTAAAACCAATGCCCCAGCCGATTACATTTGGATTTATTTGCAAAAGCCTATTGATATTTTCTTGAAGTAAATCGCTGTTATATAAAATCCCGCCTCCGCCCAAAATTATAATGTCATATCTTGAAATTTCGCTCCATTTGATACTGGCAATATCATGTTTAATAATGTTGTAATTATTAAAAAAGTCATAGAAATATTCTAAAGAACAGCATTTCATATCCCCGACATTCGTGTCGTCAGGTCTATGTATAAAATGTATTTTTTGAAGCAGCGCCATATTAAAACTCCTTTTAAACCGCGTCATTGTAGGTCAGCCCGCAAGCCTAAAGCCCGCTTATATATTCTGATACCGCTTTTAAAACCATATCCGGTTTAATCGCTCTCATACATTCGGCTTGTCTGTAACCGTTTGGACATTTTATAAGCCAATCATTTGTAAGCCACCAACAATTTGAACAAGTCCCAGCGGATATATTGATATTGTTTTCATAAGCGAAATAATCTTTATTTGTCGGTCCAAATAAAACTACAGATTTTATTCCAAGGATATGCGCTAAATGAACCATCCCGCCTTCAGTATCTATATGAAGCAGAGAGTTTTTTATTAAAATCGCCGCTTGATTATAAGTCGTCTTTGCCCTCAAACGCGCATCAATGCCGTCAATATCTTCTCCATTTGCGCCGCCTATTTGAACTATCGCAATGTCTGGAAATTTTTCTTTAAATTTTTTAACAAACTCGATCCAATAGTCCAAAAACCAAGCCTTTGTAGCGCTATTTTTACTTTTACTCGTATTGTCCCAGCCATGTTGAACTGTTATAAACTTTTTGCTTTCCAAACCATTATCTTTGATGATGTTTAAATCTTTATTATCTAAATAGATAAAAGGCTTTGCGTCTTTTGAAAATTTAAAATATGGGTCAAAAGACATTGCTAAAAAACGATTTTTTCCAAAATTATTTACCATAATATCGGCAAAAGCCCCGTCAAATTGCGGGCGGGATGCGATGAATTTAAAATATTTTTTATTATGCTTTTTAAGCGCCAACATAAAATTTGCAAGTTTGGGTTCTTTTGCGAGCGACTTGATATTAGCCTTTGCAGGAACGATATGCTGAAGCATTTCTAAAACAATTTGATATCCGCCTTGCATTTTTTGATAGAGTTTTCTGTCATAAACTTTATTGACATAAAGAACATTTTTAAAAACAAAATCGGAATTTGCGGGGATATGATAAAAGACATCTATAATAGGTTTGCCAAATTGCTCGTAAATCTCTTTTATGCAAGCCGACACAATCAACAAATCCCCAAACCCTCCCGTAGCCCAAACCGCGATTTTAGGTTTTTGTTCTCCTCCGCCCGAAATGGATATGGCAGGGAGGGGATAGTCTTTTTTTTCTTTGTATGAAAGGGGGATGGCAGGGATGGGGTCAACGCGAAGCGCAGAGTCGTCTTCAAAATAATCCAAATCAGCGTCAATCAAATCAACTCTCAATTTATCAACATACAAATCTTCCATATTCTTAAACAAAGATTTAAACAACCAGCAAATCATTGATAAAGCCGCCCGCTTAGTTTTTCCGCCATATTTAAACCTATGATGCGCAGCCTTCCAATCTAATTCTTCAAAATATCCCATATATCCTCTTGCGCAGCCGGCATATAAAATAGACTAACATTGTCATTGCGCGTAAAGCCGCAACGCTGTTATTTGAGCCTTTGTTGTTAATCGGCATGACTTGAAATAGGATTTTATCCTATGTATTTGCATCTTCGCGCGTAATGACGGCGACTATACTCCCGCGCTCTTTGTATATCAGTCATGCAATAGGGCTATTCTTTATTTGCCTCATAAAATGCCGCGCTGTCATTTTTTATCTTTTGCAAAGCCTCTGCGCTTCTTATATTCCAAAATTCGTAATCAGGATTATTTCTATTGTCTTTTAGTTCATAAAGACTTAGTCTTTTTGCTAAATCTTTTGAAAGTTTCATTGCGCCTTTTTCATTTAGATGCGTTTCGTCAAACAAATCAGTATTAAAATCTAAACCTATCTCGTCATACAAGAAGTTATAATTTATAAACTCTATCCCATTTTCTCTTGCGATTTTTTCTATAGAATTAAATATCAATTCATCTTTCTCGCTTACTCTGTAAGGAGTAATAAGAAACAAGAATTTTATATCCCTTTGCTCTTTTGCCAACTCAATAATTTTCATTAAGTATTTCAATTGTTTGCCGGGTATTTCGCCATATCCTAAAAATGTCGATACATTCGGCTTTTTTTGTTTTTTATTTTCTTTCTTAGCATAACCGTAATGCGGAAAATATCCATTAAAATACAAATATACGCTTTCCGGGGTTTTTAATCCAAGCAAATGTCTAAAATCGTTTATAGAAATATTTCTTCTGCCATGATAAAGGGGAAATTCCAAAAGATAATCAATTCGTAAATTCTTAGGAACTGATGCAAAAATTGCATCTATCTTATTCTTTGAAGCTTTCATTGTTGAAAGATGTTGAAAAATAAAAGATCCGGAAAGATATTCAGTATCGCTGACTACGCCGTATAATTCACAAACTATCACTTTTGGGGTTTGAGTTTTTATAGTTTCTTTTATGTAATGATATTGCGTCCAAAACGGCAAAGCGGACCCTGTTAAATTAAAAGAAGTAACTCCGCTCTCCTCCCAAATAATAGCGGGGAGTATTGTAGTGTATACATGGCTTGAACCTATAAATATCACATCTCTTGAATTTCTTTTTAACAATAAAAATTCATCTATTGCATATCCCTTACCTTTAAAAATGTTATTGACCAATGCATAAAGCAATAGAAAAATAATTACGAAAATTATTGTCTTAATGATTGATTTTTTATTGTTTGATAATTTCATTTTTCCATTAATCCGCCGCCCGCCGGCAAGCCCCGCAATCTCAATTTTGTAATGACAACCTTTTTATGAAACTTTAAAACTGAAAATATATAAAGTCGTTCGCTTTATATGTCTGACCATAAATTCCGAAAATCAAGATTATAAAAATTGCGCCGTAATAAAATGTCCAGCGGACAAAAATGTTTTGCCTCGCTATTATTTCTCTTATAGGCTTATTGGGATTTTTGTTTTGAAATCTATTTATAATCATAAGGATAATTATGAAAAAAATTCCAAAATATAAATCCTTTTCAAACTCTGCCGGGATGAGTCCGCCGTGAAACAAAACCGCGTAATTAAATTCAGCAAAAAGTTTTTTGATTATTGTTATAAATTCGCCATCTTGCGCTCTAAAAAAGAGCCAAGCGAAATCAACCAATATAAATGTCATTATTATTTTGCCCGCTTGATAGAGTTTTGTATTTTGATTGATTTTAAAGGTTTGACAGATTTTATCTTTGAAAGGTTTTGTTATTTGT
>JAITTG010000106.1 GCA_031287095.1 Candidatus Parendomicrobium reticulitermitis | reverse complement strand
CTAAAATTGTGTTTGCTGTTAATGATTGAGTGGTTGGAGGATTCCATCTGAGCGCATAAGACGAAAAAGAAAAAAAGCAGAAAATAAAGACAAATATGGATAGTTTAAAAAATAATTTGTGTTTGAACGGCGAAGAGAAAAGACGGTAAAGACAATTGAAAATAAACGATAAAAACAAGAAAAAAGAAGGATACATTCTATTCTGCGATGCGCTCTCGATTTCCCCATCTCCCTCAAGGGGAGAGGAGACAACGACACGCTTTGCGATGAAAAATGGATTCCCGATAGAGACATTCGGGAATGACGGAATTGGGGAGACATTTGGGAATGACGGAGTTGGGGAGACATTCGGCAATGACGGAATTGGGGATTTATGGTTAACGGAATATTTATCTGAGTAAGGGCAGACACGCGGGCCTGCCCCTACGGAGACATATTTCAAAACGGAAACGCATACAGGTACATATTTTGAAATTATTTTGTTAATTTTGGGTTGTTTGTCGGTCATTTTGATTCCATTTTTCATTTGATTTTTAATGATTGCTTTTGTTTTAAATAATTTTCGCTGCTGACTACTTTTTTGCCGCTTTTTCTCTCTAAGTCATTTCTTGCGCCGCCTGCTACGCTGCCGCCTTCAATAGCGGCTTTCTTATTCTCAATAAAACCTTTCGGGTTTTTATTTTTTGTAATTTCTTTGGTTGAGGCTTCTCCAAGCATAGAAAAATTAACTCTAAATCATTCATATGGTCTCGCAGGTTTTCTCTTTTTAATCCTTTGTGCGTTCTATATTGAGACGGCGTCATACCAAAAGCCGCTTTGGATATTTCAGCAGTTAAAATCGCAAACTCTCTATCGTCAGACATGCCTCTACTTTTCCATTCATCAGTTAATTCATCGCAAATAGCAATAGCGCGCATTCTCTTTTCTATCCAATCGCCGCTATACCCTTTTGCTTTATATAGAGCGCGAGCGCGATTAGTTGCAAGTTCTGGGTCATCTATTTCTTGGACGCGCTCATATCCAACTTTTGCAAGCCAAAGCTTAAAAGGCTCTGCCTTTGGACTTGGGATAGATTGAATAATACGAAAAATTCCCTCAGTATTTGCGCAATTTAACTTTTGATTGCCGCCTGCTGTTGGAAGTAAAAGGGGGGCGGCAATTTGCCCCCACCCTTTGAATAGTTACGAAACCGATTTGGGTTTGATTGTTTGTCATAATTTGTCAATATCCTTTTGGAGTTTAATATATTGATTTGAGACGCGCGCGCAGCGCGTCTCTACATTTTTACCGTTTACCGCTTTCTTGTTTGGGAATGTTGGGATTATATCAAAATTTTTGTTGAAAGCAAATAAAAATGATTAAACGACAGAGAAAAGACGACAAAGGCAAATGACCACACAGGCGGCGCAAAACGGTAAGGATAACGGCAATAGCAACAGCGTTAGTTTTGTCGTTTTGCGTTATTTGCGTTTCTAAAACTTGCGGCGCTTGCGAGAAAGCCGTTGATGTTATTTTGTTTTCAGCGTTATTTTTAAATAATTTGATAAGTTTGACCCGGGGTTCAATAGTTAAAAAAGCGGTTGATAATACCAATGGAAGCAATAGTTTGATACAATCAGAAGAAAAATGATAGAGCGCAAGCATACGAAAGGCAAATGACAAACCTTGCAAGAAAGACAAATGCTGGTAAATAGCGAGCGAGATTAAGCAAATAAGGACTTAATCATAAACTATAAATAGGAGAAATCATGTATAAGTATAAAGTCAGTTTGTTAGTATTTTGTTTTTTATTTTTTGTTTCTTGCGCGGCTAATAATGCCAATACAAGCGCTATGGCGGGGCAAATTGCCGCCGCGGCTGAGCCTTTTGAAATAGATGATGACGATGCGATTAATCCTAAATCTGAATTAGATAATGAGCAAAAACAAAAAACTGACAAAATGGCGGTGTTTGTATCAGAAGCGTTGGCTAAAGCGCCTTCAAACAGCAAAGCCAAAAGAAATTTGATTCTTGCTCAAGACTCATATAAAAAAATGCTGGAATCATTAAGAAGCGGTTCTGTTCAAACAACAAAAAAACATTTCAACGACTATATAGAGTATTTACAAAAAGCCGACATAGACGCTGGATTATTGTTTTTTATCTTTGACGATTTAGGCAATGTTTCGGCTGAATTAAATAGATTATATGGAATAAGCGATTCCGCCGACGAGTCGCAAAAATTTCCTTCTATCCCTTTAACGCTTGACGATAATACCGCGGTAGAAAAATATATTCAAACTTATTCAAACGGAAAACCCAAAGAGCGCATACAAGCCGCTTTGGAAAGAAGCGGAATGTATAGACCTATGATAGAAAAAACTCTTAGAGATTTTGGTTTGCCCAAAGAGTTGATTTATCTTCCTGTGATAGAAAGTCTTTATAGTATCGGCGATGTGTCGAGGGCTGGCGCGACGGGTTTGTGGCAGATTATGGCTCATCGCGGACGGGCTTTGGGACTCCATATTGATTATTGGATAGACGAAAGACGCGACCCTGAAAAATCAACAATAGCCGCCGCGATTTATTTAAAAGAGTTATTTTTAATGTTAAATGATTGGCATTTGGCTTTGGCTGCTTATAATAGAGGGGAATACGGTTTAGTGCGCGATATGAGATTTTCAAATGCGCCGAATTTTTCATCGGCGGCTCAAAGAAAGGCTATACCAAAAGAAACTCAAAATTATGTTCCTCAATTTATCGCTATGGTCATAATAGGAAACGACCTAAAAAAATATGATTTTACCGACATAAAATATCAAGAGCCTATAAAATATGACAAGGTTAAAATAGGAAAAGTGATAGATTTAAAAATAGCCGCCCAATGCGCAGGCATAACTCTTGAAGAAATCAAAAAATTAAATCCCGCGCTAAAAGCGTGGAGCACTCCGCAAGGCTATCCCGATTTTGAATTAAAAATTCCAGCGGGAACCAAAGAAACATTTTTACAAAATCTCGCTAATATCAAGCCTGAAGAGTTAAATCCCGCTCCCGATTTTATCAGATACAAAATAGAAAAAGGCGACTATCTTGGAAAAATAGCAAAACAGTTCAACACAACGGAGACCGCCTTAATGAACGACAATCCGCAGTTAAAAAATTCCAAATATATCCAACCCAATCAAGTGATAATGATAAGACCCGGCAAAGGCTACTTTTAAACCGCAACGGGGAATAATCATTAAACCTGCTTGCATAACTGATATATAAAGAATGTAAGAGTATAGATATTGCGCGCTAACAGAGATTGTTTGCGCGAAAGCGATGTGTAATCGTGTGTCAAATCATTTAAAAATGACACCGAAAGTGATGATATAAATATGTGTGAAATATCATAAGAAATGACACCGAAAAGGAGGAATATAGTTTCAAATTCTTAGAGCAAATTGTTGTTG
>JAITTG010000101.1 GCA_031287095.1 Candidatus Parendomicrobium reticulitermitis | reverse complement strand
AGATATTATGAATGCAAGTATTGCCCAGATTGTTTCTGCCGCCAATATCAAAATAGAAATTCTGCTCAAAATTCGATAGATTTAATCACTCTTGCTCAAAATGATACTGTAAATCAATGCTTTGATTGTTTTACCGCGCTAAATGAGTTGGAAAATACAAGTATGATATTGGGAAATATCGCGATTTTGTAGCGGGAATGCTTGTCAAATCATTTAAAAGAACGGCAACAATCAACGGCTTCTCACAAGTGGCGCAAAAAGATGAAACGGCAACGACAACGCAAGTGACGCAAAACGACAAAGACAAAGGCAATCTCCCACAACAATATGTCGTATTATCGTTTTGCGTTCTTTGTATGGTCGTTGCCGTTGTTTGTTGTTTAAAGAAAGGGCGCTCACATCTCACGCCTGCCGTCAAACTTATGCTCTTTATTCATTGCGAGGCGTATTGCAACTTGCGAGAACCCGCCCGCCATTGCCGTCATTTGTTTTTGTCGTCTTTTTTCTCTTTGTCTTTTTGCCATATTCTCTATTCCCTTTTCTCTCTGCCTTTCTCCGTTCATATATTGACTTCTTAGGCGGATTGTGATATGTCTCTGTCAAATGATAAGTAAAGGAAAAATAATTGCTTAAATACATTTTCAAAAGATTACTCAATGCAGTTTTGGTGGTGTTTGTTGTTACTTCTATTGTGTTTTTTGCCACAAAAGCTATGCCTTCCGGTTTGACCAATCCTAAATTTTCTCCGCAAGTGCGCGCGCAAATTGAAGAGGCTTACGGTTTAAAAGCCCCTCTTTTTGTCCAATACGCCAACTTTATTAAAAGTATGGCGGTTTTGGATTTTAAAACTTCTATCAATATTCAAAAACACCGCAAAGTGAGCGAAATAATCGCTTTAAAATTGCCGATTTCTGCCGCGCTTGGTTTTGCAGCTTCGGTTTTCGGCATCATTGTCGGGGCTTTTTTGGGGATTTTCGCCGCAATTAAAAGAGGAAAAATTATAGATCAAGCCCTTACCATTTTGGCTGTTTTGGGCGTTTCCGTGCCGTCAATTGTGGTTGGGATTTTGCTTCAATATGTTTTCGCCGTCAAACTCTCCATTGTTCCCGTCAGTTTTAAATACTCTTTTGCATCGTCAATACTTCCCGTTTTTGCTTTGTCTTTTTGGCCCATAGCTGTAATTGCAAGATATATGCGCAATGAATTGCTTGAAATTTTAAATTCAGAATATATCTTTTTGGCAAAAGCGAAAGGCGCAAGTTTTAAAGATATAGTAATAAAACACGCTTTGCCAAATGCATTAGTTCCTGTTATTACCGTTTGCGCGCCGTTAATAGTAGGCGTGATGATAGGCAGTTTGATAATAGAGCATATTTTCGGCATTGCAGGTTTTGGAGATTTATTGGTAAGGGCGGTGATGATGAGCGATTATCCCGTAATTTTAGCCTGCGTTTTTGTCCTATCAGTCCTTTTTACGCTTACTTATTTAATAATAGATTTGCTATACGGCATTATAGACCCGCGAATAAGAATAGAATAGGCGCGGCAAAGCCGCGATACACATTTTTGCGCGCAAAAAAATGATTGATTTTTCAATATAAAACAATATTTTGTGCAATTGTAAAGCCGCGCTTTATATTTGCGCATTTTTATTATAATCCCGCTCAATGAAATAATTTAGAGGGTAAATAATGGACAATTTATTTGTGTTTGCAAACAAAAAATCTATGGATGCGCAAGAAATCAAAGGCGAGCCAATCGGGTTTTGGAAAGGCGTTTTACAAGCGCTGTTTAAAAACAAAATTACGGCGGCGGCTTTTGTTTTAATGGCTATTATTATTCTTTTAAGCCTTATAGTTCCTTTGACAGGCGACGAACAAAATCAAAATATAGATATGGCAAAACAAACGCCGTCTTTAAGATATTGGTTTGGATCAGACCAATTGGGGCGCGATATGTGGCTGCGCATTTGGATTGGCGCAAGGACTTCTTTATTGCTTGCGGCTATTTTGATTTTCTTTGAAGTTTTGATTGGTTTGATCTATGGGGCGGTTTCGGGCTATTTTGGCGGACGGCTTGATAATGTTTTACAAAGATTTGTTGATATTTTTATGAATGTCCCGTATATAGTAACGGCAAGCATTTTGATTTTGATTTTAACCCAAGGGTTTTGGACTGTAATTTTATCGCTTGGGATTTTTGGCTGGTTAGGATTATCAAAACTCGTCCGAGCGCAAGTATTAAAATTTAAAGAATTGGAATTTGTTTTGGCATCCTGTTCGCTTGGCGCAGGGCATGCCCGTATTTTGTTTAAGCATTGCCTGCCCAATATGATGAGCGCGCTGATAATATCTTTAACTTTCGCTTTTCCGGGCTATATTTTGGCTGAAGCGTTTTTGTCAGTATTGAGTTTGGGTTTGCCAATCGGCTCAATATCTTTAGGCATTTTGATAATTGACAATATAGCGTCCCTTCAAACCGAGCCTTATTTACTTTTTATCCCGCTTGCGATTTTGCTTTTGATTACGCTGTCTTTCAATATAATAGGGAATGGTTTGAGAGATGCCTTAGACCCTCGCGCAAAATAGTAAGGTGCGGCGAAGCCGCGATACACACGACTGGCTCTAAGTTAAGCGCAGGACTGGAAGGTCGCATTGCCTTTTGGCGTCTTTTGACACAATTTGTCTGCTTGGATAGCACCGCTATACGCGCGCAGACAAATTCTGCCAAAATACGCTCAAAATGCTTTGCGCAAGTAAAATAAATCAAAGGCGGATAATTCCCCAACGCCGTCATTTCCGAGCGTCTCCAATTCCGTCGTTCCCGAATGTTCCTGTCGGGAATCCACTTTTGACAAATGAACATTGTCGTTCACCCGCTTTGCGTTTAAACTTGGATTGCCGACAAAAACACTCGGCAATGACGGCAAAAGGAGAGCGCCATAGTGTTGTGTCAAATGCGTCATTCTCGAGTGTCTCCCCAACATTGTCATTTCCGAATGTCTTTATCGGGAATCCATTTTCACCGCAAAGCGCGTCGTTTGTTTTTAATAGTCTTGCCGTCTTTTTTCTATTCTATCTGTTTTTGCCTTTGCCGTTCTTGCGCTCCTTGCATGGGGCCATTTCCTCTTTTGCGCAACTTGCGAGAAGCCGTTGCCGTTTTTGTTTTTTAGAAGCGAATTTAGTAAATCCGCAAATTTTAACAAGGAAAAATTATGGCTCATCTTTTGGAAGTTTCTAATTTGAATATCTCTTTTAATACTTCTGCCGGACTTTTGCGGGCTGTCAGAGGCGTGAATTTTTATCTTGATAAAGGGGAAACGCTCGCTATTGCCGGGGAGTCGGGCTGCGGAAAGTCCGTTACCGCAAAATCTCTGATGTCCCTGCTTGGCGGCGGCGGCGGCAAAGCCGCTTTTTCTATAGACGGTTCTATCATTTTTGATAAGCGCGATATTTTAAAGATGAGTGAAAAAGAACTTGAAAAAATTCGCGGCGGACGGATTGCTATGATTTTTCAGGACCCTATGAGCGCTCTAAACCCTCTTATGACTATCGGCAAACAAATTTCTGAAGGGATTATTCTTCATCAAGGATTAAATAAAAAAGCGGCGCGCCAAAAAACGCTTGAACTTTTGGATTTAGTCGGCATCAATGAGCCGCAAATCCGCTATAAACAATATCCTCATCAGTTTTCAGGGGGAATGAGACAACGCATTGTGATTGCTATCGCTTTAAGTTGTCAACCGCAAATCTTGATTGCCGATGAGCCTACTACCGCTCTTGATGTCACAATACAAGCGCAGATTTTGGAATTGTTAAAAGTTATTCAAAAGAAAAGCGGCATAGCCCTTCTTTTTATTACTCACGATTTGGGCGTAGTAGCAAATATCGCCGATAGAATAGCCGTAATGTATGCGGGAAAAATTGTAGAGACGGGTTTATGCGATGAAATCTTTTATGACCCCCGCCATCCTTATACTTGGGGGCTTCTTGATTCCGCACCAGATATAAATGCTAAAGCAGGCGCTCCGCTGTTTAATATAGCAGGCAGTCCGCCAAACTTGATTTTTGATGTTAAAGGCGACGCTTTTGCTCCAAGGAATAAGTGGGCTTTAGAGATTGATTTTGAGAAAGAGCCGCCAATGTTTGAAATAAGCGCCACACATTATGCCGCTACTTGGCTTTTAGACCCCCGCGCCCCAAAAGCGGATAGGCATAATCCGCCGCCTTTTTAGTTTTATCGCTTTTGAACAGGATCGAAGCCCATTCCCGCAAAACCAATCCACCCAAAACTCGTCGTTACAATTTCTGCATTTGTATTTTGTTTTTGTAGGAGCGGGTTTGAACCCCGCCTGCATTACGAATGGAGTTAGCATTGGCGGCTTCGCATCGCCCGCACCATCTTTTCAAGGTTATGCCTATCTCTCTTTCAAAGCGAGAGGGGAACCGCCTCTATTGCGTCTCCGCCGCCTACGGATTTGAAACCTGCCGCTACAAAACCATACGCATAAAACCAGTCATTATAATTTTTGTATTTGTCTTTTGTTGTTGCCGGGACAAATTATTGTTTGCCCGCTGTTTCCCGTTTTGTTTTTTGTTGTTGTCGGGGCAAATCATTATTTGCTTGTCCTTTCCTATTTGTTTTTGCATTTCGTATGGGCAGACGATTGCGTCGGTTGTAAAATTTGATAAAGTTGACAAAAAATTTATACAAATGTATAACTTTGCGCAGTTGTATAAATATCTAAAGCCGCAAAAGGAGGCAAGATGCCCAGTAAAGAATTGACCGCCGAAGAAAAACTTATCGCGGCGGGAATTGAACTTGCAAAAAAATACGGCATAAACGGGTTTAGCGTCCGTCCGCTGTGCAGTAAGGCTAAGGTGAACTTAGGATTATTTCATTATCATTTCACTTCGAGGCAAAACTTCAATAAAGCGGTTTTAAAAGAACTTTATAAAGAACTTTTAAAAGGGCTTGATATGAATATAAGCGCGGACTTAAATCCTATTGAGAAACTTGAAATTATTGGGAATATCATAGGAGATTTTACAAGAGATAACGCTCCTTTGCTATTATCAATAATCGCCGACATTTTATCGGGAAACAAAGAAATGTTCTCATTTATCAAAAGCAATTTCACCAAACATATACTATTTACAATTTCTATAATTGAAGAGTGTAAAAAGAAAGGGCTTTTAAAAAATTATAACAGCGCTTCGCTGACATTTTCGCTTATAGCGCCCGCCGCTATTCCTAACATTGCGGCGGAGGCTTTTAAAAGAATTGCCAATAAAAAGGATTACAAAAAGGTTGAACCTTTTATAAAGAGAATCGCTTCGCATAAACTTGTAAAAGAAAGAATAGAAATGTTTTTAAAAGGTTCGTTAAAATGAAAAAAATTATTTTATTTTTATTATGCTTATTCTTACAAACTTATGTTTTTGCAAACCAAAATGTTTCGCTTATAGATTGCGAAAAAGCGGCTTTAAATTATTCTCATAATTTAAAGGCTTTATCAAATGATTATGAAGCGTCTATAAGCGCGGCGGAGGCTTATAAAACTATGTTTTATCCGTCTTTAATGTTAGAAGGAAGCGCAAAATATATAGACGAAATACCTAAATTAAACGCAATAAAAATGGGAGATAACTTAAATTATTCGGCAGGCATAGCCGTTTATTGGACTTTTTTTGACGCAGGCGTCAGAAGTAAAAATTATGAGAGTTTATCAAATGCCGCTCTTGCCCAAAAACAACAATTATTATCGGAAAAAAACAAACTTTTATTAGAAGTTAGAATAACTTATTTTAAAACTGTCGGCGCTTTTTTAGTTCTAAAATTATTAAATGAACAATTGCTCGTATCCATAGCGCAAAATAACGATATTAAATCTGGTCTTAAATATGGGACAAAAACAAAAATAGACGAAGCGCTATCCGACATTGACGCGTTAAACAAAACAAAACAGGTGAAAGCGGCTCAAATTGCCTTAATGGAAAATATTATGAATTTGAACTATTTAACGGGCGGCATTATAAAAGAGGATATTTTAAAAATAGTATCTGAAAACGACGGCGCTCAAATCCTTAATTTTGACGATAGCGCAAATCTCTTAAAGGATTATCAAAAATTTTTACGCTTATCTTTTGATGAGAACTCTCCTCAAATTTTATCTTTTGATTTCCTGTCTAAAGCGGCGCAATTGCTGGCGGATGCTCAAAGCAATGAGATATTTCCGCTGATAAATATCTCCGCTAAAACTTCTTTTGATTATCCAAATGGAGCGGCTATTGAAACTATAAATCAAAATACCGCCGCAATTTCTATGTCTGCGCCGATATATCAATTTTCTAAAAGTCAAAAATTGTCGCGGCAAAATAATTTAAGAGCGCAATCTTATATTTTTACAAAAGAAGAAATTATTGCCGAATTAAAAAAATTATTTGAATTTTCTAAACAAAAAACAACTTATCTATTAGAGCAACGGTCTTTAAATGCGGATATAATCAGCCGCGCTAAGACGGCGGCGGAACTTATGTATAAATCTTATTTATCGGGAAATGCGAGATTTTTAGAAGTTGACGCTTTAAATGTTATGGTTATGCAGGCTCAGGCGGACGAGATAAATACCGATATAGAAATTCTAATTCAACTTGCAATTATAAGGTCGCTGTCAAAAAACTAATAAGGCGGCGCAATAAAAAACAAAGGCATAAAGGAAAATCAAATGAAAAGAAAAATAGGCGTCATTGTTATTATTTTAGCGGCGGCATCTGTGGGAGCGTATTTTGGGCTGCATAAAAAAGAAACTTTTATTTACAACGGATTTGTGGAGGCGCAAGAGACGGATGTTCCCGCCCGAATAAGCGCAATTGTAAAAAAATATTATGTCGGCGAAGGCGGCGAAGTAAAGAAAGGAGATTTAATTGCGGAACTTGATAGCTCCGATATAGAATTGTCTTATAATCTCGCTTTGTCTAATTATAAAAGAGCGCAAAGACTTATAAGCGTCAACAGTATAACTCAAGAGGCTTTTGACAATATAAAATATAAGTATGAAGAGGCTTCATTAAGACTTTCTTGGACAAAAGTTTACGCTCCTATAGACGGGCAAGTTATTTATAAATTTTATAATGACGGCGAATTTGCGGCGATGGGGTCTAAAATAGCGGCTATAAATAATATCTCTAAAGTTTATGTAAATATTTATGTTTCTTACAATACTCTTGCAAAAATCAAAATAGGTATGAAAATCAAAGGCTTTATTCCTGAACTTAACAATAAAGAATTCTACGGAACAATCATTTTTATCAACGACAAAGCGGAGTTTACTCCAAAGAATGTTTTGACAAGAGATGAAAGAGAAAGGCTTGTTTATAGGGTAAAAACAGAATTTCTAAATGAAAATTCCAATTTAAAATCAGGCATGACTTTAGAAATAAAATTGCCGCAACAAGATTATGAAAAATAATTTACTCTCTGTCCGCGTTAAAAACGCCGCAAAAAAAATGGGCAAAAATCAGGCTTTAGACAATGTAAGCCTATTTTTTGACGAAAGTTTAGTCCACGGCATTATAGGACCTAACGGCGCTGGTAAAACCACTCTTATAAGATTGATGATAAATCTTTTAAAAATTGACAGAGGAAGCGTAAAGTATTACAGCGGCGGCAAAGAATTGGATTTTGCATTTGTCAAAGAACAGAGCGCCTATTTTCCGCAAGAGCAAAGTTTATATTCCGATTTGTCTTGTATAGAACATCTTGAATTTTTTGCGCGGCTTTACAATATCTCAAGCGCTGATTTTATGCGGCGGTCGAGGAATTTGCTTGAACTGACGGGACTTTTAAAGTTTTCAGATAGAAAAGCGGGGAATCTTTCAGGCGGAATGTATAAAAAATTAGGACTTGTCTGCGTATTATTAAATCGCCCCAAAATACTATTTTTAGACGAACCCACAATAGGCGTCGACCCTTTAAGCAGGCGCGAATTATGGGATTTAGTCTATGGACTTTCAAATGAAACAACGGTAATACTTTCCACTTCTTATATGGACGAAGCCGTCAAATGCGCAAAAACGCATATATTAAACGAAGGCAAATCCATAGCGTCGGGAAACCCTCAAGAATTATTAGAGCAATTTAAAGTGAAAAATTTTGAGGATATATTTTTAAAATCAATAGCGTAATAAAAACAAAATGGACACAATTTTAGATATAAAAAATCTCACAATAAAATTCGGCTCTTTTACGGCTGTCGACAATATAAGTTTTAGCGTCGGTAAAGGCGAAATATTCGGCTTTTTAGGAGCAAACGGAGCGGGTAAAACCACCGTTATACGCGCTATATGCGGATTAACCAATATCACAAGCGGCGCAATATTTATAAACGGCGCAAATATAAGTTCTCGCTTATCATTTATAAAACCGCATATAGGATATATGTCGCAAAAATTTACTCTATATAAAGATTTGACGATAAAGGAAAATATTTTATTTTCAGCGGCGCTCTATAGTATGGACAGCCGTCAAGGAATAAAAAGGATGAACGAATTGTTTGAATATACGAATTTTAAAGAAAATGAAAATGAATTTGTAAAAAATCTTTCAGGCGGCTCAAAACAAGTTGTTTCTCTGTGCGCATGTTTGCTGCATAATCCCGATATAATTTTTCTTGACGAGCCTACTGCGGGAATATCGCCCGCGTCGAGAGTTTTGTTTTGGAATTTAATAAGAAAATTAAGCGGCGACGGAAAAACTGTTTTTGCGACTACTCATTATATGGATGAAGCTCGATATTGTTTTCAAATAGCGCTTATGCGGGCGGGAAAAATCATAGCGCTTGATTCTCCCGAAAATCTAAAAAGAATTACGGCTTGCGATAATTTAGACGATGTGTTTATAAAAATTATCTCTGAAACGAAAGGAAATTATGAGTCTTGATTTATCCCGCGTTAAAGCTATGGCGTTAAAAGAATGCAAGCACATAATCCGCGACAAATTCACCGTTATTATGGGATTTTGTCTGCCTATAGCGCTGATATTGTTTTTTGGCTTCGTTATAGAATTAAATTATGACAATATAAATATCTTGATAAAAGACGATAGCAATAGCGGACAATCAAGAGAGTTTGTAGAAAAATTAAAGGCGGGCGGATATTTTAATCCCGTCTATTTTTTTGGAAGCGATATTTTAGAGCCTATAAATAAAAACCAATCCGCCGCCGCGGCGATAATAGATAAAGACTTCGGCAAAAATATTAAAAATTTAAAGCCCGCAAAAATACAAATTTTATTGGACGGCTCCGACGGTCAAAAAGCGGGACTGTCTATAAGTTATATCTCTGGAATTTTAGAACAGATTACCAAAGATTTATACGGCGGTAAAAGCGCCTATGAAATAAGAACGCGCTTTTTGTTTAACCCGCAATTAAACGGCAAATGGTTTACAATATCGGGTTTAATGGTTGTGATAATAGGACTTCTATCAATTTTAATGACGGCTCTTACAATATCAAAAGAATGGGAAAAAGGCTCTATGGAACTTCTGCTTTCGACGCGCATTAAGCCTATAGAAATAGTTTTAGGAAAAATCGCCCCTTATATATTTTTAAGTTTTATCGGAGCGCTTTTGGTTTTTATAACTGCGCGGACTATTTTCGGCATACCTTTTAATGGAAATATCTTATTGTTTTGGATTATGTGTTTTATTTATATAGTTTCCTGTTTATCTTTAGGAATTTTAATTTCTGTAATAGCAAGACAGCAGCAATTATCTATGATGATTTCTATGGTAATAGGTCTTATGCCGTCAATGCTTTTGTCGGGTTTTATTTTCCCTATAGAAAATATGCCTTTATTTTTTAGGATTTTGACCTTTATTCTGCCTCAGAGATGGTTTATGGAAATATGCAGAGGAGTTTTTTTAAGAGGGGCGGGTTTTACGGATTTATTTTTGCCTTTGTTTATGCTTTGTTTGTTTTGTTTTTTAATGATAATTGCGGCATGTAAAAAATTTAAAACGGATATAGAGATATGAAGATTAGATTGAGAGTAATAAAAGGTTTTTTTAAAAAAGAGATTTTGCAAACTTTACGCGATAAGAAAATGGCGGCTGTGATATTTGCCGCCCCCATATTGCAGCTTACGCTGTTTGGTTTTGCTTTAAGCGGCGATGTCAAAAATATCGCCTATGACTGTATATATAAACCCAGCGATGTTTTAATGCGTAAAATAGATAAAAATTTAGAGGCTTCAGGATACTTTATAAAAATACAACGCCCTATTAGTTATGATATTTTTAAAACAATAAAACAAAAGAAAGCGGAAGTCATTATCATCGCTCCTTTTGAAAATTTAGAAGAAGCGCTTCAAAAGGGCGGCGCTCAAATACAATTGCTAATAGACGCGGTAAATATGCAAAGAGCCGTTCAAATTGAAAATTATGTAAAAAACATCTTATCAAAAACCATAAGCGAAGAATTAAATATGATTCAACCCGCGCCCATAGACGCTTCAATTAGAATTCTTTATAACCCTTCTATGAATAATTCTCATTTTATGCTCCCCGCTTTGATGGGCTTTATTTTATGTATTATTACGGTATTGATAACGGGAATGTCTTTGTCTAAAGAAAAAGAATTCGGCACATTTGAAAAACTTATTTCTTCGCCCGCGTCTCCTGAAGAAATACTATTGGGCAAAATACTTCCTTATATAGCCATCGCTTTTACGGCGGCGCCGATGATGCTTGCCGCGGGGGTATTTCTGTTTAATATCTCCGTTGGCGGCGCAATATTGAAAATTTTCCTTTCTTGTTTTGTTTTTATTTTATCTTCCTGTTCGGCGGCGGTTTTTATATCTTCGGCGACCAAAACTCAACAACAATCTATGATGGGCAGTTTGATATTTTTATTTCCCGCATTGCTTTTATCAGGACTGATTTTTCCGGTGGAAAATATCCCGTCAATAGTAAAATGGACAGCCTATATAAATCCTCTTTATTATTTAGTTTCATTGTTAAGAAATATTATGCTAAAAGGCGGCGATTGGATTTTTATATTAAAAAATTGTTTTGCTTTATGCGTCATAGGATTATTTTTGTCAATAATAAGCCTAAAAAAATTCAATTCTAAACTAAATTAAAATTCATCAAAACAGACATTGGAAATAGATTTTGATAATAGCCGTAGATATTTGAAATAATTTCTATATATTATCCGCCGCCGCCTCATCTAAAACGTATTTTTTGGCAGAAATAAAAGTATAATGCGGAAGTAGTAAAAAAACAAAAGGAGAAAAATAATGGGAAAGTTAATTTTAAGTATTTTGTCGATGGCTTGCCTCTTAATTTCAGCCTGCGCAAAAAATGACAAAAAAGTATTAGTCATTGCGCAGCAAGGGAGTTTCGCCGTCGGCGGAACGGTAATACAAAATTCGGGAACTTTTGATAATTATAAATTTGAAGGCTGGGTTCCATCAGGAAAAGGACAAACATATCACGGCGACCACGCCGTAGTGTTTTATCAAATTCCAGATAAAGCGCGGAAACTGCCTCTTGTCTTTTTGCATGGTTATGGACAAGCGTCAAGAACTTGGGGAACAACGCCTGATGGACGGGAGGGGTTTAATAATATTTTTGCGCGCCGTAAATTTAGCGTTTATTTGATTGACCAGCCGCGCCGAGGACAAGCAGGCAGAGGAACTGTAGAAGCAAAAATCGCGCCTGTAGCGGACGAACAAACATGGTTTGATATTTGGCGTATGGGAATATGGCCTGATTTTGCGCCGAATGTCCAATTTCCAAAAGATAAAGAAAGCCTAAACCAGTTTTTTCGACAGATGACGCCTAATATTGGACCTATTGACAATAAAATAGTAATAGACAGCGTATCGGCTTTGTTCGATAAAATAGGAGATGGCATTCTTGTTACCCATTCGGCGGGCGGTAGTCCCGGATGGGCGGTCAGAATAAAGAATGGCAATGTAAAGGCTATTGTTGCCTATGAGCCCGGCGGGTTTCCTTTTCCAGCAGATGCGGTTCCAGAATCGGTCTCTGGAAAGACGGGAACAGTGTCTCCCGAAGTGGTTGCGGTCGAAGATTTTAATAGACTTATGCAAATTCCTATTATTATATATTTTGGAGATTATATTCCCGATGAGCCTTCCGCTAATCTCGGAGCGGAAAATTGGCGCGTTCGTTTGGCTATGGCGCGAAAATTTGCCGAAATTGCCAAAAGCCGCGGCGGAGATGTAACGCTGGTAGAATTGCCCAAGATAGGCATATACGGCAATACGCACTTTTTGTTTGCCGAACTCAATAATGCGCAATTAGCAGACCTTTTATCTAAATGGTTGAAAGAAAAAGGTTTGGATAATCTAAAATAAGAGAAATTTGCGAAAAGACTATCTTCGTTTGCGTTTTGTCTGTTTTATTGCGCTTATAATGAAAATCTATAAATAGTCCTACGGACTTTAAGGAGGCATTAAAATGAAAAAGAAATTGTTGTTAGTTGTTATTGTAATTATTGTAGGAGGTATTATGGAAATCAATGCTCAAAGCAGGAAAGTTCTTACGGCGTATTTTTCTTGGAGCGGCAATAGCCGCAATATTGCCGAACAAATACATAGTCAAGTTGGAGGCGATATTTTTGAAATAAAAACTGTCAATGCCTATCCAAAAGATTATGAGCCGACTACGCAAGCCGCTAAAAAGGAACAAGAAATCAATGCCCGCCCAAAACTTGCAATGCAAGTCAACAATATTAATTCTTATGATGTGATTTTTCTTGTTTACCCTATTTGGTGGGGAACAATGCCTATGGCAGTATTTACTTTTTTGGAATCTTATAATTTCAGCGGCAAAACAATAGCGGTCTTCTGCGCTCACGGAGGCAGCGGTTTTGGACAAAGCATAAACGATATTAAAAAACTTCTTCCGCAAACAATTGTCCGCGAAGGATTAGCAATTCGCGGCGGCTTATCGAGCCGTTCTCAAAACGACATAAAAACATGGCTGCAAAAAAATGGATTTATTAAATGATCGCAAGATTGAAATTAAAACGCTTCTCACAAAACTCCGAAGGAATTTAATGTCGTTAAATACCCCTATATTGTCTGCAAGTTTATGCGGGGACGCAAGGAGAGAGATTTGAAAGATACAATTTTGTCAGTCCGCAATTTAGAAGTTAATTATAAATCGGGCAAAAAGAATATCAAAGCGGTCAATAATCTTTCTTTTGACATTAAAAGAGGCGAAACTTTTGGTCTTGTGGGAGAGTCGGGTTGCGGCAAGTCCACCACGGCAAGAGCGATAATCGGTTTAGAAAAAATTAGCGGCGGGCAAATCTTTTTTGACGGAGTTCAAATTGACGGCGGGAGATGCCGCCGTCATTGCGGGCTTGACCCGCAATCTCCCAGCGAAGCATTTTTGAGGCAAACGACGGAGATTGCGGGTCAAGCCCGCAATGACAAAGGAGCCTGTAATGATTACAAAGAAGTCTGCAAAAATGACGACAAAGAAGTCCGCAAAAAAGTTCAAATGATTTTTCAAGACCCTATGTCTTCATTAGACCCAAGGATGAAAGCGTTGGACATTATAGCCGAAGGATTAGATATTCATAAACTTTATAAAAACAAAGAAGAAAGATTGCAAAAAACATTTGCTGTTTTAAAGGCGGTGGGTTTGAGCGCGGACTATGTCAATAGATATCCTCACGAATTTTCCGGCGGACAAAGGCAGCGCATATCCATAGCGAGAGTTTTGATAATGGAGCCGCAATTTATAATAGCCGACGAGCCGATTTCTTCATTAGATGTGTCCATACAAGCGCAAATAGTCAATTTATTAAAACAAATCCAAAAAGAAAAAAATCTAACATATTTATTTATAGCCCACGATTTAGCGATGGTCAAATACATTTCAGACCGCATAGGAGTAATGTTTAAAGGACGATTAGTGGAGTTAGCCCCCGCCCAAGAACTCTACGACAATCCCCTGCACCCTTACACAAAATCCTTAATATCCGCTATCCCCGTCCCTAATCCCAAGACCGAACGGCAAAGAAAAAGAATAATTTATAAACCCCAAACAAACGCTGCCCAAGAAATGCGATGGCAAGAGGTAAAAGATGGGCATTTTGTGTTAGAACAGCGCTGATTAAATTGATATGCAAAGGATAAAACTATTTTTGTCAAATCCATATATGGATTCTGCGGCTTTGCGCAGACTGACAACCTTATTGTGCGGGTTAAAACCCGCTCCTATGATTTGCGCACAATGATAATCAACATGTGTCGTCATTGCGGGCTTGACCCGCAATCTCCGTCTTTCTCCACAAAAACGCTTCGCGGGGAGATTGCGGGTCAAGCCCGCAATGACGAACTAAAAACAGATCTTTCTATTAAACCTGCTTTTGTGTTTTTTTGTTTCATCTTACTCTCCTTTTAAGACCATTGGTCTTTTTTTCTAATTCTGACTTCTCTTGAGCATTTAGTATATTCTTTATGCTCTTTGCCTCTTGGTGTGATTCATACAACCCGAATCTTTCAGTCGTTTCCGTATTAAATACTTCCCATGCTCCTTTAAAGCATCCATCTTTTATATAATACAGGCAATACTTCATTCCCATCTGCTACCCCCTATACCCTTTAGAATAGATTCTTTTTTCCTTCATACTCGCCCCTGCTTTCTCCACTGTCTCAGTGACTTTTTTGTTCGTCTAACCCTTTCTAAATTCTCGGCATTGAGTTTATCCACTACTATCTTTGCCTCTTGATATGACTTTTTTAAATCTACTCTATTCATGGTTTTCAAATCAATTATTTTCCACAGACCTTTAAAACCGCATTTTAAATAAAAAAGATAATATCTGATATTCATCTTTTTCCTCCTATTCGTCTTCCACTACATGAAACAAGGCAGGCGTAAATTTTTCATTCAAATAATACTCCTCTGTCGCATCAAGTTTCCCTCCTTTTTTTAACTTTTCTCTTGCCTCTCGCCGTTTATATTGGCAATCCCATAAACTTTTCATCTTGCTCCGCCTATAATCCACATCACATTGAAGAATACCACCATATCTTTTTATGGATTTTTGGTCTTTCTTATCCAATGCTTTCTTCAAATTCTCTTCTTCCATCACATCATTGGCATAGTCTTTGTCGGTTTTTAGGCGTTCTTGATGGGCTTTTTTTTCAGCCTCTTGCTCACGGCGATACTTATCCGCTTCTTCCTTCTCATGTTTTGCGTGTTTTTCTATTGCTATATTCTCTCTTCTATTATACTCTGCGACATATTTATCAACATCAAACCGCTTGTTTTTAAACATTGAACGAAATCCCTCTGCTCCAAAAAATTTAAAACAATCATGGCAGTCTGCGTATATTTTATTTTTGTCCCTATTCTCCATATCAAGAAACCATTGAATCGTCTTGCCATGCTCTATTTTGGTAGTTAGTCTGTCCGCCCCTATCCCCACCTTGAGTTTTTCTAAATCCGACTTGCTCATTACGCAATAAGCATAACCAAACCCAAAACCAAGCCCACAACCAGTTCCAAAAGTAATCTTGACTGCCTCCATGCCATCTTCAAGAAACGCCACCGCATTAAGCGAATGGGGTAACCCTTTTGTAGCTTCAGGCAAATAAGAATCTTTAACCCTGCACACGCGTCTCTTTTTAATAACCTTGTTATACTCTTCTCGGGTATGATGTGTGGCTCGCCCTGTTTTTAAATCATAAATATCGTAATTAGGATTATACGCAAGTTCGTTCCCTGACACCGCTTCAACATACGCGCTTGCAAAGTTCTTAAATAAAAAAAGCACTGCTATTGCTAACAACGCAATAATCAGTGCATTCTTTAAAAACAAAACTTTGAAAAATAATTTTACTGCAACGACAAACACAACAAATGCGACGACCAACAAGATAATTGTTTCCATGATGTTTCTCCTTTTTAAGTCGCTTGGACTTTTATTGCAAGAACCCAACTTGTTAAATGACGACGCTATTTATAATACTCAATCGTTCTATTTTCTTGGATAGATTCGGAATTTACCCGCTGCGTCCACTTGCAAAACAAAAACAACGAACACAATAATGGCAATAAGGGCGGCAGCGAGCAACCCCCACTTTATCCCAAGCGATGCGAAGCAAAAGAGCACCGCTATAAAATAGATAGACAATGCGATGTGTATTCGCTTGTTCCGCTTGAAAATCAAGCATGTATTATTGGGATTTGAATTTTCGCAAGATTCTAAATATCTATGGATTCCAACAGCATCTTCATATTTTTTCACATTCTTTTTGCACAAATTAAGATTATTTTTTTCTTCATAGAATTTGCATTTAGAGCAATAGACTTTCTTCATTGTTAATCCTCCCATTTATCATAATTGTTCAATAAATCAATTAAATAGGAATTTCCTTTTTGCGCCATTCATTATATTTTTTCGCAAAAATCCGCTTTATTTCTCATCTCTATTTTTAGACATATTCGCAATCCTTTCTTGTATTAGTTCGTGCGTTTGTCTTGCATATTCAGCCTGCTCCTCCGGCGACATTTTGCTTACTTTGTAAGATTCAATCCTTGAATCTACGACTATGCCCATTATGAGAAGCGCGCCCAGCGGGGCAGAGCTTATAAATATTTCTACAAAATCGCCTATACTGCCCGACCATTCTACTAAGTATTTCAACACCAGAAAAAGAATTCCATAAACAATCAATGTATAGATACATAGTTCTAATTTTGATATCCATTTTCGCTTTCTATGCGTGTCAAATCATTTAAAAATGACACCGAAAGTGATGATATAAATATGTGTGAAATATCATAAGAAGTGACACCGAAAAGGAGGAATATAGTTTCAAATTCTTAGAGCAAATTGTTGTTGCTGTTGTCGTTGTTGTCGTTGTTGTTGTTGTTGTCGTTGTTGTCGTTGTCGTTGTTGTGTCTTTAAAAAACGCAAGTGAAAGAAGTGGTGGTAGTAATTTCTTTTTTGGTTCTTTTTTCTTTGTTAGTAATGTGGATAATGTTAATAAGTAATTAAGCGGCGTATAAGAAAGATTTATTAGATTTAAGTTTAAGAGCCAGCGAGAATA
>JAITTG010000098.1 GCA_031287095.1 Candidatus Parendomicrobium reticulitermitis | reverse complement strand
AATAAAGAATCAATAGTCGCAAATATAGGAAATTCGGCTGAGATTATAGCCGAACAAATTTCTAAATTGATAACGGAGGACAAATGAAAAAAGTTTATATAGCAATGTCGGCAGATTTAATACATCCTGGACATTTGAACATCATTAAAGCAGGGCGGGAATTAGGGGAAGTCATTTGCGGTTTGCTTACTGATAAAGCGATTGCTTCATATAAGAGACTGCCGTTTATGTCTTATGAACAGAGAAAAATTGTTGTTGAAAATTTAAAAGGCATATCGCAAGTGGTGCCGCAGGAAGAGTTAGATTATATTCCAAATTTAAAAAAATATAAGCCTGATTTTGTAGTTCACGGAGATGATTGGAAAGACGGCGTGCAAAAACAGACAAGGCAAAGGGTGATAGATATTTTAAAAGAGTGGGGCGGACGGCTCATAGAGCCTCCTTATACGGAAGGCATATCTTCAACCGAATTAATAGCGCGCCAAAAATCTATAGGCACTACTCCCAATATACGGATAAAACAGTTGAAAAGATTGATAGACAATAAAAAAATTGTGCGCGTTATGGAAGCGCATAATGGGCTAAGCGGTCTTATTGTTGAAAACGCCTTCATTATTGAGAATAATAAAAAGGAAGTTTTTGACGCCCTATGGCTTTCAAGTCTTACAGATTCCACCGCTAAAGGCAAACCTGATATAGAATTTGTGGATTTAACTTCTCGCAGCAATACTCTAAATGACATTTTAGAAGTCACAACTATTCCTTTGATATATGACGGCGATACAGGCTCATATCCCGAGCATTTTCAATTATTGGTTCGGCATTTGGAGAGATTGGGAATTTCCGCCGTAATTATTGAAGATAAAATAGGATTAAAGAGAAATTCATTGTTTGGCGCGGAAGTTTCTCAACAGCAAGACAGTATTGAAAACTTCTCTTACAAAATTAAAATTGGACGGCAGGCAAGAGTGACGCAGGATTTTATGATAATAGCGAGAATTGAATCTTTGATTTTAGAGCAAGGATTAGACGATGCCGTCAAAAGAGCAAAGGCTTATCTTGAAGCGGGGGCGGACGGCATAATGATACATTCAAGAAAAAAAGAGCCTGCTGAGATTTTTGATTTTTGTAATGAATATAAAAAGTTTTCCAATGGAAAACCTTTGGTAGCCGTGCCTACTTCTTACAATCAAGTTTATGAAGATGAACTAGCAAAAGCGGGGGTAAATATTGTGATTTATGCGAATCAATTATTAAGGAGCGCATATCCGTCAATGTTAAATACCGCGCAAAGTATTCTAAAAAATAAACGGGCAAAAGAAGCCGACGAAAATTGTATGAGCATAAAAGAAATTTTAAACATAATACCCGGAACTAATGAATGATAAAAGATTACGGCGGCATTCAAGATTTGAAATTTTATATTAGCGAATTTAAACCCGACAGCGTTCTTTTAATACATGGTAAAAACAGTTATGAAACGAGCGGAGCAAAGGATGCTATTGCGCCATACTTAACTAAATTAGATACAATCCAATGGAGCGATTTCAAAAGCAATCCGCAGTATTCGGATATGCTAAAAGGCGCGGCTCTCGTCAAACAAAAACAAATTGACTTGATAGTTGCAATCGGCGGCGGTTCTGCGATAGATATGGGAAAATTATTGAGCGTTTATGAAAGGGAAAAAGAAATTCCCGTGATTGCCATACCTACAACTGCTGGAACAGGCAGCGAGGCGACTCAATTTGCAGTTCTTTGGAAAGAAGGGGAAAAAAATTCTATAGACGATATAAGACTTTTGCCTAAACGATCTATTTTAGAGCCAAGATTTCTAAAGAAACAATCCAAACAATCGGCGGCGTCTCCTTTGATGGATGCTTTAGCGCAAGGCATAGAATCTTATTGGAGTATAAATTCCACAGGGGAATCCAAAGAGTATGCAAGAAAGGCAATCGGTCTAATAATTCCGACAATAAAGAATGGAAATTTGTCAGATGATGATTATTGCGCAAGAATGCAGGGCGCGCATTATGCCGGCAAGGCAATCAATATAACAAGAACTACTGCCGCTCATTCAGTTTCTTATGCTTTTACGGCTTATAAAAATATAGCGCATGGACATGCAGTTATGTTGACATTGCCTCAATTTGTAAAATTTAACAGCGAAGCGGGTCAAAGCGATTGTTTAGATAGGCGCGGTTTTGAATATGTGAGAAAGACGATAAATGAGACAGCGGAAATGTTTGATTGCTTAAGCGTTGATGATGTCGTTAAGAAATTGCAAGATTTTATGGATATATTGGGTTTGGAAAGAAAATTAAAAAATCTTGGATTTAGCAATGAAAAAGATTTTCAATATATTATAGACAATGGCTTTAATCCGCAAAGAGTAAAAAACAATCCAAGATTGTTAACAAAGGAATCCTTAAATAACATTCTTAAAAGCGCGGTTGATTAAATTGGTATTTATGAAAAATTAGCCGTAGAATCCATAAAATTCGTTTAATCAATTAAGTTGTTGCTGTCTAATCCCGCAGGCGGCAAATAGCGGTAAAAATAAAAACAATGGACAAAATATAGGAGTAAAAATGATAGAAACTCAAAAATTTGCAAAACTTTTAACGCAAAGATTTGATTTTTTTACAGGAGTGCCTGATTCTTTGCTAAAATCTTTATGCGCTTATTTCACTACAAATTTATCAAAAGACAAACATATAATCGCCGCAAATGAAGGCAATGCGGTTGCTCTTGCGGCGGGTCATTTTTTAGCAAGCGGGAAGAGAGGCGCCCCTGCGGTAGTTTATATGCAAAATTCAGGTATGGGCAATGCTTTAAATCCTCTAATTTCTTTAAATGACCCGAAAGTTTATAGTATTCCAGTATTGCTTTTAATAGGTTGGCGCGGCGAGCCTAATATCAAAGACGAGCCTCAACACATAAAACAAGGCGAAATCACTAGGAATTTGTTAGAATGCGTCGGTTTAGAGTATGATGTCTTGTCAGATGATTTTGATGCGGCAGTTTTGCAAGTAGAAAACGCCTATAAGTATTTGCTTAATAAAAACGCTCCTTATGCTTTGGTTATAAGAAAAAACGCTTTTGACGATTATAAAAAGCCTCTTATTGCAGACATCAGCGAGATTATCCGCGAACAAGCGATTGAAAAGATAGTTGAAAATGCAAAAGAGGCTGTTTTTGTGTCAACTACAGGAATGATTTCAAGAGAATTATTTGAGATAAGAGAGAAAAATAAACAATCGCATAAACAGGATTTCTTAACAGTAGGCTCTATGGGTCATAGTTCGTCTATCGCTTTAGGCATCGCTCTTGAAAAGAAAGACAGGAAAATAATTTGTTTAGACGGCGACGGCGCGGCTCTTATGCACTTGGGCGCTATGGCTATTATTGCAGACAGACAGCCCAAAAATTTTGTCCATATAGTATTAAACAATGCCGCCCACGATTCAGTAGGCGGACAACCAACGCCCGCTTTTGGCGCTAATCTATTTAAAATAGCGCGGGCTGCAGGTTATAAGACGGCAGTCCGCATAAGCAATATAGAAGAACTGGATAAAATTGGAGAATATCTAAATTCTGAAAGTCCAATTTTTATAGAAATTTTAGTAAAAAAAGGCTCAAGGAAGGATTTAGGCAGACCAAACCAAAGCCCGGCGGAATGTAAAATAAATTTTATGGAAAATTTAAAATTGTAAAAAAGAGACTCGTTTGTCATTGCGCGTCAAGTCCGCAGACGGCGGGAAAGAAGTTTGGTTAACTAGCGTTTTATCGGCGGACATTGTCAATATTGTTATCGGCATAGTTGTCAATAGCGCGCAAAGCCGCAGAATCTATGAAGTATTGTTTTAAAAGGAGAGTATTGATGAACAAAGTATTAGAAGTTTTAAGTTCAGATTGGCTTGGGATTGCAGCGCAAAAATGGAAAGAAATTCCATCGCTCTATAAAAAGTCGTTCTTAATTATATTTATAGGCGTCAATATCGCTTTTGCTTTTGAAACTTTTTCTTTTATCGTTGGAGACCATGATTGGGGCAGAATAATAAATCAAATGAGAGTTCATTCTATGATAAAAGATGGAAGATTTGCAATGTTCTATTTACAATATTTTCTTACCGGAAATAATATTCTTCCCGTTCTTTCAAATCTCTACATTTTTTTAATATTGTCTATATCATCGGTTTTATTGTGTATATATTGGAGAGTTCCAAAAACTCTTTTTGCATTTTCTGCCATTGGGTTGCTTTTAGCTATACAACCCTATTTTTTATTATGGCTATGGTATTCTTTTTCGGGACTCGGACTCACCGGCATCGTGTTATTTATAATAATTGGATATATGCTTTCCGAATTAGCGGTATTTGCGGAGTCAAAAACAAAGAAAACGATATTTATAGCGGTTCCAATTATTTTGTTTATACTTGCTTTGGGCGCATATCCTCCAATTATAAATACTATGGCTGTCGTTTTCTTAGGAAGACTTATCATTGATATTTTTTTAGACTGGGATGTCTCGTTTGAAGGAATCAAAAATATATTA
>JAITTG010000087.1 GCA_031287095.1 Candidatus Parendomicrobium reticulitermitis | reverse complement strand
GCATATAAGCCCCCTTTGTTTGAGCCTAAATGCTACATTATTTAACTCCCTTTCGGTGTCATCCCTTAAATGATATTTCACCTTTTATTTCGGTGTCATTTTAGATGATTAAATGCGTTTTCTTGACTTATGAGATTACGATAAGTATAATCCCCTTGTTTTGTAAATCCATTTAATAAATATCAAAAAGGCGGTTTAATGCAATCGTATTCCAAGTTCCTGCAAGAAAATCTTAAGAAAATCATACTTTTCGGCGTTCCAATCTTTTATTTTTTAATGGCTGTCAGTTTTTATCTTATAACCTATGATTCGGCTCAGATAAAAATCTCTATTTTGCATGTTATTGGTCTATTTCTCATAATGAGTTGGTTAGTCTTGAAGATAGAGCAAGGGGCAAATTTTGACTTCTTGAAAAAGAATTTTATATTCATTTTTCCAGTAATTTTGTGTTTGTTGTCTGGTTTTTTTTCTTATGCAATATCTCCTTTTAAAGATGCGAGTTTTAATGAAGTTATAAAGAGATTTATATATGTGTCTTTTGTTTTTATTTTGGTTAGCGAATTTCATGATGAGAAGAATATATCAAGGATTGTCCATTGGCTTATTGCCGCTGCCTTTGTGTCTACGCTTTATGGGCTACTACAAATAATAGACTTTAGATTTTTCCCTCCGCCTCCAAATCCCGGCATAGACCCTTTTATATGGAGACAGGCTTTTGGGAGTAGGATTCTTTCAACTTTTGGTAATCCAAATTTTTATGGTGATTTTTTAATTACAATGGGACCAATAGTTTTGGCTTTATTTTTGCATAAAAGACAACCGTATTTACTTATTTTATGGATTTTAATTATCATAAATACTCTTCATACATATTCAAAAGGCGCTTGGCTTGCTATGGCTTCGGGCAATTTTTCTTTTGTTTTACTATATGTCTTTGTCTTTTTGAGGCATAAAATTACCAAAAAAATTGTGATTGGCGCTATTATTATCGCGACTCTCATAGTTTCTATTGGCGCTTTTGGCATATACAACCAATCAAAAGCAAGAATGGACAGCCTATCCTTTAGGATAATTACATGGCTTGCTACTTGGGATATGATAAACACCCATCCTATAATAGGCACAGGAATAGGAAGTTTTTATGTAACTTATCCTGCTTTTAGGAGACCTCAAATATTCTACATAGAAGGCAAACATAATAATGAAAGCGACCATCCTGAGAATGAATATCTTGAAGTTTGGTTTGATGAAGGAATAATAGGATTTACTATATTTCTTACTTTGCTTGGGTTTGTTCTTATATTGGGAATAAGAAATGTGTTGTTTTTACATCAAAAGAGCAATTTATCAAGAGACGGACCTCAATATTTGGCTTTTCTTCAATTCGGACTTATAGTTTCTCTAATATCAAAACTCACTCATGATGCTACTTGCGTGTCTCTTAGATTTGTTTCATCGGGCGTTATGTTATGGCTTTTGATAGGATTGACTATTGCTATAGGGGCATTTTGTTTGCAAAACGATGATGGAACAATAAAAAATAAACTCAAAAAACCGCTTAAAATCATTTTACAAATAGCGGTAATGATAGTTTTTCTGGGTTTTATCAAGTTTTTAGCAGGCTATTTTTATGCTGATATTTTGCATTCCCGCGCTATTACATATTCAAGGGCGGGACAATCTGATATAGCCATAAGCAATTATGAGAATGTCATAAAGTATAATCCAACTTTTCCGATGTCAAGATATTTTAAGTCTAATGTCCATTTTGAAAGATGGAAAGCAGGCGATTCTGCAATGGCTGAGTACGAATTTTTAAAATTGTGGAAAATGGCGCCTAATTATGTTCAATCTAAGTATCTTGCCGGTATGATGTATTCAAGGCTTTTTGAAGAAAATCTTATCGCTCGAAATAATTATATCGATCAAGGCGCCTCCAATGAAATGATAGCCAAACAAACTGAATATGTTACAAGATTGTTCAATAATGCCGTCAGATGTTTCAACGAGTCTTTGGCTATAGACCCCATTTATCCGCTTACATATTATAGATTATCATCGCTATACGCTATGGTTGGCGAACTTGCAACGGCGGAGAAAATATTGTATGCTCACCTTCAATATCCCGATAAACTACGACAGGAACCGCACAATCTTTGGGATGAAAATTGGAGAGAAAGGGTGATGCCGGAGTTTTCTGAAACCTATTTCCAACTTGGAAACCTATACGCAAATCACGATAGTTTCAAAGCATCGGTTGACGCGTATCAAAATGCTCTCAATATTTATCCCGAGCATTTATTTGCAAGAAAAAATTTAGCGGCAGTATATGAAAAGATGGGCGATAAAGATGCGGCAAGACAGCAGTGGCAGATAGTTAAAAATCTTGCTCCAGATGACCCTGATGCGATAAGAAATTTGTCTAAATAAAGCAAATCTATATATTAAGGAAAGGCAGCAAATGCAAATAGCGCCAGATATCTTATTTACAGTCGCGGGTTTCCCTGTAACAAATACCGTAGTTGCCACAATCATCACGGATATCATCCTTCTAATTACCGCTTTTGTAATCAAAAAAGCCGTTTCTCTCAAACCGGGAACATTCCAAAATTTAATCGAAATGGTAATAGATTATTTTCATGGTATGACTGAAGAGACTGCAGGTAAAAAAGTCTCTTTTATATATCCTTGGGTTGTCACTTTCTTCCTTTTTATAGCAATCTCAAATTTAGTTGCGCAAATTCCGGGTTTTGAATCTATAAGATTTCACACTCTTACCTCAGGCGAAGAAGGAGTTCCTTTGTTTAGAGCCGCTACCAGTGATTTAAATACCACCCTTGCTTTTGCCGTAATCAGCGTAGTCGCGACCAACTTCTTAGGCATTAGACATATAGGAATAAAAGCATATATATCAAAATTCATATCTTTTAAGATGTTTGGGATAATGTTATTTGTAGGTCTTCTTGAATTTGCAAATGAATTTATCAAATTCCTTTCCTTTTCATTTAGACTTTTCGGCAATATCTTTGCGGGCGAGAGAGTATTAGCTACTATGTATGGGATTTTTCCTCTTGCGGCGCTTCCGTTTATCGCTCTTGAATTTATGGTCTCTATAATACAAGCCATAGTATTTGCAATGCTTACTATGGCATTTATGCATATAATGTCGGACAAACCACATTAAAAAAGGAGAAAGAAAAATGACTATCACATTAACAGGCGGTATTCTTATCGCTATCGGCGGAATTGGACCAGGAATAGGGATCGGTCTTATTGGCGCAAAGGCAGTTGAGGCGATCGGAAGAAATCCAGAAGCATCGGGAAAAATCACCGTAAATATGCTTATAGCAATGGCTTTTGCCGAAGCCATAGCGATTTATTCGCTTATTTTCGCATTCTAATTTAAAAAAAGAGAAAAATTATGGAAATGATAGAAAAGTTTGGTTTAGAAGCGCATTTATTTCTGTTTCAGGTTATTAATTTTCTTATAATAATCGGGCTCCTCACGAAATTTCTTTACAAACCTATAAAGAATATGCTTGACGAGCGCAAAAAAAAGATAGACCAGTCTTTATTGGACGCCGACAATGCAAAAATTGCTCTTGAAAGCGCCGGTGAAGAAAGAAAAAAGATATTAGATGAAGCAAAAAAAGATGCGGATTCGTTGACAGATTCTATAAAAGTGCAAATGCAGGAGACTAAAGAAAAGTTCACAGAGGCTGCAAAACTTTCCTCGCAGGCTATTATAGAAGAGGCTAAGCAAAAAGCCGCGGTAGAATTTGAATCTGTCAGTAAGCAAATAGGCAAGATGTCCATAGATATTTCCGGCAAGATAATATCTAAAGTATTTTCCGATTTGTTTTCAGAAGATGACAAACAGAAACTTTTATCTCTTGCATTAAGTAAAGTAGAAAAGGTTGAATATGAAAAGATCGCAAATTAAAGAATTAGCGCAGTCCATTGTTAAATATGATTCGGCGTCAGACAATGATATCAATTGGGTTTTTTCAAAATTCTCAAGAAAAGAATTAAAACTCTTTATGCGTCTGCTTGAAGAAGAGACAAGGCAAAATAATGTTATTGTCAGCCATGCTGGAGCGGTCAATGCGGAGTATAAAGACAAAATAATTTCACTTTTTCCCGGCAAAAAAATATCTTTCAATCGTTCTGATGAGGAACTCGGCGGCGGTTTAAAAATTGAATACAGCGATTTTGTTTGGGATTATAGTGTTTCAGGAATAGTAAAAAGAATACTAAATAACATAAGAGAGAGCTTATGAAACCAGAAGAAATAATTCAAAAGATTGAAAAACAGTTATACTCGGCTCAAACAAATCCCGAACTTGTCAACTTCGGTTTTGTTGAAACCATCGGCGACGGTATCGTAAAAGCGTCGGGGCTTTCTAATGTCGGGTATTATGAAGAAGTAGAATTTGTTGACGATGATTCATCGGGCTTTGTTTTAAACATTGACGAGGATTTTGTGTCTATCGTCTTGCTTAAAGATTCAGGGCATGTCGTGCGCGGTATGAAAGTCAAAGCTACAGGCAAAGTTTTAAGCCTTGAAGTGTCTGAAAAATTGATAGGCAGAGTAGTTGACGCCGCAGGACAACCTATAGACGGCAATGAGTTAAAGCATGAAAATCCCATAACTTATCCCGTTGAAAAAATTGCCGCAGGTATTGTGGCGAGAAGTCCTGTGGACAGACCCGTTAAAACGGGCATAAAAGCCATAGATTCTATGACTCCTATCGGCAGAGGGCAAAGAGAACTCATAATAGGGGATAGAAGCACAGGAAAAACCGCCATTGCTATTGATACTATCATCAATCAAAAAAAATTGGATTTGGGCTTAAAAAAAGTTATCTGTATCTATTGTTCAATAGGTCAGAAAAAATCTAATTTAGCCTCTATCGTAGCCAAATTGAAAGAAGATGGCGCTATGGACTACACAATAATAGTTGCGGCTTCCGCTTCAGATCCAGCCTCTATGCAATATATCGCTCCTCTTGCGGCTTGCGCGATAGGCGAGTATTTTATGGACAAAGGTCAAGATGTTTTGGTCGTCTATGACGATTTGACAAAACATGCTTGGGCGTATAGACAATTATCTTTGCTAATCAAAAGACCTGCCGGCCGTGAAGCGTATCCGGGAGATATTTTCTATTTACATTCAAGATTGCTTGAGAGAGCGACAAGATTGGCGGATAAAAACGGCGGCGGCACTCTTACAGCCCTTCCTATAATTGAAACTCAAGGCAATGATGTGTCGGCTTATATTCCTACAAATGTTATTTCCATCACAGATGGACAAATATATCTTGAAGCAGATTTATTCAATTCAGGGGTTCGTCCTGCAATTAATGTGGGTTTATCTGTGTCGCGCGTAGGCGGAGCGGCTCAAACAAAGGCTATGAAACAAGTTGCAGGGTCGGTTCGTCTTGAACTTTCTCAGTATAGAGAGTTGCAGTCTTTCACTCAGTTCGGCAGCGATTTAGACGAGGCTACTACGAAAAAACTTGAAAGAGGCAAAAGGCTTGTTGAGATATTAAAGCAGCCTCAATATGCCCCTTTTGACGAGGCTTCGGAAGTTTTATCTATTTTTGCAGTGACTCAAGGTTTATTTGACGATATAAGCGTTGATAGAATTATGGAAGTTGAAAACAAGATGAACGAATATATGAAAAATTCTTGCGCGGATACTCTCAAGAAACTTGTGTCGGGAGCAAAAGTTGATGAAGCGCTTAGCGCTGAATTAAAGAATAAAATATCGCAATTTAAGAGAATAAACAATTATGGCTCAGAATCTCCAGCAAATTAAAAAAAGAATAAAGACTTCGCAGAACATCTTCCAAATAGCAAAAGCGATGGAGATGATAGCGACTTCAAAAATCAGAAAGGCTCAACTTTCCGTTGAAAGATATAATCCTTTTGCAGATAAAATCATCTATATCGTCAACAAAATTCTTGCAGACAAAGATTTAAACGAAGGCATAGAAAAGTTTGCAAGCGAAAAAAGCGGCGCTAAATTGGTTTTTATAGTTGCGCCGGATAAGGGTTTGTGCGGAGGGCTTGTAGTAAATCTTTTCAAGAAAGCGGTTTCCTATATAAAGCCTGATGATTTTGTAATCACTGTCGGCAAAAAAGCCGCTCAGGCAGCGCCTCGCAATAATTTCAATATCTTATATCACTTTAACATGGGGACGAATTTTCCTAAATTTGAAGATATTTTCCCCATGATAAAGACCGCGACAAAATTTTATCTTTCGGGAGAAGTTACCGGAATATCCATAGTCTATACGGAATTTAAAAATATGCTTATCCAAACTGCGCAGGTAAAAGAGATTTTGCCTATTGAAAGAGACAAGAATTTCGTTGATAACGGCATAGATTATATTATGGAGCCTTCCGGGATTCAAGTGCTTGAAAATTTAATCCCTTACTATTTAGAAGTTGGATTTTACGATGCTTTTATGAATTCTTACGCTTCTGAGCAAGCCGCAAGAATGACGGCTATGAAAAACGCCAAAGATAATGCTGAAGAAATTTCGGCTTCTTTAGAAAATATATATAACAGGTCCAGGCAGGAAAAAATCACCAACGAACTTTTAGACCTCGCCAACGGACAACAGGGAATGTAAAATGGAAAACAAAGAAAAAAAAGTAGAAGAAGGAATAGTAATAAGGGTTCAGGGCGCAGTTGTTGATTTTAAATTTGAAGACAAAAGCGGTATTCCTGAAATTTATGAGGCTTTGGTTTTAAAGATGCCCGATGGCAAAGATTTGGTTCTTGAAACCATGTTTGAAATGGATAATGCCGAAGTGAGGACAATCGCCATGGGCTCTACTGATGGAATGAAACGCGGAATGAAAGCGAGAAGAACTTTCGCTCCCATCAGCGTTCCTGTCGGGGAAAAAACGCTCGGAAGAATTTTTAATGTATTAGGACAGCCTGTAGATGATTTGGGAGATATTGACGCTTCGGTAGAAAGGTGTCCTATACATAGACCGTCTCCGCTTTTTGTCGATCAAAAAACTACGCCGGAAATGCTTGAGACAGGCATCAAAGTTATAGATTTGATTTCGCCTTTCACAAAAGGCGGTAAAATTGGAATATTTGGCGGCGCGGGCGTAGGCAAAACAGTCGTTGTAAAGGAACTCATCAGAAATATAGCGGCTGTCCATAAAGGGCATTCGGTATTCGGCGGAGTTGGAGAAAGAACGAGAGAAGGCACAGATTTGTGGATGGAAATGGTAGAGTCCAAAGTTATGGATCAAACCGTTTTGGTTTTTGGGCAGATGAATGAACCTCCCGGAAACAGAATGAGAGTCGCCTTGACTGCTCTTACAATGGCGGAATATTTTCGCGACGAAAAGAATGAAGATGTGCTTTTATTTATAGATAATATTTTCAGATTTGCTCAAGCGGGCAGCGAAGTGTCTGCATTGCTTGGCAGAATGCCTTCAGCCGTGGGTTATCAGCCTAACTTGGCTGCGGATATGGGCGAATTGCAAGAGAGAATCACTTCCACGAATAAAGGTTCTGTAACTTCTGTTCAAGCGATTTTTGTTCCTGCCGACGATTATACAGACCCTGCGCCCGTTGCGATTTTCTCGCATTTAGACGCGACGCTGACCCTTGATAGAGCGATTGTGGAACAAGGTCTTTATCCCGCCGTAAATCCGCTCACTTCCTCGTCAAGACTTTTAGACCCAAACACAATAGGCGAAGACCATTACAATACCGCAATGGCAGTAAAAAAGATTTTGCAAAAATATAAAGATTTGCAAGATATTATCGCCATCTTAGGTATGGACGAACTTTCTGACGAAGATAAAATCACAGTATCAAGAGCAAGAAAAGTGCAGAGATTTTTGACTCAGCCTATGTTTGTGGCGGAAATGTTTACCGGCATAGCGGGCAAATATGTCAAAGCCGACGAGACAGTCAAAGGGTTCAAAGACATAATAGCGGGCAAATATGATGATTTGCCTGAACAAGCATTCTATATGGTAGGCACAATAGAAGAAGCCGTAGAGAAAGCCAAAAACAGTAAATAAACTAGGGCAAATAAATAATCTTTGCCCGCTAAAACAACAGAAGGAAAATATGAGCGAATTTATTTTAGAGATATTATCTCCGGAAGGGAGAGCGTTTAAAGGCGATATTGCTTCCGTCTCGTTTCCGACTACTTCGGGGGACATAGTGGTATTGCCTGGGCATGCCAATTTGGTGTCTATATTAAAGCAGGGCGATATTGTTGTTACGCCAAAAAGCGGCGAAGTTCAAAAAGTCACAGTGACGGGCGGTTTTATAGAAATATCAGAACATAAAGTAAATGTTGCCGCTCAATTTGCCGTTCCTTCGGATAATGCCAATAGACAAAAAATAGAAGAAGCCTTAAAATTTGCCAAAGCCTTGCAAGAAAAGAAAAAAGACGAAGTTGATGTTTCAATTATAGAAACTCAATTGAAAAGAACGATATCAAGCCTAAAGTCCGGCGTTACTCTCAAAAGAAAATACTAGGAGATTTAAATGTCAGGTCATAATAAATGGGCAAGCATAAAGCATAAAAAAGCCGCAACGGACGCCAAAAAAGGTAAAGTTTTCACAAAAATTATCAGAGAAATTGTGATTGCCGCAAAAGAAGGCGGCGGGCAAATAGAAAGCAATGCTCGTTTAAGAAAGTCTGTTGAAGATGCAAAAGCCGCCAATATGCCCCAAGACAATATAAAGAAGGCTATACAAAGAGGCACAGGGGAAATACCGGGGATAGTTTATGAAGAATTAAATTATGAAGGATATGGCCCCGCAGGCGTTGCTTTAATTGTTGAGACGACGACTGACAATAAAAACAGAACAGCATCAGAAATAAGAAAAATCTTTTCAAGCCACGGCGGAAATCTCGGCGAGACAGGCTGCGTGGGTTGGATGTTTGAGAGAAAAGGTTATATAACTATTGATAAGTCCGCAGGTGATGAAGAAACTCTTATGAATTTGGTTTTAGAAGTTGGCGCGGACGACTTTACAAATAATGCCGACAGTGATGTTTATGAAGTTATCGTTGCTTCGGCAGATTTAGAAAAAATCAAAAAAGCCTTAAAGGATAAAAACATAAATATATTGTCTGCTGAAATTTCAATGCTCCCTCAGACCTATATAAGATTGACGGGCGACGACGCGGCTAAAATGGTAAAACTGATGGACTCATTAGAAGAACACGACGATGTAAAAAATGTTTTCGCCAACTTTGACATATCCGCAGACGAAATGGAAAAACTAAACGGATAAAGCAAGATTTATAGTGGTGGGTTCCACCCCTCTTCCCAAAAAGGCTGTCATTCTGCGCGAAGTCGCAGAATCTATTTTATGCAATCTTTCAAGCCTTTGTTGTTGGCAGTAAAGTTGTTATTGCGCGCCCTATGGCGGAGTTTGTTTTGCGCATAGTTGTAGGATGCAAGAAATCCAATATAATGCTGTTTAACAAATAAAAAGGTTATATAAATGATAGTTTTAGGAATTGACCCCGGTATAGCATTAACAGGCTGGGGCGTAATAGAGGCTCAAACTCGCGATAAAATTAAGTCTATTCAATATGGATGTATAACAACAATTTCTTCTCAACCCATCATAGAAAGAATTCAAAGCATAAGCGTTCAATTACAAAAAATCATTGATATATATCAGCCTCAAAACATAGCGATTGAAGAATTGTTTTTTTTAAAAAGGGCAAGTTCTATCGCCTTAATAGGTCAAGCGAGAGGCGCAATTCTTTTGACTATAGCCCAAAACAAAATAAAACTATATGAATATAATCCGCGCCGCGTAAAAATTGCCTTAACAGGCTACGGCTCAGCCGACAAACAGCAAATGCAGCGCATGGTAAAAGATTTTCTCGGCTTAACAGAAATTCCCAAGCCCGATGATGCCGCCGACGCATTGGCTATGGCAATTTGTCATATTCACACAGTAGGCGTAAATAAAATATAGCGAAATATGAAATCTTTAATTTATTAAAATCAAAAACTTATTGAAAAATCCATAAGAAAATTGAAACCAAAAATATAAAAAATTTGTATGTGAGGGTTTCAAACCCGCCCGCCATTATGAGTCAACAATAATAAAGAGTTTATCCAATGGAAAAACAAATACAACAAATCATCAGATCAATTTCAAAACTCGTAGGAGCAGACCCGCCTACCCTTCTCAAATAAATTTGCCCCTAAACCGTTCTGCGTTTATTTGTCGTGTGCGTTTTATTGCGAAAGAAGAGCAAATTAAGTATAATCGCACTCGTATTTAAACCCCAAAGGGAGTTTCAATGTCATCAGATTGCTTGTTTTGTAAGATAATTAAAGGGGAAATCCCTTCAAAAAAAGCCTATGAAGACGATTTTGTTTTAGCTTTTGACGATATATCTCCGCAGGCTCCAATTCATATCATCGTAATTCCTAAAAAACATATTGCAAGTTTAAAAGAAGTCTCGCAAGAAGATGAAAATCTCTTGGGGCGCGTCCAAGTTGCGGTTTCAAAAATTGCGGCTAAATATCCGCAGTTGCAAAATGGATATAGACTTGTCAACAATTGCGGAGAAGATGCTTTACAAAGCGTTCAACATATACACTATCATTTGCTCGGCGGGAGAAAATTCAGTTGGCCCGCAGGATAGTAATCATAGGGCGGAGATTGCGGGTCAATCCCGCAGGCGGCGGCGATTAAAGAGACCCAAATATATAAGGCGTTCAATAAACTTTTTTAAGAAAGGCGGTGTTTTATTAAATGGTAAATGTCAAAGTCAGGGAAGGGGAATCAATTGAAGATGCTATAAGACGGTTCAAAAGAGAATGCGAAAGAAGCGGGATAATGCAGGAAATTAAAAAAAGAGAATTTTACAAAGCCCCAAGCGTTGTTAGAAAAGAGCAACTTGCCGAAGCAAAAAGAAAAATCAGACGCAAAATGCTTAAAGACAACAGATGGATAAAACAATAATTAACAAGTCTAATACAAAAGCAGAGAGTTGTATTCAATAGGCGTATAGCCAAATACAACTCTCTTTTGTTGTTTGGGTAACCGATAAAAAATTATAGCGCAGAGGCGTTATATCAACTTAATCGGCTATGGAGGAAATTATGAAAATAAAAGATATCCAAGAATTGTTTGTTAAAGAAGGCATAGAAGTTGACCCGCGCGGGAAAGATTTAGTCGCTCTTGATTTGAAAAAACGCAAGAAAAATTATGACGATTTAAGCAAAGAACAAAAAGAAAATTTTGATATAGAAAGCCTTGAAAATCCTTATTATGATTCAAGAATACTTTATAGCGGTAAAGACCCAGATATTAAAAATATCGTTGTCGGTATAGATATTGAGACGCCGGAAATTCTTCTTACAAAACAATTGAAAGATTCGGGACGCAAAATTGATTTGATTGTAGCCCATCATCCCGAAGGATACGCTTATTCCACTTTTTCAAATGTAATCTATATGCAGTCCGATATTTTGTTTAGGCAGGGCATTGCTATAAATATATCCGAAAAACTCATATCTCCACGCGTAAAAGAAGTGGAAAGAAGCGTTTATCCTCAAAACAATGAAAGAGTGTCTGATGCGGCAAAAATTCTTGATATTCCTTTTATGACTGCTCATAGCGTAGCCGATAATCATGTCGCTTCATTTTTACAAAAAGAATTCGACGCTTTAAATCCCGTTTATCTTATCGACATAATAGATTTCTTAAATAAACAGCCTGAATATATTCACTCGTCAAAAGTTGGGCAGGCGCCTGTGATTTTGCTTGGAGACAAAACTTCCCGCTGCGGTAAAATTTTTGTGGATATGACGGGCGGAACAGAAGGACCAATAGAATCTTTTGAAAAGTTAAGCCAAGCCGGAGTAGGAACTATCGTCGGTATGCACTTGAGCCAAAAAGCGGTTAAAGAAGCGCAAAAACATAAAATCAATGTCATCTTGGCTGGACATATATCATCTGACAATTTAGGGTTGAATTTGCTATTTGATAAACTTGAAAAGAAATTTGGAAAACTTGAATTTGTGGAAATTTCTGGTTTTAGACGCTTTAGAAGATAAGCATAGGAGACGCTATGTCAATTTCTCATGAAACAATTGATAGAATAAAACTTTCAAGCGATATAGTTTCTGTTATAAGAGAATATGTTCCAAGTTTAAAAAGAGCGGGGCGCAATTGGACGGCTTGCTGTCCTTTTCATAATGAGAAAACCCCTTCTTTTGTCGTAAGTCCGGAAAAAGGTATTTTTAATTGTTTCGGCTGTCATGCGGCGGGCGATGTTTTTAAATTTGTGATGCTTGCCGACGGCGTTTCTTGGATAGAGTCGGTAAGAAAACTTGCTCAAAAAGCGTCTATAGAAATACAAGAGAGCAAAGAAGAGATAATAAAATCATCGCAAAAAATGAAATTGTTTGATATTTTAGAGAATGCGGCGACTTTTTATAATAGATATTTACTTGAAAGCGTTCAAGCAAAATTTGCAAGAGATTATTTAGAAAAGCGCGGTGTGAGCGCCGAGACTGTAAAAAAATTCAAATTGGGTTTTGCCCCAAAAAATGCGCTGTTATCGGCTATATCCCAAAAAAACATAGCGCTTGAAGATATTGTCAAAGCGGGTATTGTCACAAAAACAGAAAGCGGCTCTTTATATGAATATATGTCGGATAGATTGGTTTTTCCTATTTTTGACGCTTCCGGCAGAATTGTCGCTTTCGGCGGAAGGACTCTTTCAGACCAGCAACCCAAATATCTAAATACGCCGGAAACTGCCGTATATTCAAAATCTTCAAATCTCTACGGTTTATATCAGACTTTACCGACGATTAGAAAAGAAAGAAAGATTATAGTTCTCGAGGGGTATATGGATGTCATAATCCCTTGGCAATTTGGAATTTCCGGCGCAGTGGCTTCGCTTGGAACTTCTTTTACAAAAAATCACGCTAAACTTATATCAAGATATGCGGATAAAGTAATTTTATTATTTGACGGCGACGATGCCGGCAGAGGCGCGGCTCAAAGGGCTTTTGAAATACTTATAGAAGATTCCATAGAGTGCGCCGCGTCAGAATTGCCGGAAAATGTTGATGCCGACGAATATCTAAACGAAAACGGCAAAGAGAAATTTTTACAACTTATAGATTCTACCGCAAAAAGCGCGATAGATTTTATGATAGACAGAGTATTGTCTAAAACGGGGAAAAACACACCGGAGGCTAAGGCTAAAGCCGCGTCTATTTTGCTTGATTTTGTTTTGAAAAATCCCAATGAAATAGTTCAGGGAGAATGGCTCAAAAATATATCTCAAAAAATGAATATATCGCAGGAAGCGGTTATAAACGAGTTGAAAAAGAAAAGAGCGTTAAAACTTAAAATAGCCGCCCGCAAAATAGATGTTGACGAGATAAAACCTGTAATCAAAAAGCAAAAATTGTTTTTTTCTTTAGAAGAGATGTTGCTCAATTTGATTTTAGACGATAGAGAACTAATAGATAAAATTTCTAGTATTGAGTTTGAGGATGTAAGATGTAAAAATATCTATGATTTAGTTCGTGCAGGCGCTAAAGACGATGCGATTTTAAATTCTCTTTCAGAAGAGGACGCCGCTTGGTTTTCAGGGTTATCGCTTAAAGATTTTTCTGATAAAAATTCCGCGCAAGAAACTTTTGAAACGGTATTAAAAGATTTGCAATTGCGCAGTTTAAAAAAAAGACGGCAAACCTTAGAAAATTTAATTACAGAGATGGCTGACGGTAAAACCGAAAGAGACGAAAATATTTTAAATGAGTATAAAAAATTGAATGCTCAATTAAAAGGTTCGAGGAGATAAAATGTCAAAACAACAAGATTTATTTAAAAAATTGATTGAAGAAGGCAAAAAACGCGGATTCTTAACTTATGACGAAATAAGTAAAACGATTCCTTCCGGCGAATCTATTGAAAAAATAGACAGTTTTCTTGCCGTGTTAGACGATATGGGCATAAAATTGATTGAGGATAAGAAAAATACGATTTCAGAAAAAGCTCTTAGAAATCAAGGCAGCGCTGTGGAGCAATCCGTCAAAATAACAAGTGTGGAAGATGAAGGAATAAACCCTGTCAGAATGTATTTGACCGAAATGGCAAAAGTTCCTCTTTTAGAAAGAACGGTTGAAGTGGAACTTGCAAAAAATATCAGAGAAAATGAAAAGAAATTGCAAGCCATCGTTTTGGAATCTCCCTTAATCATCAAAGAAATTAGAAATTGGGAAACTCTTATAAGCCAGCAAGAGATGACGCCAAAAGAACTTATGCCCAGAGGCAGAAAATCTAAAGCGCAGCTTAGAACTATGGGCGCAAAAATAAAAAAAGCCGTTCAAACTATTAATCATATAGAAAGCGCTATGGCGTCGTATAGTAAGAAACTCAAGAATAAATCTATTTCCGATAAGCAAAAAACAGAAACAAAGAAAAAATTAGAAGAAAATCGTTCAAAAATAATTGCTCTTATAGTCAGTCTCAATTTAAATCAAGATAAAATAAAGAGGCTTACAAATAGGATTAAGACTACGGCTCAAAAATTAAATGAAATAAGAGACGAGCAGAAAAAGTTCGAGAGAAAATATCACAATCCTTTTTCCAAAGTCAGAACCCTTTATAATTCTTGCCTCAATAAAAAAACATCTGAGGTTGAGTTCAAAAAGCAGACTAAATGTCAATTTGAAACCGCTCAAGAAGATATAGAAAAGATAGAGACTTTATTATTGAGGCAGGCTAATTTAAAAATGGGATTTGTGATAACTGCCGACGAGATGATAGAAACTGATAGGAAGATAAGAGATTTAGAAGAGATTATACATAGAGATAAAATGAAACTTATAGAAGCCAATTTTAGGCTTGTCGTTTCTATTGCCAAAAAGCATGTTGGCATAAGCAATTTGGAACTTTCAGATTTGATACAAGAAGGCAATCTCGGACTTTCTAAAGCGGTGGAAAAATTTGAGTGGAAACGCGGATTTAAATTCTCAACTTACGCGACTTGGTGGATAAGACAGTCTATCAATCGCGCTATTGCAGATCAATCGAGGACAATCAGAATTCCCGTTCACATGAAAGAATTGATTTCCAAACTCACAAAATTCAAAAAAAGATTGCAGCAAGAAGAGGGGAGAGAACCATCTATTGAAGAATATGCTGAAGAGATGAGATTTTCGACAGATAGAGTGAGGAAAATTTTAAAGATGATGCAGGAGCCTGTGTCTCTCGCATCTCCGATAGGCGAAGAAGATGATTCCACGATAGAGGATTTTATAGAAGACCAAAACAGTCCAAATCCAGTAGCCAAAACCCAGCAATATAGATTACAATTGGAACTTCAAAAAGTCTTAAACACATTGACTCCGCGCGAATCCGAGATAATAAGTTTAAGATATGGTATAGGCATAGGCTATCCCAGCACATTAGAAGAAGTAGGCAAAAAGTTTGGCGTGACCAGAGAAAGAGTCCGTCAAATAGAGGCAAAGGCGATAAGAAAATTAAGACATCCTTCAAGAAGCAAGCCTTTAAGAGAGTATTTGGATTAATTAGACGATTATATATAGTATTTTCCAGCAGGCGTGGTAAAAGCGGATTTAATTATTTCTATTTGTGTTCCTGTTATTGAGACTATATCAAAACGAAAATCTGATTTAATATTGCGTATTTTTAGATAGAGCATTGCAGTTCTTGATATTCTTTTCTGTTTTTTTACGCTTACTGCTTCTATTGGCGTTCCATATTCCGTATTCTTTCTGTATTTCACTTCCACAAAACATAGACAATCCGAATCTTTTGCTATTATGTCTATTTCTCCGCATTTGGCGGAAAAATTCATTTCTACTATCGTATAGCCATTATTTTGCAAAAACTTAACCGCTTCTTTTTCTTTTTCAAATCCAATTTCTCTTTTGTTTTGCATATTTCCTCATTAGGCGATTAAAACGAAAGATTAAAGTTCAAATTGCGATTGTATTAAGGAAACACTGATTAATTCGAATTTGCGATCTCTTTAGCATTTTTTCAACCATGTTTTGTTGGCAGAACTTGGAAATATATCTCAGTATTGCCAAACCCCGCCGTCTCGCAAGACTTAAAAAAATCCTTAAAAATCTTCACAAACAAGATAATTAGCGTCTCTCTAAAATTTGCGGGATAGGTGAGAATGTCTTGCGGTGAATAACGCAGATACCGTATTTTCTAATTGCGGCAATGTGTTCTTGGGTAGCATATCCTTTATGTTTTTCAAAGCTGTAATTTGGAAATTTGATTGAAAAATCAATCATAATTTTATCTCTTTCAACTTTTGCAAGTATGGATGCCGCGGCTATTGAGGCGCTTTTAGCATCGCCTCTGATTATTGTTTCTTGGGCAGTATCAAAATCAGGTATTTTTTTATTGCCGTCTATTAAACAGAGCGTTGGCTTGGTATTTAACCCTAAAACAGCCTTTTTCATAGCGAGTAGGCTTGCTTGCAATATATTGATTTCGTCTATTACATTATTGTCTATTGATACGATTGAATAAGCAATAGATTCTTTTTTAATTATTTTTGAGAGTTCTTCTCTTGTTTTTGCGGATAGTTTTTTTGAATCATTGATGTCTTTATGATAAAAATCATTAGGAAAGATTACTGCCGCCGCTGTAACGGGACCCGCTAAAGGTCCTCGTCCGGCTTCGTCAACACCTGCGAAAGGAAAGGACTGAACATGATAAGCGCTATCAAATAAGAATAAATCTGTTTGTGTTTTCAATGAGATTTTAATTTATATGAGGTTGGGTTTGTTCTTGGACTTGTTCTGCGCCTGCATTGATAAATCTCTTAGAATCTTCAGTAATTCTTGCCGCTTTTCCTGACAAATCCCTCAAATAATAAAGCTTTGCCCTGCGGACTTTGCCGTGGCGCACAAGTTCAACTTTTTCAATTCTTGGAGAATGTATAGGGAAAATCCTTTCAACCCCTACCCCAAAAGATACTTTTCTGACAGTAAAACTTTCTGAAAGTCCGCTGCCTCTTTTGCGTAAAACAATACCTTCAAAAACCTGAATTCTCTCATTACTGCCCTCAACCACTTTAAAATGAACTTTTATTTGGTCGCCAGGTCTAAAAGATGCGCCTACATTCTTCTTATAATACTGTTCTTGAACTTGCTGCAATAATGATATTGACATTTTCCTACTCCTTATATTTTTACTTTATTTTTTAACAAATCCGGTCTTTTTTTCTTTGTGGCAAGATATGCTTGTTTCAAACGCCAATTTTCTATTTCTCTATGATTGCCTGACAAAAGTTGTTTGGGAACAGATAATCCTTTAAAAATCGCAGGTCTTGTATATTGCGGATAATCCAAAATCCCATTGTAAAATGAATCATTTTTTACAGAATTAAATTCTTTTACAACGCCGGGGAGCATTCTCGCAACAGCGTCTATTAAAACCATAGCGGGAAGTTCTCCGCCGGTAAGAACAAAATCGCCTATTGATATTTCTTCATCCACAAAATTCATAATTCTTTCGTCAATGCCTTCATAATGTCCGCATAAAATAATCAATTTTTTAAAATTCGATAAGTTGTTTACGATTTTATTGTTTAAGACTTTACCTTGCGGCGACATATAAATAATAAGCGGTTTATTATAACGATTTTTATACTCTTTATTTTTTTTCTTAACTCCGCTATTTTTTAATGCGTCAAATATAGGTTCTGGCTTTAAAACCATACCTACGCCTCCGCCAAAAGGCTTATCGTCAACTTTTTTATGCTTATCTTTAGAGAAAGAACGAATGTCTATAGTGTTAATTTGTATTATTTTATTGTCAATAGCCCTTTTTATAAGACTTTCTGCAAAAGGAGAATCAAACATTTTTGGGAATATGGTTAAAATATCAATCTTCATAGATAGTATAGCCGTTATACTCCGATTCTCCGCTTATTGTTATCGCTTTGCTCAATGTTTTTTTATAGTCATTTGGTAAAAATACAAAAATTTTTCTTGCTGATGCATTAACTTCTTTGACAATATCTTTTAGAGCGGGGATTAATATCTCATTATTATAATGCCTAACTACCCAAATATCATTACTTCCTGTGGCTAAAACATCATAAAGAACTCCGAGATACTCGCTGGACTGATTAAAAATATCAAAGCCGAGCACCTCGGAGATTTTCCATTTAATCTTTTGCGTCATTTTTATTCTACAATTTCAACAGTAGCTCTTTTATCAAGTTTAGCTGATGCAGAATTTATAATAATTCTAACAGCCTTGATAATCCGCCCTTCTTTACCTATGATTTTGCCTCTGTCGCCGTCCGCTACTTTTAATTCTAAAACAGTTGCTTTTTCACCTGCAATTTCCTTAACTTCCACTTGGTCTGGATTGTCAACCAAAGCTTTCGCAATGTAAAGCACTAAATCTTTCATGGTTACCTCCACTTTTTCAATTTATTACTTATTAGCCGCCGCTGATTTTTTCAGCAAATCAGCAACAGTATCAGATGCTTTTGCGCCTATTGAAAGCCAATAGTTTACTCTTTGCATATCAGCATTAAATTTATTTTCAACAGATATTGGGTCATATTGTCCTAAAATTTCAAGGGGTTTTCCATTTCTTTTAGCTCTTTGGTCAATAGCAACTACTCTATAATAGGGTCTCTTAGGTTTGCCTATTCTCTGTAGGCGAATTCGCACTGCCATTTTCTACCTCCAATTAAATTTGAATGAGCGGGATTGTATATGAATAATCTGCTTTTGTCAATTGACACGACAAACGGAGAAAGGCAGAGAGAAAAGAGAAAAGACGGCAAAGGCAAAGGCTTCTCGCAAGGAGCGCAAAGGCAATACGACGCAACATTGTTAGGAATTGCTTTTGTCTTTGTCGTTTTGCACCCCTTGCGCGGCTATCGTTGTTTAAGGAAATGATACTCGCATCCCGCGCCCGCCGATAGAATTGCACTCTTTATTCATCACACGACGGGTGTTCTTTGCGAGAAGTCTTTATCACGGGTTTGACAACGGCAGGAAACGCTTCCCTAAATATTTTGCGTTTTTAAAGCAATTTGCTATGTTATTTGCTATGAAAATTTATTTGAGTTTGGGAAGCAATATAGGGGATAGGCGGGAAAATTTAATAGAGGCTTTGTCTGTTTTGCAAAGCAGCGGCTTTGCGCAGATTGAGCGGATTTCTCGCTTTTATGAGACTTCGCCCATAGGCTATAAACAGAGATATTTTTACAATATATGCGTTCAAGCGCAAACTCATCTTTCGGCTTGGGATTTGCTTTTTTTGCTCAAAAGTATAGAAAGGCTTATGGGGCGCAAGAAAGCTAAAAAGTGGTCTGAGCGTATTATTGATATAGATATATTGTTTTACGGTTGCCAAATTATCAAAAATTCCAATCTAAATATACCGCATAAAGAGATAGAAAATAGGCTTTTTGTCTTAATACCTCTTGCGGAAATCGCGCCAAATTTTAAACACCCCGTTTTACATAGAAAAATCAAGGAGATTTTAAAAGAAAAATCATTGACACTTGACTGTCAAATAATTAAAATTGCCGCCTCAGTTTAAATAGCAAGGCTTTACATTAACATGGGGACATCAAAATGTCCCTATTTTCATAATTTAGGAGCGCATGGTATGATTGCAAACAAAAAAACTATATCGCAAATACTCGCTAAGAAAGCGCAAGGCGCAAAAATATCAATGCTTACCTGCTATGATTATTCTATGGCTAAACTTCTGTCAAATACGGATATTGATATGCTGCTAATTGGCGATTCTTTGGGTAATGTTAAATTGGGTTTTGAAAACACTTTGCCTGTCACTATTGACAATATGATTTATCATGCGCAAGCGGTAAAAAGAGGCAATAATAAGGCTTTGATAGTATGCGATATGCCCTTTATGTCCTATGAAATAAGTATTGAAGATGCTTTGAAAAATGCAGGCAGACTCATAAAAGAAGGCGGAGCAAATGCGGTAAAACTTGAAGGCGGAGCGGAGATTGCAGATAGAATAGCGGCTATTGTAGCGGCAAAAATTCCCGTTCAAGGTCATCTCGGGCTTACTCCTCAGGCTATAAATCAATTCGGCGGATTTAAAGTTCAAGCAAAAGAAAAAGACGATCAGGATAAATTGATGGAAGATGTTAATGCTCTTGAAAAAGCGGGCGCTTTCAGCGTGGTATTAGAGGCTGTTCCTCAAGATTTGGCTGCAAAAGTTTCTAAAGAAACTAAAATGGCTGTGATAGGCATAGGCGCAGGAAAATATTGCGACGGTCAGGTTTTGGTGCTTGACGATATGCTTGGTATTTTTGAAGATTTTACGCCGAAATTTGTTAAGAAATACGCCGATTTAGCAGGAACTATCAAAAAAGCGGTCAATCAATATATAGAAGATATTTCAAACGCAACTTTTCCCGCAGAGGAGAATATCTATAAATGAAAGTTATAAAGATTGCGGCTGAAATGCAGCAAATCGCTTTAAAACATGTCAAAGCGGGAGACGAAATAGGTTTAGTGCCGACAATGGGCGCTTTGCACGACGGGCATATATCTTTGATAGACAAATCCGGTAAGAATGACGATATAACAATAGTTTCTATCTTTGTAAATCCAACGCAGTTTGGACCAAATGAAGATTATTTGAAATATCCAAGACCAATAGATAAAGACCTTAAAATCTGCAAAAAACATCATGTAGATTATGTTTTCCTGCCTTCCGTTGCTGAAATGTTTTCCGACACGCATAAAACTTTTGTTGAAGTATCTCAAATGCAAGACATTCTCTGCGGTGCTTTTAGAAAAGGGCATTTTAGAGGCGTGGCTACCGTTGTTGCTAAACTTTTTAATATATCGCGCGCAGATAGAGCATATTTTGGGTTGAAAGATTTTCAGCAATTAAAAATAATAGAGAAAATGGCAAAGGATTTGAATTTTACAACTAAAATAGTTGCATGCCCCACAATCAGAGAAAAAAGCGCTTTGGCATTATCAAGCAGAAATTCTTATTTGAATGCCGCGCAAAAAGTAAATGCGGGTTTAATTAGCCAAATATTGAAGGAAGCAAAAGAAAACTTTAAAACAAAACCTCTCAAAACAGTTTTGGGTATTGCGCTAAAGAAATTGAAAAGCATACCTGAAAGCAAAATTGATTATGCCGAGATAGTTGATTTTTATGATTTGTCTCCCGCAAGTTCTAAAACAAAGAAAGCGGCTTTTCTTGCGGCGGTTTGGGTAGGCAAAACAAGATTGATTGACAATATGGCGATGAATAAATGAGGGGTTAGATATTTATGAAACAATCGGATTATTTAATTATAGGCAGCGGAATTGCAGGTTTAAGTCTTGCCATTAAAGCCGCTCAAAACAGCAGCGTTGTTTTGATTACCAAACGGACTTTGGACGATTGCAATACGGCTAAGGCGCAAGGCGGCATAGCGTGCGTATCGGACGAAAAAGATTCTTTTGAGTCTCACATAAAAGATACTTTGACGGCAGGCGCTGGTCTTTGCAATGAGAATATGGTTGAAAAAATGGTAAAAGAAGCGCCGCAAAGAGTTAAAGAATTGCTTGATTGGGGCGTTCAATTTTCAAAAGATGAAAAAACTTCAAGCGGATATGCGCTTGGACTTGAAGCGGCTCACAGCAATCGCAGAATTTTTCATAGCGGCGACATGACGGGCAAAGAGATTGAAAGGGCTTTGATAGAAAAAGTCCGTTCAAATAAAGATATAGAAATTTTTGAAGAACGCTCGGCGATAGATTTAATCGTCAATGAAGAAGGGAAATGCGTAGGCGTTTTTGTTCTTGATAATGCGGTAAATAAAGTTGAGGTTTTTGCGGCAAAAATTATTGTTTTAGCCTGCGGCGGAGCCGGCAAAACTTATCTCTATACCACAAATCCTGATATATCCACAGGCGATGCTATCGCTATGGCTTATAGGGCGGGCGCGGACATTGCAAATATGGAATTTGTCCAATTCCATCCGACTTGCTTGTATAATAAAGTGGAAAAATCTTTTTTAATTTCAGAGGCGATTCGCGGCGAAAGCGGCATTTTGAGGCTTCAAAACGGAGAGCCTTTTATGAAAAAATATCATCCGCTAAAAGAGTTAGCGTCGCGCGATATAATATCAAGGGCTATAGACAAAGAATTAAAGAATAGCGGAGACGAATTTATATATTTGGATATAACTCATAAAAACAGCGATTTTTTAATCAATCGTTTTCCGGGAATATACGCTAAATGCAAAGAATATGGAATAGATATAACGAAAGATATGATACCCGTTGTGCCTGCCGCTCATTTTTTGTGCGGCGGCATTAAAATTGACGAAAACGGGCGCGCGACTATAAAAAATCTATACGCCATAGGGGAATGCGCTTGTTCCGGAATACACGGCGCAAATAGGCTTGCTTCAAATTCTTTGCTTGAAGGACTTGTATATGCTCACAGAGTTTTTGAAGATGTTCAGAGTCATTGCGGGCAAGACCCGCAATCTAACTCATTGTCGGATATTATGGGTCAAGCCTGCAATGACGCTCTAAAACCATTTTTAGAGAATCGCAATAGTGTTTCTCAAAATAAATCCGACTATTTTATGAAAGATTGGAAAGCGATAAGGCATTTGAGTTGGGATTATTTGGGCATAACAAGGACGAATGAAGGGTTGTCTATCGCTCTCAAAAAAATAGAAGCGATAAAAAGAGAAATTGACGACAACTTTACGCAAACCGATTTATCAGTTGACGCTTTAGAGTTGAGAAATATAGCCGCAATCGCTCAACTTATAGCGCAGTCCGCAATATCAAGAAAAGAAAGCCGCGGCGCTCATTACAATGCCGATTATCCCAATATTCTTGCCCAAGCGCAAGATACAGTGATAAGAAAACGCTGATTTTGTTTTTTGTTCGCCGTTTTCCCATTCCTTTGAGGGGAGAAGGCAGCGCGAGGGCGGTTGCAAAGCGGTTTTTGTTTTTGTCGTTTTTGCGTTCCTTGCGTGGTCGTTGTTTAAGGAAAGGGCGCTCACATCTCACGCCCGCCGCCAGACATGCGCTCTTTATTCATCGCGCGGCGGCTGAAACTTGCGAGAAGCAGTTGCAGTTAGGAGAAGAAATGTTAAATACAAACACAAAATTATTTGCAATTTTAGGCTGTCCTATAAAACAGTCAAAGTCTCCAATAATGCAGAACAATTGGTTTAAAGAAGCGGGTTTAAATTGCGCTTATACGGCTTTTAGCGTTGAAAAAAAAGATTTAAAAAAGATTTTTGAGGCGTTGAAATTATTGAGTTTTTGCGGTTTCAACATAACTGTTCCGCACAAAGTTGAAATAATGAAATTATTAGATTTCATAGACGCCGCGCCGAAGGCTATAGGCAGCGTCAACACAATAGTTATCAATAATGGCAAAACTTATGGATACAATACGGACTATCTCGGGTTAGAAAAAGATTTTGCAGACAAAAAAATAAGCATTCAAGGACAGACGATTTTTATATACGGCGCAGGCGGCGCGGCAAAATCTGTCTTATATTTTGCAAAAAAAAATAAAGCAAAAACGGTCTATATATCAAATAGAACTCATAATAAGGCTGTCATTCTTGCAAAACAATTCGGCGCAAAAGCAGTCAAATTAAAGGATTCCGCTTATATTTCAGAGGCAGACATAATCATAAACGCTTCGTCTTGCGGATTAAATGAAAGCGATATTTTGCCTTTCAAATTGAACTTGGCTAAAAAAGATGTAATTGCCTATGATTTGATTTATAAAAATGAGACGGCTCTTTATAAACTCGCAAAGAAAGAAAAAATCAAATTTTTTAACGGCGAGGGAATGTTGATAAATCAGGGGGTCGCGGCTTTTAAACTTTGGACAGGGTTAAGCCCGTCTGCCGCAAGCGCAAAAAGAATTTTGAGAAAGAATTGAAATGTAGAGATGGCGCAAAGCGCGCGTTTAAAAAAGGAGAATATAATGTTTATATGGACATTTAGAATTTTTATCGCAGTATTTAGCGCAGGAGCGGCTTATTTCTTTATAGAAAATAGCGTTCTTGCGCTTATTTTGGGTTTTATCGCAGGAGCGGCTTTTGTATTTGTTGAATATCTATGCGAAAAAATCTCGCTTTCAGCCTTTTTATTTGCGGCTTTTGGAATTGCGCTTGGTTCTGTTTTGGGGCTTTTGTCAAATAAGTTCGGCGTTTTCTTTGCGGCTATGCCTTTAAGCGCGTTAAACATAAATTACTTGCTCATAGTCTATATTCTTTTCGCTTTGCTTATCATCGTGGTGTTTGCAAGGAGCGTATATATTGGTAAATACGATAGAAATGAAATAAAAAGACAGCCCATATTAAAAAGCGCAGGCAATAAAAATTCTTACGAAGAATTGTTGGCTGATATGAGCGTCTTAGAAGATGGACGGATTTTGGATTTTGTAAAGCAAGAGTTTCCTCCCGTAAAAATAATCATAACGGATTTTGTTTTAGAGGAGTTGAAAAAGGACTCTGAAGCCGAAGAACAAATGAAAAAATACAGAGCAAGAAGAGGGCTTGAGACAGTTTCAAAACTTAAAGAGGCGGGATATGTAATAGATAAGCCCTATGATAAAAGCGCTATTTCAGCAAAAGATTTACCTTCAAAAATTATTGAACTTGCGGGATTATTAAATGTCCGTCTTATCACAATAAGTTTTGTCGCGGCAAAAAACGCCTCATTAAAAAAAGTTAAAGTATTGAATTTAAAAGTGTTGTCCGAGACTCTCTCTCCCATTTGCGTTCCCGGCGATGTGGTCAATATTTACTTGGCAAGCGAAGGGTCTCATCAAAATCAAGCCATTGGTTTTTTAAATGATGGAACTAAGGTGATTGTAGCCGATGGAAAACGATATATGAATAAAGTCGTGAGATTGATAATTACAGCCGTAGTAAAAAATACTGTGGGTAAAAATGTTTTTGGCAAAGTTATTGAAAATAACCGCGAACATTTTCATAGAAATAACAATCATAAAAAAGAAGAGTCTAATCAATGATAGCGGCGGCAATAATAGCGGCTGGCGGCGGCGGGAAAAGATTTGGCTCTGATACGCCAAAACAATTTTTAAAACTTGCAGGCAAACCTGTTTTTTTATGGAGCGTAGAGGCTTTCTGTTCTTTAAAAGTTTTTAAAACGGTTATTGTGAGCGTCCCAAATAACAGATTTGAGATTTTGTCAAAGCGCTATAAAAATTTATCAAAAGTAAAATTCTGTTGCGGCGCAAGCGAAAGATTTGGGTCAATCAAGAACGCTTTGAATTTCATAGATATTGACATAGATTTCATAGCCGTTCACGATGCGGCAAGACCGCTTATCAATAAGGCGGACATAGAAAAAGTTTTAAATGCGGCTATAAAAACAAAAGCGGCGATAGCGGTTGAAAAAACAAAAGATACTATCAAAGCAGTCCGAAACGGCAAAATAATTAAAACTCTTGATAGAAAAGTCTTATGGAATGCCCAAACGCCTCAAATTTTTGAAAAAACTTTATTACTTAAAGCCTATTCTAAAACTATACCGAGCGCAACGACGGATGATTCGCAACTAGTTGAGAGACTAGGAATAAAGCCGTCTATTGTAGAGACTGATTTTCCTAATTTTAAAATCACCACAAAGACCGATTTTAATTTAGCGCAAGGACTTTTAAAATGTTTATAGGTTTTGGATATGATGTCCACAGATTTAAAAAAGGAAGAGATTTGATTTTGGGCGGAGTTAAAATTAAGTCGCCAAAAGGTCTTGACGGGCATAGCGATGCCGATGTTTTGATTCATAGTTTAATGGACGCAATGCTCGGAGCGGCTGGTTTAAACGATATAGGACATTTCTTTCCAAATACTGACGCTAAATATAAAGGCATATCGAGCATAGTTCTTTTGGAATTTGTATTTAAAGAGTTAAATAGAAAGAAATTTAAAATCAACAATATTGATATGACAATCATAGCGCAAGTCCCCAAAATCGCGCCTTATATAGACGAGATGAAAGAGCAAATATCAAAGACTGTAAGTTTAAGCAAAGAAAGAATTGCAATAAAGGCTACAACAAATGAGAAAATGGGTTTTATAGGAAGAGGCGAGGGTATAGCGGCGATGTCGGCAGTTTCTTTAAGGAAAAATAAATGAGTATAAAAGTTTATAATTCTCTCACAGATAAAAAAGAAGAATTTAAACCGCAAAAAGAAAATTTCGTTTCAATGTATGTGTGCGGAATTACGCCTTATGATTTTGTCCATCTCGGACATGCTCGGGCTTATACGGCTTTTGACATTATAAAGAGACATTTAAAAAAGCGCGGTTTTGAAGTCAAACATATTCAAAATTTCACAGATATTGACGATAAAATCATCAAGAGGGCGCAAGAAAAAAATATATCTCCCGCCGCTCTTGCCGATGTTTATATAAAGGATTATTTTGAACAAACGGATAAATTGAATATCTTAAGAGCGGACAAATATCCAAGGGTCGCAGAGACTATGACGGAAATCATCAATTTTATAAAAGTTCTCTATGACAATGGTTTTGCTTATCAAAAAAACGGCGATGTGTATTTTAGCGTGGACAAATTTAAAGGATACGGCAAATTGTCAAAAAGAAAAATTGAAGATTTAAAGTCAGGCGCAAGAGTGGATGTCAATGATGATAAAGTCTCTCCCGTTGATTTTGCATTATGGAAAAGGACAAAAGACGGCGAGCCTGATTCTGTTTCTTGGGACAGTCCTTGGGGGAAAGGAAGACCGGGCTGGCATATAGAATGTTCTGTGATGTCGTCTTCTATTTTGGGCGACGCCATAGATATACACGGCGGAGGTCTTGATTTGGTCTTTCCTCATCATGAAAATGAAATTGCCCAAAGCGAGGCAAAGTCTGGAAAACAATTTGTCAAATATTGGATTCACAATGGTTTCGTCACAGTAAATAAAGAGAAAATGTCTAAATCATTAGGCAATTTTTTTACCCTCAAAGATATTTTGCAAAAATATGACGCAAGAGTCGTCCGCTATTATCTTTTGACCCAACATTATAAAAGTCCTCTTGATTTTTCAGATATTTCTCTTGACGGCGCAAAAAATGCTTTGCAAGGTCTTGACGACGCTTATTTAAGGCTTTCATCTGCGTCCGGCAAAACAAAAGAAATAGTCAAAGATGAGGATTTGCTTTCAATCAGAGATAATTTTCTATGCGCATTAGACGACGATTTTAATTCAGAAAAAGCGCTCTCTTATTTGCATGAATTAAAAAATCTTGCTCTAAAAGAGATTTTTAAGAAAGATATTAAAAGGCTTGCAAGTATAAGAGTTCTTTTTGAAGAATTGCTTTTAGATTCGCTCGGTATTCAATTACCTCGACTCAAAAACGAAGCGGACATTCAAGATTTGCTCAAAAAAAGAAATGAAGCGAGAAAATCAAAAAATTGGGATAAAGCCGATAGTTTAAGAAAAGCAATAGACGAAAAAGGCTATAAAATAATAGACAATCCCGACGGCAGTTCGGTTTTAACAAAGAAGATTTAATTTTTTAAATAAACAAGGCGTTGTTAAACGGCGCCTTTGTAAATAAAATTGATAGGAGGTCAAAATGAGTAAAATTGTATCGGCAGTTTTAAGTTTGTTGTTGTTGGCGGCGGTAGCGGCACAGGCTGTGGAGAAAGACCAGCAAGTTTATCTTGAGAAAGATTTAATTGTTTGGGACAGACAAGATGTCGGCGGCGGTAAAGGGAAATTAGCGGGGAGATTTGCTTATACGAGAAATGATGCGAGCGTAGATTATGTTCTTAAAGAAATCGGCTGGATGACTTTGCAGCCGGGCGAATCCATCGGCTTGCATAAGCATGTGGATAATGAGGACACTTACATTATCATTTCAGGCGAAGGGACATTTACCGATACCAATGGCAAGACGACCAAAGTAAAAAAAGGCGATGTGACTATTGCAAGACCGGGACAGTCTCACGCTTTGGCTAATACTGGCAAAAAGCCATTAGTGTTTTTAGACATTATTGGCAAAAATAGCGGAAAATAAAATTTATATGCAAGCCCGCCGAAAATATGTCGGCGGGCTTGTAATCTTAGGCGGTATTGTGCGTATAATGTCAGTAGATTACGGCTTAAAAAGAATCGGCATAGCGCTTAGCGATATGCTTCAAATTACAGTTAGTCCTTTCGATACTATAGGCAGCGAAAACCCGAGTATAAATGCCAAAAAAATAATTGAAATAGCAAAGAACAATGAAGTTTCAGAAATTGTAGTCGGTATTCCTGTAAATATGAGCGGCAGCGAAGGCTCTATGGTAAAAATTATCAGATTATTTATAGACGAATTAAAAAGAATAAGCGATTTGCCAATTGAAACAATCAATGAAAGTCTTTCTACCGTTGAGGCGCAAGAATTTTTAGCGGATAGAAGCAAAAAGTTAAATATAAAAGACAAAGGCGGTAAAGACAAAATAGCGGCGGCTTTAATCTTGCAAAGATATATGGAGAAAAAATGCGCTATATAGTTGACGGATATAATGTAATCAATGCGAGCGATATATTTGTAGATAAAACTCTTGAAGGCAGAAGAAATAAACTTTTTGATTTTATTTTAAACAACAGTTCAATCGGCGGCTCTAAAAATAAAATCACAATCGTTTTTGATTGCAAAACAAAAAATCCCTATGAATCTGCGGGATATGGCAAAGAAACCCGCGGCAATATAGAAGTAATTTTTAGCGATGGAAAAACTATTGCCGACGATATAATAGTTCAGATAGTGGATGAATCTCAAAAACCTTATGAAATTACAATAATAACAAGCGATAAAGGAATATGGCATAGGACTGCTCCAAGCGGAGCAAAACATATAAAGTCTGAGGATTTCATTGCAAAACATAAAATAAGAGCAACAAAAATTGAAGAGTCTGACTCTTCAAGATATTTAGCAAATAAAATAAATAAGGAGTTTGAAAATTTATGGCTTTCAAAACAAAGGTAAAAGTTTTAGGAGTGTTTTTGTTGTTGATTGTTATTGCTTTGGGAATATGGTATTTCTCTTTGTCAAAAACCCCCGTTACTATCGTCATTCAAAGAGGAGACAGCGCGTCAAAAGCGGCGGCTATGCTTAAAAACAATAATATCATTTATTCAAGAAATCTTTTTATGATTTGGACCCGTATTACAGGATCAGGCTCTAAAATCAAAGCCGCCTCTTATGAGTTTAGCCAGAGGGATATGACAATCGGTATTTTATCGCAGATTAAAAATCCTAAAATCATTCCTTTGAGAATGACTATCCCGGAAGGTCTTACTTCAAAACAAATAGCCGAAATAGCCGCTTCAAAATTGGCGATAGATAAAGATAAATTTATTAACATAGTCAATGAGCGCAAATTGGAAGGCTATTTATTGCCGGAGACATACTTTTTAGACGCTACTTTTAAAGAGGAAGATATTATCAATAAATTAAACAATGAATTTAATAAGGCAATAACTCAAGAGATGAAAGATAAAGCGCAAGAACTCGGTTTTTCTTTACGCGATATAATAATTCTCGCCTCTGTTATAGAAAAAGAGGCGGTAAAACCTGACGAGAGGGCTGTTATATCATCCGTCTTTCACAATAGATTAAAAAAGGGCGTTAAATTAGAATCTTGCGCCACTGTCTTATACGCTATGGGTATTGTTAAACCGCGTCTTACTTACGAGGACATAAAATATGATTCCCCATACAATACCTATATACATGCAGGCTTGCCGCCTGGACCTATCTGCAATCCCGGAATAGAGTCAATTATAGCCGCGCTATATCCGGCAGACACAGACAAATTGTTTTTTGTAGCCTCAGGCGACGGAGGACATTTATTTGCCAATGGTTTTAAACAGCATGTTGAAAATAAAAAAATTGCAAATGATAATGCCGTTAAGAAGAAAAGGGCTGGAAAAAAATAGGAGCAAAATAATGCATCTTGTTGAAAGATTTCAAGACGAACTCTATTCTCTCGCTTTGTCTTTGACTTATGACCATGAAAAATCAAAGAAACTTGCTCTTGATACTTTTGAAAAAACTCTCGGCGAGACCGACGGCGACTTTCATAAAATCAAAATGGAATTGTATAAGGCTATGCTCAAAGAGATAGGCTCAATATCTATAAAAAAGAACAAATGTAAAAATCCCGATATATTGAGCCTTGTCAAAAAGCGGCTGCCCCTTTTTGACAAAAAAGCCATGGTTTTAAAATATGAGTTTAATATTTCCGTCAATGATATTTGTTATATTCTTGACGCCAAATTGCTGAAAGTTAAAAAATCTTTATTATCAAGCATAAAAAAAGTCGCTAAAAAATTGGAGGATGACAAAAATGAGGTGTGATGAATTAGTAAATGAAATAATACTCTATTATGCGGGAGAACTTTCCGAGCAAAAAACGGAAGAATATAAAAGGCATACAATGATTTGCACTCAATGCGCCAGATATTCTTTCGCCATAAGAAAATCTATAAAATTTGTAGAAGACAATGTCCCAAAAATCACAAAAATAGATTTATTGTCGGATTAAAAGAGTAAATATGGAAAAAGACGAGTTGATAAAATCTTTATCAAAAGGCGAAGACGGCAAAAATCAGTTTAAATTGGGCATAAACAATCCTGATTCTTTAGCGGAGGGAATGGTTGATAGTTTGACTGTTGAAGACGCTAAATATGGAAGCACAGTGATTAGAAATAATCAAATAGCGGATTTCAGCGCAAATGTTCTGCCGTATAGCGGATTAGGTTCGGGCTTAAAACGCGCTTTTAAGGAGCAGCCCAATATAGAATTAATCAATGACATATCGGGAGAGCAGTTTATTGTCCAAATTCCAAGACCGAATACAGATGAAAAATAAATTTGTTAAGCAATAGACCCCTTGCGCAACCCAAAACCTTGTATGGCGCGGGTTTCAAACCATCCCTCTGGACGAATGGAGAGAATAAACGGCGAGCGGCAAAAACAGACGAACGGCATTTAAAAAAGAGAAAAGACGACAAAAACAAAAGAAATCCGAACTTTGTATGGGTGTGATTACCCCCTGCCAGCCATTACGAAATACAAAACACAAATACAGAAATTATCAATCAGCGCGGCGGTTTTGTTTGTGGAAATTGCAAGATATTTCAAGCGGCGCGAAAGCGCGCGAATACAGCCGCATAGACGGCTAATAAAAAGGAGAACAAAAATGAAGAAGATGTTTTTAGCAGTTCGTTTGATTGCGGTTTTTTCAATGCTTGTTTCAACTTTGGCATTGTCAAGTTCGCAAAGTTTTGCAAAAGACGATGTGATTCGTTTGAAAATGGGTTTTGTAGATCCTGTTACAAGCAATTACGGTAAAGGCGGTTTGAGAGTAGCCGAAGAAGTGAAGAAAGCGACGAACGGAAGAATCATTATTGAAGTTTTTGGAAGTTCGCAGCTTGGTAATGAGCGCGATATGTATGAAGGCGCGCAATTAGGCACAGTTGATATCGCCACTTTTGCAAATGCAGTGCTTTCCAATTTCATACCTGAAGTTGCGATTCTTGACCAACCGTTTCTATTTCAAAATGCGGTACAAGCGCACAAAGCGGTCGACGGTAAATTCGGCGATTTGATAAAGAAAAAAGCTGAAGGACAAGGCATTCATATTGTAGGTTGGATGGAGTCGGGTTTTAGAAATGTATTTTCAAAGAAACCAATCAAGACATTGGCAGACTTTAAGGGCGTAAAAATCCGCACTATGGAAAACAAAACCCACATGGCGTTTTTTAGCGCTTTAGGCGCAATCCCTACTCCTATGGCAAGCGGCGAGCAGTTTACCGCTTTGCAACAAGGCACAATAGATGCGGCTGAAAACGCTACGGCTAATGTTCTTGCCAACAAATACTATGAAGTAGTCAAAAATATCACGCGCAGCCAGCATGTATTTGTATATATAGGCATAGGCGTATCAGACAAAGCGTGGAAAAAAATCCCTGCGGATTTGAGAAAACCTTTCGTAGAAGCGGTTTTGCGCGGCTGCGAATATCAACGCGGCTTGCTTGTTGAAGCAAACAAAGATGCGGAAGTTCAACTCAAAAAGTTGGGCGTTCAATTCTATGACATTGATACGGCGGCTTTAAAGAAACAAGTTGCTCCTGCAATGTCTCCTTTCTTGAAGAATATCCCGAAAGATTGGGTCAATGCATTAAACGAAAGCATAAAGTAAAGATTTATTTAACCCGTAGAGGCGTCCGACTTGGGCGTCTCTACAAAAAAGGATAAAAGATATGATAAAAATCTTAGGAAAAATAGAAAACGCCTTTCTTGTTTGCGTATTTACCATTATGGTTATTGCCGCTTTTTTACAAGTGGTCAATCGCAATTTAATAGGTGCAAATATATCTTGGTTTGAGGAATTAGCCCGTTATTGTATGGTCTATATGACTTTAATAGCGACAGAATTGGGTTTAAGAGACGGCTCTCAAATCAGCATTACCGCTTTTACAGATAAACTTCCGCAATTTTTACGCAAAGGATTGTCTCTTTTTGCTAAACTTGTAGTGATTATATTTTCCGCTCTTGTATGCGTCTATTCTATTCCTGTTCTTAAAGTTCAAGCAAGCGCTGGGCAAGTCTCGCCGGGTTTGCAGATTCCCATGACTATTCCTTATTTTGCCATTCCTTTAAGTTTCGGCATAATAGCCATTGTGCAAAGCGTCATTTTTGTTTCTATGATATATGCTTTTGTTAAAAACGCTCCGCAAAATGTAAAGGAGGCAAAATGAAATTATTTTCAGGACTTTCTTTATTTTTTAGTCTTTTCCTTTTAATTATTTTAGGCGTCCCTATCGCTATTTCGCTTGGCGCTTCCACAATGCTTACTATGTTTTCTTTAGATATTCCGCTTTCAGCAATGCCTCAAAGGATTTTTACTTCTCTTGATGTGAGTTCTATTATGGCTATACCTTTCTTTGTTTTGGTAGGAAATATTATGACAGAAGGCGGCATATCGAAGAAACTTGTAACTTTTGCCAACCATATAATAGGCAATGTCAGAGGCGGTCTTGCTTATGCCGCAGTTTTGGCTTGCGTTTTTTTTGCGGCATTGTCAGGGTCTGCTCCAGCTACTGTTATAGCCATAGGCTCTATGCTTTATCCCGAAATGATAGCGCTGGGATATAATAAGGAAAGAGCGGCGGGCTTATTTGTCGTATCGGGCGGTTTAGGTCCAATAATACCGCCAAGCATAATAATGATAGTCTATTGCACAATCACAAATAATTCCGTTGGAGATATGTTTAAAGCGGGTATTGGAGTGGGAACTATGGTGGCAGTTATGCTTATAGGGCTTTGCATTTTCTTTGCTTATAAGGAAAAGTGGCCCAAAAATACGGAAAAATTTTCACTTTCGGATTTATTTAAAAGTTTCTTCGGCTCAATTCCAGCCTTGCTTATGCCTATTATTATTTTGGGAGGCATATATTCTGGACTTTTAACTCCTACGGAATCCGGAGCGATAGCGGCAGTGTTTGCTTTATTTGTAGGGCTTTTTGTCTATAAAACTCTCAATAAAAAAAATGTCGTTTCTATAATGTTAAATTCCGCCAAATCAAGCGCTATGCTTCTTTTTATAATAGGAGCTTCAACGGCTTTTTCTTGGGTATTTACAATATCGGGGATTTCCAATTCTTTGGTTGAGGCTATACAATCTATGTCTCTTTCGCCGATGTTGTTTGCTATTATAATAGCCGTTATAGTAGTGATATTTGGGACTTTTATGGACGGCATAGCGATATGCGTATTATTAGTTCCTATATTATGGCCGGTAGCCCAAAGTTTGGGATTATCTGGAATACATTTTGGAATAATAGTCTCAATGGGCGGAGTGGTAGGCACAATGACGCCTCCTGTTGCGGTAAGTTTATTTGCCGCGGCGAGTTTTACAAAAATGTCCATAGGACAGATAGTAAAAGGGCAATTGCCATTTTTTATAGGTTTCCTATTAGTATATTTTTTGGCTGTAATATTCCCAAAAATCAACACATTTTTACTATAAAAGACGCTGATTGATTTGTAGGGGCAGACCCATGTGTCTGCCCGCAACGCTAAATCCTAAAAGAGTTTAGGGCTGTTAATAAGGCTGCGGGGATACTAAAATCAATCGCTGCAATTAAATTCCGAAAGAGGTTAATGTCGTTAATAACTCCGTATTGTCTGCAAGACTATACGCGGGGAACAAGGAGCCGTTATGAATAATGTCAGAGTTCGATTTGCGCCGTCTCCTACCGGGGATTTGCATATAGGCGGGGTTCGCACCGCGCTGTTTAATTATCTTTTTGCAAAGAATCAAGGCGGAACTTTTGTTTTGAGAATAGAAGATACCGACGAAGCGCGCTCAACGGATGCTTCCACGCAAGTGATTATTGACGCTTTAAAATGGTTAAAACTTGATTGGGGCGAAGGTCCCGGCAATGAGCCTGAAAAATACGCTCCATATTATCAGATGAAAAGAAAAAATCTCGGAATATATCAAAAATATATTGACGAATTATTGGACAAGAATTTGGCTTATCCTTGCTATTGCGCTCCCGAAGAAGTTGAGCAGATGAGAAAACTCGCTCAATTGCAAAAGAAGCCCCCAAAATATGACGGTCATTGCTCAAATCTCGCCATTGGTCAAAGACAAGAGTTGGAAAAACAAGGCAGGAAGCCTGTAATTCGTTTTAGAATGCCCAAAGACGGCAAAATGGTTTTGGACGATATTATAAGGGGCAAAGTTGAATTTGACAATGCTTTGCTTGACGATTTTGTAATAGCAAAAGCAAACGGCGTTCCAACTTATAATTTTGCCTGCGTCATAGACGACCATCTTATGGATATGACTCATATAATAAGAGGCGACGACCATGTTTCAAATACGCCCCGCCAATTGCATTTATATCAAGCATTTGGTTGGGATTTGCCAAAATTTGCGCACACGGCTATGATTATGGGTTCAGACGGCGCAAGACTTTCTAAAAGACACGGGCATACTTCCGTTTTAGATTATCAAAAAGAGGGGTATTTGGCGGAGGCTTTGCTAAATTATCTCGCTCTTTTGGGTTGGTCAACAAGCGATAGTCAGCAGATTTTTACTATGAAAGAGTTGGAAGAGAAGTTTTCTCTTGAAGGCTGCGGCGGAAGTTCTTCAACTTTTGACCCCGCAAAACTATTGTGGCTAAACGGCGAAAAAATCCGTTCAAAATCCATAGATGAAGCATATTCTCTTTTTATGGATTGGATCAAATATACGAATAATGAAAAGATAATAGACGGTTGGGATAAAGAAGTCTTAAAGAAAGCGATGGAATTAGAACACGATAAAATCAAAACGCTTAGCGAAATTCCAAATCTTGTGGATTTTTTCTTTGTTAAAGAAGTGGATTATAAAGAAGAGGCGGTTCAGAAAGTATTTTTGTCAGACAAAAGCAAAGACAGCGCAAAAATAGTTATAAATGAATGCTCCCAAAAACTTGAAAATCAAAACGATTTTTCAGCGTCTGCGCTTGAACAATTTGCAAGAGATTTAGCCGAGCAAAAAGGTTTAAAAACAGGACAAGTTTTTCATCCCATAAGAGTGGCGGTGAGCGGCAGGACGCAAGGACCAAGCCTATTTCATTTAATGGAATTGCTCGGCAAAAATGAAACAAACCGCCGCATAAAAATAGCGAAAGACAGATTTTTTAAATAAGAAAGATATGTTTTTATCGTCAATTACAGACTTGCAACGCCGTCAATTACGGGATTAGGTTTGTCATCGCAATCTTTGGATTTTGTGCGGGTTTAGGTTTGTTGTCGCAAGATTAGGTTTGTCATTGCGGGGATTGCGCACGACGACGGCACAAGACATGGGTCAAGCCTGCAGTTGACAGCGTAACACATAGCATCACATAGCATCAGTGCTAAAATCAATCGTCACAACCAAACACTGAAAGGGTTTAATGTCGTTGATAACCCCGCATTGCCGCAGGCTATGCGGGGATGATAGACCAATTTACCACCCATAAACACTGAAAGGGTTCAATGTTGTTAATAACCCCGTATTGCCGCAGGCTATGCGGGGATGATAGACCGATCGCCACCCAAACCCTGAAAGGGTTTAATGTCGTTAATAACCCGATATTGCCCGCAAGGCTATGCGGGGACACAAGGAGATACAAATGGAAGAAAAAGATTTTAATCTAAATTTATTTAATTTAATCACAATGTTTGCCTCAACTTGTTGGTATCAACTCGGCAAAGTTCCAAGTCCAGTTGACGGTAAAATTAGCAGAGACTTAGACGGCGCAAAATTCACAATAGATACTCTGTTGATGTTAAAAGAAAAAACAAAAGGCAATCTAACAAAAAAAGAAGAAGAGACATTATCTTCGACAATCTCAAATCTGCAAATAAATTACGCCGACGAAGCGGCAAAACCGCAAGCGGAAAAACCCAAAGAGGCTGAGGATATAGAAGAGTCAAAACATCAAGAGAAAATAGAAGAGAAATGAGAGAAATAATTGCCCGATAGTGTAATGGTAACACGCTTGCCTCTGGAGCAAGATAGTCCAGGTTCGAGTCCTGGTCGGGCAGTTTGGCGGCATTTTCTTAAATTTTTATATGAAATATAAAAAAATCCTCTGCAAACGAATTGAAATTGCAGAGGATTTTTTTCGCAAAACTTATGGAAACGCTAATTAGACTTCTTGCGCAACCGACATATAAAATAAACGGACATTGTCATTGTGCGCCTCCGCCGTTCCCGAGCGTCTTTGTCGGGAATCCACTTGCCGTTGTTTTTAACTTGGATTTCCGATAACAACTTTCGGAAATGACGCATTGTGGGCGATTTTTGGCAATGACAATAGATATATTCTTACATTCTTTGTATACCAGTTATGCAAGAGGGCTATTATCAAATATAGTTAACTCGTCATTGCGCATGGCTAAAGGCATTCAATAAATTAATTCGCGTTTCCTTACCCTCTCGGGTGATATTGTTTGTGTTTTTGTCGGATTTCGCTATTGCTTATGTGTGTGTAAATTTGCGTTGTGGCTATGGAGCTGTGTCCTAACATCTCTTGAACAAATCTTATATCAGCCCCTTCCGATAAAAAATGACTCGCAAAAGAATGCCTAAAAGTGTGAGGAGTGATATTCTTATAAATGCCCGCTTGCAGCGCTATTTGTTTTAATTGCTGCCAAAATGCAATTCTTGACATTTTTTTGCCAAGCCGCGAAATAAATATAAATTCGCTCACAGTTGAATAAGGTCTTCTCATTTTTAAATATAAATTTAGATATTTTTTAGCCGTCTCTCCAAAAGGAACTATCCTCTCTTTTGATCCCTTGCCGATTACTTGTATAAAATTATCGTCAAGATTTATATTTGAGAATTTTAAATTGACGAGTTCAGACACTCTTATTCCGCAGGCATAAAGCAGTTCAAGCATAGCGCGGTTTCTGACGCTTCTGATATCGCTTTTATTGACAGAATTTAATAAAAGTTTCATTTCTTCTAATGTCAAAAGTTTTGGCAAATCTTCGGGAATTTTTGGTATGGCGAGAAATTCGGTTGGATTATTATCTATAAAATCTTCTATGTGCAGGAATTTATAAAATTGTCTGATGGATTCAGTCATTCTATAAATCGAGCGCGGCTTAAATTTTTTGACTTTCATATCCCACAAAAAGTCTGTTATGTCTTGATGAGAAAGACTCTCAATTTGGACGCCTTTTTTAGTTGAAAAATCAATAAATTTTAATAAATCTGATTTGTAAGCAAGCGCGGTATTTTTTGACAAGCCTTTTTCTACTATTATATAGGAAATGAAATTATCTAATGATTTTGAAATGTCGAGCATTTTTATCTCAGATATTTGTTATTTTTTAATTCAAAATCAAGGGTGGAACTTTCTTCATGTCCGGGATAAATTGTAAGACTTGGAGAGAGTTGTTTGATTTTTTGCAAAGATTGGATAATTTGTCCATAACTTCCGTCGGCTAAATCTGTGCGTCCTATATCGCCCGCAAAAAGCGTATCGCCTGTGATTAAAAAATCGTCAAATAATAAGCAAATACTATCTTTTGTATGTCCCGGCGTGTGTATTACTTTGAATTTTGTCCAAGGAAGTTCCACAACTTGATTATCTGCTAAAAGAATATCGGGCTTTTTGATTGATACAGGAAAGCCGAAAAAGACTGATGCGTTTTTTTGAGGGTCTAAAAGTATTGGGACGGACTCTGTATGAGCGGCAAGCGGTATATTAAAATGCTTTCTTATTTGGTCATCGGAAAGAATATGGTCAAAATGTCCATGCGTATTGATTAACATTTCAGGTTTTAAGCCGTCTTTTTCTATTTCTGATGTGATTTTATCTCCTTCTTCGCCCGGGTCTATGATGACGGCGGCTTTTGTATCGGCGTCATATACAATATAGCAATTTACTTGAATTTGACCTGAAACTATTGTTTTGATTTTTAACATAAAAAACTCCTAATAGTTTCTCGCAAGGAATGCGAGAAAATTTAACGACAAAGACTGCGCAAAGCGCGCAAAACGATAAAAACAACAGATTTTAAATAAGCATACCACAAAATAACTATAAAATAAAGAAACCGCACTTAATCATCTAAAATGACGATGAAATAAAAGGCGAATATCATTTATACGGCAAAAACACGGCAGAGATTGCGAGTTCAAGCCCGCAATTGACAGAACCAAAATCCGCAATTACAGATTAAAAACATTCAAAGAGTAACTATCGCTTGCTTACGGCGTGTGCAGCGCGCCGTCTGTGGTTTCTATGTATATATTGCTTCTTTCTATGATTAGATCGCGCCATTTTGAATTTTTGAATATAGCGCCTAAAACCATCTCAGGCTTTACAAAGACGCCGCGGTCAAATTTAAGCAACAAAATTAGAGCGTTTGTTTCAAATCTCATGGATTTTATAAATGCTTTTAAGTCTATCTCTTTTATTTGTCCTTTCTTTTCTTTGAGATATATGATTTTGTCTTGCGCAAGGAAAGTTCTGAGTTCAACTTTAGTCAAACCTGTGTTAAGGATTCTAAATTCCATAGCGCTAATCAATGAGTCCAATGACGGAAATAATAGAGGAACTCTTTTGACGGCTAAAAGTTCATAACCATTGGGTAAGGCTTTTGATACTGTTTCTCGTATAGTATTGATTTCAACTTTTTTAAGTAAAAACAATTCCATATATTCGCTTAAACTCTCTTGTCCTGTGGATACCGGCTGAGTATATGACGCTTTGACTTGCGGACTAAAACCGCCTGAAAATGCTAATGGCAAACCCGCCCTTCTGACCGCCCTTCTTAAAACTTCTATATGCTCTAAATGGGATATAAAACGAGCCGAACCTTTTTTGGAAAAACGCATTCTTATACGCATTTGCGGCTCTATATATTCAAGTTTTGGCTCCGTGTAATCTTGAGGCAAGGACGGCAAGGCGCTTTCTTTTTGAGAAAATGCGCTTGTATCTGCGTCCGCTTTCTCATTTATTCCTTTTATAAACTGTTCGTATAAATCTTTTTTGCTTGCGCCGAAATTTAGATGATCCCAAGCGAAAATTTCATCGGCTTTTCTTTCTCTATACACATAAAAATTTAAGTCTATACCGCTTTCTTTTAGCGCTTCATTCCAAATGTCTGCGTTGAATTTGTCAGCCCATTGGTCAAATTTCGCGCCTTTTTGCCATGCTTTATAAATAGTTGCGGAAATTCTTCTGTCGCCTTTGGCTATAAAAGCCTCAAAAACGCTCGCCGCGTGATTATGAGCCTTGATATCTGCATTCACATTAGATTTTAGCCAATCTATTTTCTCTTTGATTTTCTCGCTGTCAAGCATAGAATGCCATTGAAATGCCGTCTGAGATTTCGGCACGAAAGGCGAAACTGTGATTGTAAAATTTAAAGATTTCGCGTTTTCCTTTACTAATCGCAGCAATTTATCTATAGCCTCTATATCCTCTTGAGTTTCTGTCGGAAGACTTATCATAAAATAAAGTTTTACCGTCTCCCATCCCATTTTATTTGCAGACAGCAAAGTATTGACTATCTGTTTTTCGCTTATATATTTGCCTATAACATTTCTCAATCTGTCTGTTCCCGCCTCGGGAGCAAAAGTAAGAGTCGGTCTTTTGCTTCTATTGATATATTGGGCTATATGGATTGAACGCTCATTACATCTTAAAGACGGCAAAGAGATATTGAGTTTTGAATCGCCGTAGAGTTTATTTGTTTCTATAAGCAATTTGTCTAAATTTTGATAATCGCTGCAAGATAAAGACGAGAAAGCGATTTCTTCATATCCCGTCGCCTCTATGCCGCTTTTGACAAGTTGGAGCAAAGTTTCAATAGGTCTTTGCCTCCATGGACGGTAATATTTTGACGCTTGGCAAAAACGGCAAAGTCCGGGACAGCCTCTTGCCACCTCTATATTTAATCTATTGTGGACTGTCTCTGCAAAAGGGACGATTTTTTTGCTTGGAAAATAAGATTTTGAAAGGTCTAAAACCCTTTTATTGATTACTGATTTTACGCTTTCGTCTATGGGACGGACTGATTTGATTGTATTATCGTCATTGTATAAAACATCATATAGAGACGGGACATAAACGCCTTCTATATCTGAAAGTTTTCTTAACAATTCTTTTCTGGAAATTTTTCCTTTGAACTCTTTGCATAGATTTATAATGTCTTCTATAGCCTCTTCGCCGTCTCCCAAAACAAAAAGGTCAAAGAAATCGCAGAAAGGTTCTGGATTTGTTAGAGCCGGTCCGCCGCCGATTATTAAAGGCTCTTTTTCTTTTCGAACTTTTGCAAAACAAGTGATTTTAGATAAATCCAGCATATTGACTATATTAGTCGCGGTCAGTTCGCATTGAATTGAAAACCCCACTATATCAAAGGTTTTTAAACCGCTATTTGATTCTAAAGAAAACAAATCAAGATTGCGCTCTCTTAAAATCTCTTCCATGTCGGTATCGGGAGCAAAACATCTTTCGCACCTTGCAAGTTTTTTTTCATTGATTAAATGATAGAGGATTTCAACGCCGAGATTTGACGCGCCGACTTCATAAACATCGGGAAAACACAAACAAATAGAAAAGTTTGCTTCCATATCGGCAGGATGCGAATTTAATTCATTGTTGATATATCTTGAAGGTCTGCTGACAAGATTTAAAAATTGAGATATTTCTTTTTTCACGATTACCTTTACCCTTTGGCGTTAATTATTGAGGGTTTGTCTCTTTGCCGTCTTGGGACGCGCATATAGCGCGTCTCTACATTCTTTTCTGACAGAAATAAAATTTAGAATTTTATTTTATTTGAGAGTTTTAACAACGCTGTGTTTAATGTGAAATATATAAGCGCTATTAAAGCGTATAAGACGATTGCTTGCGTTGAAGTGACGAATTTTCCCATTATTATCATCCCGCTATACATCAATTCGTGAACGGCAATTATTGCGCAAAAAGAAGTGTCTTTAATCGCTGTGACAAATTGAGACATAAGCGGTTTTAAAATTTTCTTTACTGCTTGAGGCAAAATGATATGAAGCATCGTTCCTATATAAGAAAAACCTTGCGAATACGCCGCTTCCCATTGCCCATGCGCCACAGAATGAAGCCCGCCGCGGACAATTTCTGCGACCATAGCGGAAGTAAAAACCGTCATAGACGCTATTGCCGACGCTACGGGAGGAAGCGGCAGAGTAAATCTAAACCCTATTATAAAAAGGAGCAAAGGGATATTTCTAACAGTATCAATATAAATAGCGGCAAGTTTTGCAAGAATGCCTTTGCCTGAAAACCTCGCTATGCCTAATATTGAGCCGAAAACAAAACTCAAAGCAATGGTTGAGAAGGCGATTGTCAAAGTAATCTGCAAGCCTCTGAATAAAAAAATTATGTTTTCATAGGTAAAAACCATTTTCATTTTGCTTTCACCTTCTTTTCAAGATTTTGCGCGAATTTTGACAAAGGCAGACAAAGAGACAAATATAATAGTCCTGTGATTATAAAACTCGGTCCATAAAAAAGATTTTCTCCCGCCCAAGAATCCGCTCTATACATCAAATCCCCGCCCGCTATCATAGCCAAAACTGAAGAATTTTTTATCAAATTGACTGTTTGATTAGTCATAGGAGGCAGAGCAATTTTTGCCGCTTGAGGCAAAATAATATGATACATGCTCTGCAAATAAGACATGCCTTGCGAATATGACGCTTCAAATTGTCCTTTGGGAACGGCTAAAATCGCGGCTTCTATAACAGTCGCGCCAAAAGCGCCCGTATATAAAGAAAGACCTATACAGCCGCAGATAAACGGGCTGAAAACTATGCCAAGGTGAGGCAAAACATTATAAAGAAAAATTATTTGAACTACTAAAGGAGTGTTTTGAAAAAAAGATATATACCAATTTGCGAATTTCTTAGTTTTTTTAAGATTGGAACAACGAATTATGCCGACGATTAAACTAATAGAAAGCGTAGCAATCAAGGAAATAAGCGATACCAAAACAGTTATCGCAAATCCCACTGCAAATATATCCCAACTTGAAAACAACGCTTTCCATTTGAATAGTGCAAACATGCTTTTTCCTTTACTAGGGGCAGACACATGGGTCTGCCCCTACCGTGTTATTACTATTTATTTCAACTGATGTTTTTTCAACAATTTGTCCATCTCGCCGCTTTTTACTAAATCGCGGATTACTTCATTTACTACCGCCAATAAATCGGTATTGCCTTTCTTTATGGTTACTCCGTATTCTTGAGCGTCAAAAGTTTCGTCAAGAAGTTTGACGCTGTCTTCCATATAACCCATCAAAATGGCTTTGTCCACTGAAAAAGCGCTGACTCTCCCTGAATCAAGAGCGGCTTTTAAATCCGGATAAGTGGCGTATTCTGAAAATTTCACTTTTATACCAACGGCATCAGCCGCGGTTTGAAGGGCTTTTTTAGTAGTCGCGCTTTGAGCGACGCCTATTTCTTTTCCGTTCAAATCTTTAAACGCGTTTATGTTCGCGTTTTTCTTAACCATTATGCCTACGCCGTCCGTAAAATACGCGTCGGAAAATTCATAACTCTTTTTGCGCTCTTCTGTAATAGTAAAAGTCGCCGCCACTATATCAAGTTCGCCTGTGTCTAAAAGAGGCCCTCTTGTTTTAGCAGTCACGCCTGTAAATGTAATTTTTGAAGAATCGCCGAGAAGTTTTTGGGCAATCTTTTCGGCAAGTTCTATTTCAAAACCTTCGTGTTTATTTGTGGAAGGATTTAAAAAACCAAATTTCGGCACATCTTCTTTTACTCCCGCTTTTAAAACTCCCGCCTTTTTGATTTTGTCCACAGAATTAGACGATGAACAAGCCGCAACAAACAATGCTACAACGCATACGCACAACAAACTTAGAATTTTCTTCATTACTGCCTCCTTTTTATTTAATAATACCGACGCTACCCCGTCGGGCAAGCCCGCCGCCCTTTCGCAAGAAACGGCAAATGCCGCTTTGCGTCAAACGGCGTTACTACCCCGTCCGCTACGCGTCCACCCCTTCACTCGTGAAGGGGAATCAACTGCAACGACTAACTGCTTCTCGCAAGTGATGCAAAACGGCGAAAATAAAAGAACCACACCCCTACAAGTTTCTGGGTTTCTGTGGTTTTGTTTTTGGTTTTTGTCGCCTTTTCTCTTTGTGTATGAGCCGCGCTCCGCGAAGCATTTTGAGCGTATTTTGGCAGAATTTGTCTGCGCGCGTATAGCGGCGCTATCCAAGCAGACAAATTGTGTCAAAAGACGCCAAAAGGCAAAGCGACCTTCTAGTCGCACTTAACTTAGAGCCAGTCGTGTGTAATCGCGGCTTCGCCGCACCTATTATGTGTGCTTTAAAATTTTGCTGAAAAACTGTTTTGTCCTCTCGTTTTTTGGATTATTAAACACTTCGCTCGGCGCTCCATCTTCGGCAATAATTCCTTCGTTTAAAAAAAGCACTCTGTCGGCTATATTTGACGCAAAACCCATTTCGTGAGTTACAAAAATCATAGTGATATCTTCTTGAGCGACCTTAGTCATGATATTTAAAACTTCGCTAATCATTTCTGGGTCAAGAGCGGAAGTCGGCTCGTCAAACAAAAGAATTTTTGGCTCCATGTTTAAAGCCCTCGCTATTGCAACCCTTTGCTGCTGCCCGCCTGAAAGTTGAGAAGGATAAGAATTAACTTTATCAATCAAATCAACTTGTTCAAGATGCATTAAAGCGCGCTCTTTTGCATCTTTATATTTTTCCTTTTTTAACAAGACGGGCGCTAAACAAAGATTTTCAAGAACTGTTTTATGAGCGTAAAGATTAAAATCTTGAAATACCATGCCTATGGATTGACGAATTCTGCACAAATCTTTATGTCTTAAATGAGTAATCTCTTCATTGTCTATTATTATGCCGCCTTTTTGAGGTCTTTCAAATAAATTTATGCAGCGCAATAGAGTGCTTTTGCCTGAGCCTGAAGGTCCTATGATTACGGTTTTTGACGCTCTTTTTATGCTGAGAGAAATACCTTTAAGAACTTCTAAAGCGCCAAAACTCATAGATACATTTTGCATTTCTATCATATTGTCCATAAATACCCCTCTTATAAAAAAATTAAAAAAACAGTTTTATTGCGCCCAAAAAAGTAAAAACCCGTATAGCCGTATTAAAATACTTCGTAGGAATTTTGTTCATAAAAATAATACCAACTATACCGCCGAGCAAAACAAAGGGGGCGGCTTTAAAATTTAGCATAAGAGATTCAGCCGTAATCAAACCTTGGCTATAACTCAGCGGCAGTTTTACTAAATTAAAAATAAAATAAGTCCAAGCGCAAGTCGCCACAAAATGTTCTTTTGATATGTCCATAGCCAAAAGATACAATATCATAACCGGTCCCGCCGCATTTATCATCATAGTCATAATGCCGGCAAGAGTTCCAAGAAAAGCCGTAACACCAGATTTGCCCATAGGAATAGGTATATTAAAATATCTGCGCGCCATATCCAAAGAAAATAAAATTACTATGATTGCTCCGAAAATATGAGAATAGGATTCGTCGGGGATCATATTCATTAGAAAAAATCCGATTATTATACCTATGACAACCCAAGGCATAAGCCTGCCTATTACTTTCCATAACGCTTGATTACGCCAATAACACACGGCGGCGATATCTCCAAAAATCAAAAGAGGAAGCAAATATCCAGTCGACGCTTTTGCAGGCATTATCATAGGCAGAATTATCACAACTATTATTCCAAGCCCGGGAAATCCCGTCTTATTTACTCCCGTAAGAAAAGCGGCTATAGCAAGTAAAATAATTGAATAAGCGGACAATTCCATATTACCTCGCAATAGCAATAGCAAAATTGAGATATTGCGTTTCGGGCATCAAAGGAAGGATTGGATGGTCTTTGGCTTGAAATCCATATTCTAAAATTTGAACTGTCCTTTTTGCTTTTGACGCCGCCTCTCCAAGCATAGCGTTAAAATCTTTATAGGATAAATGATGTGAGCAAGAAGAAGAAGCCAAAATTCCGCCGTTGTTTAACAAAGCTATTGCCGCCGCATTGATTTTTGCATAGAGTTTATAACCTGCGTTGAAATCTTTTTTGTTTTTTATGAGGCTTGGCGGGTCTATATTTATTATGTCAAACTTTTCTTTTTGGGCTTGGGCAGATTCTAAATAAGCCAAAGCGTCCGCTTCTATGCCGTTGAAATCCTTGAAATTATTAGCGTTAAAATTCTTTTCTGCAAGTTCAAGCGCGGGTCTTGACGAATCAACAAAAACAATATCTTTTGCGCCGGCGGCTTTTGCATAAATTCCAAAAGCGCCAGTATGGCAGAAACAATCTAAAACTTTTTTATCCTTTGCATAAGAGGCAAGTTTTGTTCTGTTGTCTCTTTGGTCAAAGAAAAATCCCGTCTTTTGCCCTTCAAGCAAATCGATATAAAATTTCAATCCATTTTCTTCTATCTCTATCTCTTTTGGAATGTTTCCGAAATAAACGGCGTTTTCGTTTGGCAGGTTTTCAAATTTTCTAAGAGAGGAATCATTTCTTATATAAATGCCTTTTGATTTGAAAATCTCTTTTGCGGCGGAAAGTATATCTTCCTTGCAAGCGTCTGCTCCCGCGCAATTAAATTGAACGCTGAGATAATCGCCGAATTTGTCAATAATCACAGACGGCATATTGTCCGACTCGCTAAAAACCGCTCTATAAGATTTTGATTTTGGATATATTTGTTTTCTCAAATCATTAGCGGCGGATATTTTCTTTTTCCAAAACTCAATGTCTATTTTTTCATCTTGAAGAGACAATAACCTAAACGCAATCAAAGAATGCGGATTATAAAAACCTTTCGCTATAAAAGCCTCATTATTGTCATAGAGCAAAGCAAAAACAGAATCTTTTTGTCCATCTTTTTCAATTTCGCTTTCAGAATTTTGCAGCATTTTAATTTCATTAGAAAACACCCACTTATGCCCGCTCTTAACTCTTTTACCTTCTCCAGCCTTTAAAATAATCTTTTTCATTTTTTCCTTTATTTCCTTATTTCCTCTTTCCCCTCGCCCCTTGGGGGAGAGGGCGTCTGCAAAGTCAGACGGGCGAGGGGTCTATCATATGTCTGTTTTCCTTTTTATCCGCCCGCAGCAATTCTGATAATTTCCAAAATATCGCCATTTTTTAGAATAATCCCGCCAAGTTTATTTTTGGCAATCACAGCGCCGTTATAGCCGACAAAAACGCCGTCCAAAACAATTTTGTTTTCAGACAAAAAATTAAAAATCGGGACATTATCCGCGATTTCTTTTTCTTTACCATTGACTTTGATTTTAATCATTGTTTTTACTACCTATGATGCGATTGTTTTATTGATTTTAGCAGTTTCGGAGATTTAAGGAAACACTGATTAACTCCAAACTTCTTTTTTATTTGAAAATGGATTCCCGACAGAGACATTCGGGAATGACGCAGCAGGCGCGGCATTTGGGAATGTGAATTCAGGTTTGTCATGAAGCGCTCGCTATATTTTACGGCAATTCTTTATGTGTCAGTTTTCAAAGGCGAATTGAAATTTGGGAACCAATGCTTTCATTATAAACCATGAGACTATGCAGGAACTTGCGCAGAAAGAAAAAATTATTGTGTAAGCGTCTGCGGTTTTACCGAGCGCGCCGTAATAGTCAAGCAAATAGCCTGCGGTTTTGGCTAAAGTGATTCCTCCCACCCCTGCGGCAAGACCGCCAAGACCCGCAAGAGAAGCGACATTTTTTTTGGGAAACATATCCGTCGTTGACACAACAAGATTTGCAGACCATGCTTGCTGTCCTGCGAGAGCCGTTCCTATTGTCAGTATAGGCAGCCAATAACTTATCGGACTTAACGGTTGAGCAAGAAAAGCAATTGCGGGAATGAAAGCAAAAATAAATAAACTCCGCATTCTGCTGGCATAAACATCCATTCCTCTTTTGATAAAAATTGAAGGTATATACCCTCCTATCAGCGCTCCTATTGTGGTCATGGTAAATAGTACCGCCAAAGGAAACATTACCTCTTTGCCCTGCATACCATATGTGGATTTTAAATATCCCGGCAGCCAAAAAATAAAAAACCACCATATACCGTCCGTCATAAATCTGCCGATAATCAAAGCCCAAGTTTGGCGGCATTGCAGAAGGGCTGTCCAGCCTATTTTTTTCTCATTGGATTTCGCATTGTATTGCGTCTCGTTTTTATTTTCATTTATATAATCATATTCGTTTTGTTTGATTTTATTTTTCTTTAAAAGAATATCGGGACTATGATAATAAGCAATCCAAAAAAATAACCATAAAAGACCGCTTGCGCCCGCAACAATAAAAGCGCTTTCCCAGCCGAATTTTTGCGCTATTGGAGGAATTATCAGCGGCGCAATAATCGCTCCCGCGCTTGCGCCCGATATATATACGCCTGTTGCCGACGAGCGCTCTTTGTCGGGAAACCACAAAGACACAACTTTTAACTCAGTTGGAAAAATCGGGGCGGAACCTGCCGCGAGCAAAAATCTTGAAAACATAAAACCGATTACTGAAAAAGAAATTGTTATCCCTGCGGCTTCGAACATAAGAGATAGACCATTTCCTATATAAATTGAAAAAATGTGCATTATTGTCGCGGCTGAGCATAATACAGCGGATAAAACCAAAGTTTTTCTTGCGCCGAACCAATCCGCAAATCTGCCTGCAAATAAATACATTACGGCATAAGTCAGTTGAAATGTTCCCGTGATATTTGCATAGTCATTATTTGTCCAATTATATTTATCCGCCAAAAAAGGATGCAAAAGGCTTAAAGTCTGCCTATCAAGATAATTTAGCATTGCTAAAATAAACAATAGACTGCATATAAACCAACGATAATTTCCCGCTTTGTTTGTATTTTGCATAATAATTCCTTGTGATAAACGAGGCTGCCTAAAAATCCGTTTTTACCTTCCGCCGCCTGCTGTCTTGCCCCGCAATCTCCGTTATTGTTTGCCTCAAAACGCTTCGCGGGAATATTGCGGGTCAAACTTGTAATGACGACTTATAATAATTTTTGAAAAAATTTGTTTTGGCTTCAAAGAATGCGTCGTTAGCAAGGGATTGCCTTATTTTTTCCATTAGATTTAGCATAAAATATATATTGTGGACGGATAAAAGAGCGAGATATAAAGTTTCTTGGGCGCGGACTAAATGATTGAGATATGCTTTTGTATATCCTTTGCAGGCGGGACAATCGCAGTCTGGGTCAAGAGCGGTAAAGTCTTGTCTATATTGGGCATTTCTTATATTGATTTTGCCTTGACTTGTAAAAACCTGTCCATTGCGCCCATTTCTCGTCGGGATTACGCAATCAAACATATCTATTCCCCGCTCAACGCATTCCCATAAATCCTCAGGCATACCAACGCCCATAAGATAGCGCGCTTTATTATCAGGCAAAATTGGACATATATTATCTAAAATTCTGCGCATATCCTCTTTCGGCTCGCCTACGGAAAGACCGCCTATGGCATAGCCTACAAAATCAATTTCCTGCATAGATTCAGCGCTGATTTTGCGTAAATCATCATAAACAGAGCCTTGCACAATTCCAAAAAGCGCCTGCCTATCGCAAGAATCGTCTTTATAAAATTCTTCTTTACATCTTGCCGCCCATTTGAGGCTTAATTCCATAGACTTTTTTGCATAGTCATAATCGGCGGGATAAGGAGTGCAATCGTCAAAAGCCATGATAATATCCGCGCCTATATCTTTTTGAATTTGCATAGATTTTTCGGGAGAAAAAAAGTGAGTTGAGCCGTCTATATGGGATTTGAATTCTACTCCGTCGTCTTTGATTTTCCTAATATCGTTTAAACTAAAAATTTGAAACCCGCCGGAATCGGTAAGCATAGGTTTATCCCAAGAATTAAATTTTTGTATGCCGCCGGCATTTTTGACAATTTCAGTTCCCGGACGCAAATATAAGTGATAAGAATTAGCAAGAATAATCTGCGCTTTAGAATTCTTTAAAAATTCCATAGGCACGCCCTTAACGCTGCCTTGCGTTCCCACAGGCATAAAAGCGGGCGTATCAATAATACCGCGCAAAGTAAAAACTTTCCCCAATCTTGCGCGGCACTCGGAAGATTTTTTTAAAAACTGCCAATCTCCTATTTGCATTTTTTACCCTTATTCTTTCGAGAAAACATGATTAACTCATTGAATACTCTTAATCTATCAGTTGCAGGCTTGACCTGCAATTACGACGCAAAACACAGAGCCTGTCATTCCATGCTAAACAAACCATGTCATTCTGCGCAAAATCGCAGAATCTATATAATTAAATCTTTTTCAACTTTGTTTTTACTGCTAACAACAAAGACTTGAATATCTGCATAAAATGAATTCTGCGACGGAATTTATCCTGCGCATTACCGCATGGCGCACAATTGCATTCATTGCAATCGCAAGGAAACGCTGATTAACTTTTGCTATTTTTTTGAACAAAAAACACCTTCGGCAAAATACCGAAAGGTGTTTGATTTATAGTATTTCCTGATTTTGAATATCTTTTTTAAGGCGGACTTTACCGCATCATATCTCGTCAAAAACGGACGGAGGGGGAGGGATTTGAACCCTCGATACGGACTTTCATCCGTATACCGGTTTAGCAAACCAGCGCACTAGGCCAACTATGCGACCCCTCCAAAGAACTGCCGACAATGCTTCAAAACCGCGGCAATTATATCATATTGAACGAGAAAACTAAAAATTTATAAATAATTTATAGCGTCATCTTACAATCAGTTTTGTCATTGCAGGCTTGAGCCGCAATCTCCGTCGTTTGCCTCAAAATGCTTTGTGGACTTTTTCAAGTCAAGTCCGCAATGACGACAATTTCTTTTGTCCTATATGCGCTTTCAAATACTGCCCTGTCCATGATTTTTGGTTTTTTATTATTTGTTCGGGAGATCCCGCAGCGATTATTTTGCCCCCGGCTTCGCCGCCTTCAGGACCTAAATCTATTATCCAATCTGCGGTTTTTAACACATCTAAATTATGCTCTATTACCAAAACTGTGTTGCCCGCATAAGTTAGCCGCTGCAAAACTTCTAAAAGTTTTCCTACATCGGCAAAATGTAAGCCAGTTGTCGGCTCGTCAAGAATGTAAATTGTTCTGCCTGTGGCTCTTTTGGAAAGTTCTGATGCAAGTTTTACCCTTTGGGCTTCGCCGCCGGAAAGAGTTGTGGCGGGTTGTCCGAGTTTTATATAGCCTAATCCCACATCGTTTATTGTTTCTAAAATTCTTTTTAGCGTTGGAATGTTTTCAAAGAATTTAACGCCTTCTTCTATAGTCATATCCAAAATTTCGTATATGTTTTTACCTTTATATTTTATTTGCAAAGTCTCGTCATTAAACCTTTTACCGTTGCAAATGTCGCAATTGACATAAAGGTCGGGCAGAAATTGCATCGCTATTTTTAAAGTTCCGTCGCCTTGACAATTTTCGCATCTGCCGCCTTTAACATTAAAAGAAAATCTGCCGGAAGTATAACCTCTCGCTTTGGACTCAGGCATTTGAGCAAACAAATCTCTGACGATAGTAAATGCGCCCGTATAGGTGACGGGATTTGAACGCGGCGTTCTGCCTATGGGAGATTGGTCGACAATTACAACTTTGTCTATATTTTCCATACCATTCATCTCTTTGAATTTTCCGGGCTGAGCCTTTGAGCCATAAATGGACTGAGCAAGATTTTTATATATGATTTCATGAACCAAAGTGGATTTTCCGCTGCCCGACACTCCGCTTATGCAGACAAATAAACCGAGCGGTATATCAATATTTATATTTTTTAAATTGAAATGAGACGCGCCTTTGACGCTCAAGCATTTGCCAGACGGCTGTTTTCTCTTTTTGGGAAGAGGGATGCTGAGTTTGCCGTTTAGATATTGTCCCGTGATAGATTTTTTAGATTTGATTATATCTGACGGCGTTCCTATCCCGGTGATTTGCCCGCCATGCGTTCCCGCGCCGGGACCTAAATCAATAACAAAATCCGCCGCTCTTATTGTGTCCTCGTCATGCTCTACCACTATCAACGAATTTCCTAAATCTCTGAGTTTTCTTAAAGTTTCAAGCAATTTATCATTGTCTCTTTGATGAAGACCGATAGAAGGCTCGTCTAAAACATATAAAACTCCCGTAAGACCAGAGCCGATTTGCGTGGCAAGATGTATCCTTTGCCCCTCCCCGCCTGAAAGCGTGCCGCTTTCCCTTGCCAAACTCAAATAGCCAAGCCCGACATTGTTTAGAAAAAACAGCCTGTCTTTGATTTCTTTTAATACGGCTTTGCTGATGATTTTGTTTTTTGCGCTGAATTCAATCTCGCCAAAAAATTTTAAACTTTGCTCTACTGACATTTTTGTAATATCGGCTATGGACTTATTGTCTATAAGAACAGACAGAGCCTCTTTTTTTAACCTTTTGCCTTTGCAAGACGGGCAAATTTTTGAACTCATATACTTATTAAAAATTTCTTCGCGGACAAAATCGGATTCTGTCTCGTCGTAACGGCGCTTCATATTGGTAATCACGCCTTCAAAACCGCCGTCGCCGTATAACATAATCTCTTGCTGCTTTCTTGACAATTCTTCCCAAGGTTTTTCAAGCGGGATTTTGTTGCGTTTTGCCGCCTCGCTTAATAAATCCCAATAATAGCCGCCCCAAGAATTTTTCCATCTATTTGTTCTTGTGGTAATAGGCTCAGACCAAGCGGCGATTGCTCCGTATTTTATCGCTCTTTTTTTGTCCGGCACTACTAAATTTTCATCAATTTCAATTTTATTGCCAAGACCTGAGCATTCAGGGCAAGCGCCAAAAGGGGTATTGAAAGAAAATAAGCGCGGCTCAATTTCTAAAATGCTTATACCGCAATCTATACAAGAATATTTTTCGCTAAAAATCTGTTCGGACAAAACTTTTCCATCCTTTGAGACAATAGCCGCCGCCGCAAGACCTTTTGATTCTTTTAATGCCGTCTCAATAGAACTTGCAACTCTTGCTCTTGCCGTATCATTCATTTTTATTCTGTCCACAACTATGTCTATGCTGTGTTTTTTGTATCTGTCCAACGCTATTTTATCTTCCAGATTATAAACTTTACCGTCTACTCTCACTCTCGTATATCCGCTTTTAGCAAGACGGGCAAAAAGTTCTTCGTAAGTTCCGGTATGCCCTTTGATGAGAGGCGACAATATATGTATCAGAGAACCTTCCGCAATTTTCATCACTTCATCAATGATTTGCTGCGCTGATTGCGGGTGAATTTCCTTACCGCATTTAGGGCAATGAGGAACGCCTACTCTTGCAAATAAAAGCCTCAAATAATCATAAATTTCTGTGACAGTGCCTACAGTGGAACGAGGATTATGCGACGGATTTCTTTGCTCTATAGATATGGCGGGAGAAAGACCTTCTATAATATCAACATCGGGTTTTTCAAGCAATTCTAAAAATTGGCGGGCATAAGCGGAAAGAGACTCTACATATCTCCTCTGCCCTTCGGCATAAATAGTATTAAAAGCAAGAGAAGATTTACCCGAACCTGAAAGTCCCGTGATTACAACCAATTTATTTCTTGGAATATCCAAGTCAATATTTTTAAGATTGTGCTGGCGCGCGCCGCGAATTTTGATGATGTCCATTTGAGTTTAACTCCTTGTATGTGATTTTTTCAAAGGGAGTATTTTACTATTTTTGGACAGGAGTTGGTTATGATGCGTTATACAACAACAAAGGCTTCTCGCAAGTTGCAGCCGCCGCGCAATGAATAAAGGGCGCATATCTGGCGGCAGGCGTGAGATGCGAGCGCCTTTTCCTTACACTCCATTTTATTAAGCGGTCGGGGAAACTCATTAGAGTTGCCCCTCTTTTTTTGCATAAAGGGTAATAATATGAAAAACAGAATTTTAGCGTTAATAGATGGATTTAATTACTATCATAAAATAAACATTTATCAGCGCAAGTTTAAGAGTCCTATAAAATGGATTAATTATAGAACGCTTATTGAATCTTTTTTAAATGATACTGATGATAAAACAAATGCAGAAATCATACACTTTTCTGCATTAGCAAAATATATAGGGATTGCTTCTGTTCAAAGACATAAAACATATCTATTTGCATTAAATTTTTTAAACATTGAAATCATTCTCGGAAACTTTAAATATAAATCAATAACAAAATGTAATAACAAAGAAAATATCTAAATTGTTCAACGCCCACTACCGGCTGTTTACAAAGACACGAGGAAAAAGAATCCGATGTAAACATAGCAATCAAACTTATAGAATATACGCTCCTTGATAAATATGACAAATGCTTTTGTATCAACCGCAGGAAGCCATTGCTGTGTTGCTAATTGAGCGTTTGTTATTTCTTCGTCTGTCTCGGCTTTTGTGTAAGTGTTGGCAATGTCTGCTTTGCCGTCAAGTTTATCTTTCAAGTCCGTTTGAGCATCTATGTCGCCTGTTATTTTGCCCCATGCGGCTTTTACTGCGCCGCTGGTTTTGCCGAAATGTTTTTTCCAAAATCCCATTATTGCCTCCTTAATACTATTGTTATTTCGCTTGCGTCTTGGGCGCCGTCATACATCGCCCTTATGTAGTATGGCGCGTTTTCTAATTCAACTATCAAATTGTCTGTCGGCGTGATTATTAAGGGGTTGCCGTCGTCGTCTGCGCAAGACTTGTAATTGTCTTGAAATGTCGTCATTTCAATTTGGATTTGTCCTTCTGTTAAACCTATGGTTTCAAGAACTGCGCCGTTGCCCTCTTTGCATAGGCAAAACGCCGACATCTCGCCTTCAGGTTTGCCGTCTGTGTGGATTGGTATTTGTTGCATTTTGTGACCTCCTATTTGTTGACATTAAAAAAGATTTTTTATATATTCACTTATCGTTGGTGAGGGAATTCACTCGCCAGCACGCGTGTAAGAAAAGAGTCGCTTTAATATCTTGCCTTTGAGTGCAAGCCGTTGAACGACTCTTTTTTTATTTTTTCCTTAATAAATATTCATAACTTCCAAGCAGTTTTCTGATAGGATTACTTACTAAATCTTGTTTTATTCCTGCAAAACTTCCAAGTAACTTTGTTATATCATTGAGTTTATTATCTGCTGGTCTGTTATAAAGATAATCCCCAATGACACTATAATCCATAGGCGAAAAATCGTGATAGGTATAGCCTGAATCAAATTTATTTTTACCTAAAAATATGCTTGATTTCATTTTCTTTCCGTTATATTCTACGGGAGTATAAATATTCTTAAAATACTTATATCGCTCACTTGGGTGTTTCAGTTTCTTTTGACCACTTAATTTACCTGTATCAATCAATTCTTTTGCATACTTTCCAAAGTCCAACTTATTTATATAAGCGCTATTGCTTTGAGGTTCGTTCTTACCAAATCTATTAAAATCTATATCGCTTTCTAACCCTTCTTTTTGATATTTCTCACCTTGTAAATTATTCTTATACCAATCGGCATATTTATCTCGTATTTCATTTTTTATTGCCTTATCTTTGAGTTGCGTGGCAGAATAGCCTTTTGTAAATACTGGATTGATATTTACACGGCTTGATGTTCCTCCGCTCCTTGCTTTCGCAAGCGCGCCTGTATTTGTCAAATATCTTGCAATCTCTTCATCGCCTAAACCTAATGCTTTTAAATATGCTTTTTCTGTAAGTTTCTTAGCTGTGCGGATTGGGTTAAAAATCATTTTTACAGGCAAGGCTTGCCTAAATTGTTTATCGGCTTCTCGTTCCGCTGTTTGACTGCCGCTTGCAAAGCGATTGATGTTTTGCATTGTTTGCCTTTCTTTAAGCATGATGTCTTTTAATTGTTGAAAATCGTCTATGCCCAATCCTTCAAGTTTGCGTAAAGTGCTGTCGTCAAATACCCGCCTTGCAACATTTACACCCTCGCTCTTTGCCCCGTCGTCAAGGTTCTTTATAAGCGTTTCTCTTATGCCGGCATTAAAGGCTTTTTTGTTTTCCGGCGTTAAAGTTTTAGATAATTCCTCTATCTCTTCTCTTGTCATTTTGTTGTAGTTTCTGCCTTTATCAACAAAAGATTGCAAATCTTTCATGCCGGCAAATGAACCTCTTGCCTCTTTGTATATTGGCGACGCTTTATCAAGTTTCGCTACTAAATTATCTTTTGCTTCAAGTAAAAAGCCTGCTTTTAACTTTTCATTAAAATTCACCGCTTTGGCTATATCGTCGTCTAATTGTTGTTTAACTAAGTCAAGCACTTGTATATGCGTGTCTGGAAATTGGTCGTATTCGGGATATTCTTTGCGGACTACTTTTAACGCTTTGGCAATGCGCGGGTTTTTTAAGGTTGGTTCTAAATTAGGTATAACGCCGTGAGGCTGGTTTAGTGCCTTATCATAAAGCATTTGATACTCTCTTTTACCCGCTTCCTCAATCTCTCTTGTCACTGCGTCTGCGCCTTTTGCGCCAAAAGTATTATTTATTTGGTCGTCAATTATGCCTACTTGCTGTCCTTTTCTTATATTGGCATAGTCATGCAGTATTTGACGGGCGCCGACATTATTAAGACCTGCTCCTTCCGCCATTGACATTATATTCTCATCGGCATTCTCTATAAGCGGTCTATTGTTTTCTATTGACTCGTCAATTTTATCCATCCCGATTTTTTTTGCGAATCTGTCAAACTTGCCTTGCTTTGTAAAAGGTTTTATCGCTTTGCCCGCAAAAGAACCCAATACAGGCAATAATGCCCCGCCTGCCGCTCCCATACCTAAACCTGTTGCGCCGCCTAATAAAGCGTTGCCGATTGACAATTCGTCCCCTTCTGTTAAACCATTGCCCGCGCCGTAAGCGCCGCCCCATTTGCCGCCTGTTTTAAATCCTTGTTTTGCTAATTGACCTAAACCCGCTTTGCCAGCCGTTGCGCCGCCTTTGACTAATGCTCCCGCGCCGCCTGTTAATATGATAGGAGCAAAACTGCCCGCCACATCTGCCACCGTGCCGATTGCGCCGTGATAATCATTGTATTGATTTTTGGTATCGTTAAAGTCTTTTCTGTATTCGTTAAATAGGTTGCTCCATGACGCTTTGTTTGCGTCGTCTTCCTCTTTTGTGGCTTGCCTCAATTTATTGTCGCCGTCGTTTATAAGAGTAAAACCTGAAAGCCCCCTTGTTATTTTGGGACTGTTATCGTTGCCGCTGACGGCGTCTTTGAACTTCTTTAATGACGCGCCGCCTGCGCCGTATAACACATCGGCAAGACCTACTGTCGCGCCTTCGGCGGCATTTGCAAACAAGCCGGCAGATACTATGCCCGGGTCTTTATAGTTTTTGATTTCGTCGGCGTTTGAGCCTACGCTGGCTAAATAGCCGTCTATATCCTCTTCCGGCGCGCCTTTGGATAGCATTATGCCTACATTGTTTCTAATCTGCGCTAAATTTTTATTCATATAATCCTCTTGTTAAAAACTATATTTCCCGCATAGGGATTTTGAGACGGGTGAACACATGGGTTCGCCCCTACATTAAAAGCCATATTTTGACGCGTAGGGATTTTGCGCTGTTTGAGGCGCGCCTTTGCCCAATACCGCGCTATGTTTGCCTGCGCCGAGTTTTGAACCAAAAAAGCCTCTGTTTTTGCTTGCGTGTATAAGGTCGGGTTTTTGCAATACTTGCGCTTGGTCTTTCGGACTTAATTTGTTGTATAACTCATAAAAGGCTTTCTCGGGCATTCCCGCTATTGTCTTGTCATCGCCGCCGCCTGCGCTTGCGTCTTTTAGGTTTGCTATGTCCCATTGGAGTTTTCTTTGAGCGGCGTTTTCTTTGCTTTGCTGTCCGTAACTGCCTAATACTTTTTGATAATCATAATCTTGATTGCTTTGATTCATTTCTTTATCAAAAGCCATTTTCTCGGCGGCTTGTTGTTTTTTGAGATTGTTTTCGGCTAAAGTTTTTGCCAAGTCCGCGTCAAACTCTACCGCGCTTGAAGCGTCGCCTGTAGCCATGGCGTTTGCTAATTTCTCGTTTTTATACGCGTCGTATTCTTTTTGTTTGTTTGCGTCATGCCCTTGCGAAACGCCCGCTAATACATTTGCTAAACCGCTTACATAGCCCGCGCCCATTTTGCCCGCTTCTTCAAGTTTGCTTGTCGCATAACTTTTACCGCCGGGATTTTGCATTGATTTCTTTTTGTCGGCGTCCGCTTGTAATGCGGCGGCTAAAGCGTTGCCGCTTGCGTTTTTTGAGTTCCTAACATAGTTTGCAAAAATTCCGTCGCCGTATATTTGCGGCGCGGGATTGGTAAATTGTCCGTTCATTTGTTGCCTCCTGTTGTTTGTTTTGCGGGCGAACATATAGGTTCGCCCCTGCCATTATTTTATGCGCCGCCTAAAATTAAATTGTATTCGTTTAAGTTTTCATACCAACGCCGTCCGATTTTGATTTTGATTTTGCCCTCATAACCGAAAGGATAAAGCCTGAATTTTGTAATGCCGTTTTGCATATATGCGCGCCGCGTATTTACTAAACCAGCCGAACTTTCAACGGTTACTTCGTCATTGTCTATGTCTCTGTTTAAAGGCGCTTCAAAACGGCGCAGATATTTTTGAATGACAAACTCTGCAAAGGGTAAATTGCTTTTGCCATCGGTATAAAGCGGGATTATCGGTTTGTCAAAATCGCCGTCTATATTATTGCCTGCGCTGTCGGCTTTGTATTCCTGCCCGTTTGCAGATAGAGAAAAGTAATCAAGAAGCGTTTTGTCTTGCATGGCGAGTTTTAGTTTAAAGTCTAAATCCGATTGATTGTAAGGCATATCCGATATTATTTTGATGTTTTCTTTTTTTATGTCTTTATTGTCTATTAGAATATCGCGGACGCTGTCTGAAATCATTCCCGTTTTAATGGAAAAGATATAGCCCGAGTCATTTGGCAATTGCTTATAATCTTTTCTGGGCAGTCTAAATAGCGAAGTTATTCTGTTGACATCTACAAAGTATATAGGTTCATTATCTGTCTGAAATACTTTATACATAGAATAAGATTTTAAATTTAATACTTCGTTAAATTGAGCGTCCTCTCTTTCTACATTGATAAAGAGTTTTTGTCCTTTTAAATTTAAACTTAATTTTGTCTCATCTTTTGAATTTTGGGTTTGCGTATTATTTCTAATTTCAAACATTTACAACCTCCTTTGTTAGCGCATAATGTAAATAAGATACAAACTCTAAAATCGGTTTTAACAACGCTTTGCGCGATTGGCAATATATGTCCGTATTTTCGCCGAGCGCATTGGCAAGTTTGCACCCGCCTTTACATAATGAATATACTTCGCAGAAAGCGCCTTCTTGACAGGACTTGGTTTTACTCAATACCTTGCTTAAATACTCATAATAATCGCTGTATATAGTCCCGTTTATGCCGCTTGCATTATGGCAATGCAAAATGTCTCCTTTCAAATTTATGCTGATATGCTGCAAACCTTCAGGGCAAGGAGACAGGACGCTTTGTTTGTCTTTATAAACGGTTATAAAGTTTCTTAAATTTTTAAACTCTAAATTAAACCAATATTTAAACGACTCGTTTTTACCTTCTACAAATACGCTTTTAATCAAGTCTCTCATGTCTTGCTCTAATACATTGTAATCTATGCGTCCTGCGGCATTATTTCTGTCTCTAACAGCGTCAACTATTGCATTAGCAATACGCCCGTTATTGCGTTTGGCATACTCTGTATTGAATGTTTCAATATCCTCAACTAAATCTTTTAATCTCAATTTGTCCGTGATAATAGACGAGAACGACATTGAGTTTAGTTTAAACAATAAATCCTTTTTTTCTTTCACGGCGTCAAAGCCTCTGCTTTCTAAACTTGCCCGCCCGTCCCAAGACACTTGAACGCCGAATTTATATTTATTTAAAAACTTTACTATTTCCTGATTTAATAGTTTGCCGTTGGTGATTATTGTGAAATGTATTTTTTTGCTTTTGATTTTTTTGGCAATGGTTTTGATTTTGTCAAAATATAAAAGCGGTTCGCCGCCGTAAAATAAGACTTTTAATTTGTCGGATTTGCTGTGATAAGACGCATGCTCTTTGATAAATCTATATATGTCTTTGTTGACGACGGCTATGTTTTCTATGTGTTCTTTTTTTTGCGAGCAATAAGAGCATGACAAATTACACCCGCCGCCAAGACTTATAAAAATGGTTTTGATTTTGTTCCTTAAAAAGTTTTGCATTTTGGTTTCCTTGTGTCCCCGCATAGCCTTTGCAGGCAATACGGGGTTATTAACTACATTAAACCCTTTCAGGGTTTGGGTGCGGCGATTGACTTTATCGTCCCCGCATAGCCTGCGGCAATACGGGGTTATTAACTGCATTAAACCCTTTCAGGGTTTGGTTGTGGCGATTGACTTTATCGTCCCCGCATAGCCTGTGGCAATACGGGGTTATTAACTGCATTAAACCCTTTCAGTGTTTGATTGTTGCGATTGACTTTATCGCCCCCGCATAGCCTTGCAGGCAATACGGGGTTATTAACTTCATTAAACCCTTTCAGGGTTTGATTGTGGCGATTGACTTTAGTTTTCTTTACGACGGTTTATTCTCCATCAAGTTCTTCTATTATGCTCCTCAATCCTTGCTTTTTGGGAGGATTGGCTGGAGCCGCTGAATTCTTGATGTGCAAGCCCGCCGCCGCTTGCGTCTTTTTTGCTTGGTCTTCCTTTTGTTTTGCCTGCGCTACTTTTTGCTTTTCCGCTTCTATCAACTTTGCTCTTACTTCCGGCGTAGTCCATAACGCTTGCTCGTATATCTTGGCAAGGTCTGTCTCCCCAGTAGCAGTAGAGATTTGCGCCATTTGTTCCTGCACTTCGTCAAAATATGGATGCGCCAAATTTCCCGACTCGTCCGTCTCGTTTTTAAACTCTTCTATCAATCCCTCAAACTTGACAGACTCTTTGTTTGAGGTCTCGCTTTCTATTTGCTTTTGCAAACTTTCTAATTTCTGTTTTAACGGCGCTATGTGCTGATACTCGGGGCTTGACATCTGTTGTATGCCCGCAATTATGTGGTCTAAATTTAATCCCCTTGACTGCATAAACTTTATCGCAAACTCCACAGGATTTGCAGTCGCCTGCCTGTCTAAATCTATCATCTGCTTGATATATGCGCCTTTGTCTATGTTTTGCTTTTTGAAAATGTCCTCGTAAGGTTCAAACGCTTTGTTGAATTGCTCATAACTCTTTTGCTGTTTGGATAAGTCAAGCGTCTTTTTCTCGTAAACCTTTTGAATGCCCTTATACATATCTAAAACTTTCTTTTGATTTTGCGGTTCTAATCCGTTAAAAAACTCCTTCTGCTCGTCAGTCCAATGCTCTTGCGGCGCAAACTCTTGCTTGCCGCCTTTGTCTTGAACCTTTGGAGTTTTGCCGTCGTCCGTTTTTGTTTTGTCATCGTCTTTGTTTTCGCCGTCTTTCTTGGGTTGCGCCTTGCCTTGTTTGCCGTCTGCTCCTTTTTGTTTTGCCTTTTGTTCCTCTGCGTCTTTATCGTCAATTTCCTTCTGCGCTTTTTCAAGGGCAAGTTGTAAAGCGTTCTTGGATGGGTTGACCTCAGTCGGTTTGCCTGCGTCCCCCTCTACTTGCGTTTGTTCCGATTGCGTCTCCTGAGGGATTGCTCCGTCTTCTACCGTCGGGTTAATTTCTTCGTTTTCCATTGCTTCCTCCTGTTTTCCTTTTGTTTGTTTGACTGCCTGTAAATCTTTTGTGGAGTGGAACCTCACAGATTACTTTTTATATTTCTTGTAAAAACTGCCCAGCAATTTCCGCATTGTCTCGTTGATTCTTTTTGAATTATTTACTATATATTGGGTCGACGCACGCGGTGTTACCCACCGCGGGGCGTCTTTTTTTTGGTAAATAGTATCGCCCGCTATTCTTTTTGTGATATTTCTGCCTTGTAATGGAAAACTTGTATTGAAAAATGTTTCATCTGCTTTCTGCGAAACGCCGCTTAAATGAGGCTTAAACTTTCCATCATAAAACAATTTAAAATAATTATTCCTTCCTTGCGCATCTTTGACAATCTGATTTGGTCTTTCCAAAGTTGCCAAAGCCTCTGGAACAAATTCGTTTCTGTGAATATCCCTCGGGTGATTTACAAGTTTTTGCAAATATTCAGGCGTTATGTTTATATCCTCTATCGGCGACTTTACCTTTACCGCAGTGTCTAAATTGTTCACTCCAAATTTATTGTTGATATATCTTTCTGCATTTGATTCCATTTGAGGCTTCATCTCTATCCATTTTCTATTGTCTTGCACGAATTTATAAAAAGGATTATTTATTCCATTAGGTAAATTGTTTTCAAGTTTTATAAGCATATCGTCAGTTACATTCACCGTCGGAACTCTTTTATTTACGATTTTGTTTAAAACAAGCGGAGCAAAGCTGCCTAAAAGTTGAGCCGCTTTTTGCGTCGCTAAACCCTCGCCCGCTCCGTATAAACTCTCCCTGCCTACCCTTGCGCCTCTTGAAATAATATCAGTATTTCTGTTTTCATCATTGCCGTATAATTCGTTTAAGTATTGCCTATATCCTCTTTGTAATCCTAATGCTCCTATCGGCGCGCCCGCTCCGCCCGCTACTGCGCCCAATAACCCGCCAAGCATATATACGGGACTGTCGCTTACCATGCTTGCCCCTGCCGCTATCGCTTTTTTAAACGGACTTAATCTTTCGTATTCTTCAGGTCGCGGCATTGAGCGGTTAAACGCTATGCCTATATCTGAATTGTTAAAGCCCGCTTGTATGGGTTGGGTGATGTCTTTGTAATCCATCTTTTATAACCCTATATCGTTTGTGGAAAAAGCGGCTTTGCCGCCTCTATCTGATTCTTTTGCGCTTTAAGTTGAATGTCGGCTTGTTTGGCTTGCGTGTCTATATTTACTTTGGCTTGCTCAAGTTGCAGTTCCGCCTGCGCTTGCATTGCTTTTACTTGAGCTTCCTGCATTCTTGCTTTTGCTACTATGCCTTCCGCTTCCGCTTTTTTCATCTCCGCTTGCGCAAGCAGCATTTGAGCGTCAGGCTGTTGTTGCGGAGGCTGCGCTTGTTTCTTTTTTATGTTCTCTACTATCTCTAACAACGCGTCCTCTATGCCGTTCTTTAGGCTTCTTGATACTTTAAAGCCGTCTATGGTGAAACTAATCAACTTCATATAAATGTCCGCAAGTTCAGGCGTTGCCGCTATTATCGGCGACGCTTTTTGTATGGTGTCCGTAATTGTTGTAAATAACTCTGTGCGCGATTTTTGCGTTTCTAAATCTGTCTCCCATACGCTGTAATTTGTCTCTACATCAAGCAAATAAGAGCGTAAACGGCTGTCTTCTATGTATTCCTTTAACTTCTCCCATGTGGGATTTGAAAAATACTTTAATACTTCCGGCGCAACCTGCGGTTGTTGCGGAGCCTGTATTTGCAACTGCCGTCCTTGCGCTTGCGCTTGTTGCATTTGTTGTTGATAGGCTTGCATTGCCGATTGAAATTGCGATTGAACGGTTTGCTGTTTTGTTTGAAAGTCTGCAAGTTCTTGGTTTGTAGGCAATGCCATTGATGTGATTTCTTTTAACGCGTCTATGTCAAATAACTCGCAAACTAACTCTGTCGCTATGGTATAGATTGATTTGATGTAATTGTTTAACGCCGATTGTCTTTGTTGTAATCTTAAACTTCCAAACTTGCCTTTTTGTCTTGTTGCTGTGGCTGTCTCTTCTTTGGATATGTTGCGCATTATGTCGCTTATCCCTGTTATCTCGTATATCTCTTGGATTAAGTTTTGTTGTTGAGCGTATAATCCTTTTGCCACTTGCTCAAACTGCGCTATCGGCTTGTAATGAAACATCTTGTCTATGCCGCCTAAATCTCTAATATCGTCGGCAAAATCTACGGCTATCAACTCCGTGTCGTCGGTGTTTTCAAGTTTCGTTATTGAATCTTTAAACCTTGCGGGATAAAACCCGTTCGCCTTGATTGCTTTTACAAGTATTTTTATGCGGTTAGATATATTCGCTATATCGTCGGCTTCGCCTCTGTATAAATCAAGTTCAGGCTTTGGAATTAGCGTTCTGTTGCTTTTGACAGACCTTAAAGGCGCGGGCGTTGGAAAGAAGTCTTTCAACTTACTTTACATACGCCATCTTAACCCTAAACATCACATGGTCTGCCTCTTTTGCCGCCCTTATCGCCATCTCCCGCATTATCAACGCCGTCTTGCCGCTCCTTTTAGTCTCAATTACCGCCTTCTTTGCGTTTCCCATACCTTGCTCTTTTGCTCTTGCCCCCGCCAAACAAAAAAACCGCGCAAACCAAAAGCATTACGCTTTTAGCCTGCGCGGTTTTTTATCCATTAGATCTCTTGCGCAACCAACACATAAAAATAGAGGGATAGTGTCATTCTACGGCTTCGCGCAGAATGACAATCTTGTTTTCGCACTGATGAGTTCTGTTAGCGCACAACGGCAATCTTATATTCTTACATTTTTTGTATATCAGTTATGCAAGAGGTCCATTGCATCTATATTCAATTGTTTGCTTGCTATTTGCTTATAAAACATAAAAACTACCCGCAATTATCCTTATTTGTGGATGGTTTTATTTAATTTTAAGACGATTTCTCGTCCGGTTTTTGTTTCTGTCCGCTTTTAAGAAACCTCGCATTTAATCATCTAATTCGTAAGGGTGGGCGAGTTGAAAACCCGCGCCCTACAAGTTTCATGGGTTTTTGGGATTTTCATATTTTTATATTCTTGATTTCATCTTTCATATTGTTTTTTCAATGCGTTTTTGATTTCAATGAATTTTTGTGTTTTGCAAGATATCTATTCTATTTTAATATCAAAAATGCCTTTTTGATATGCGGCGTTTGAAATGGTTATGTAATTGTCTGTTAGAGATGCATTGGGAGATATGCTGACTGCTTTTCTTGTTGAGCCTGTATTTGCCGTTAAAAAGTCTTTTCTTTTTGATTTGTCTATTCCTAATAGTTCTTTGGAACGGGCTTTGATTTCTTGAGGCGGGACTTTGTTTTTGAAATTTGAGGCTTTTGCGCCGCTTCTGTCTGAATATCTAAAAATGTGCAGCCTTGAAAATGGATTTCTTTTTATAAAGTCGCAAGTTTCTTTGTGTTGAGCATTTGTCTCGCTTGGAAAACCAGCTATGATATCTGTTGTTATGGCTATGTTTTTAAACATAGCGGCAATTTTTTGGATTTTGTTTTCAAAGACGGCGCTTGCGTATTGTCTGTTCATCAATTTTAAAATACCGCCGCTGCCTGATTGTAATGGTATGTGTAGGTGAGAGCATATTTTGTTTTCATAATCTTTCATCAAAGACAATAGATAGTCATTAATTTCATTGATTTCTATGGACGATATGCGGATTCTAAAATCCAACGGGATTTTGACTATTTTTTCTATCAGCGGGGCTATACCGCCTTCGTATTTGCCGATGTGTATGCCTGTCAAAACTATTTCGCTGTATCCGTTTTTGACGAGATTTTCTATTTCTGAAAGAACAGCCTCCGGCTGCTTGCTCCACATTTGGCTTCTTATATAAGGAACTATGCAATATGAGCAGAAACTATTGCAGCCGTCTTGGATTTTGATAAAAGCGCGATGATGATTTTCAAAAGAGATTATGCTTTGATTGTCAGGCTGTAAATATAAAGTTTTTTTGTCTGATATTACTTCAATAGATGGAAAGAGTTTTTTTAACTCTTGAAATTTATTGATTGCAAGGCACCCTGTGAGAATGATTTGCGGTTTTTGAGGTAGTTTTAAAGATTTCCTGATTAAATATAAACACTCTTTGTCGGCATTGTTTGTGACAGAACAAGAATTAAAAATTATTGCGTCTGCCTCTTGGGGAGTATCGGCTATTTCATAATCGCCGCTTTTTAATTTTTGCGATATGAGTTCTGTTTCATAACGATTGACTTTACAGCCGAAAGAATAGATATAAAATTTTTTCATTAGACCTCTTGCGCAACCAACATATAAAAATAGACGGACATTGTCATTTTGCGCGAAATCGCGGGGCGCACAATGACAGCGAGTTACCGTTGTCATCAACCCGCTTGAAAATAGGGCAAGCCTTTTATTCGTCATTCCCGAAATTTGTTATCGGGAATCCAAGTTAAAAAAGGCAATGGCAAAAATGGATTCCCGACAGAGACATTCGGGAATGACGCGCTGGCGCAACATTCGAGAATGATGCGATAGGCGCGGCTTTACCGCGGTTGCGAGATTGACGCTTAATTTGAATATGGCTTATATTTTCTATACCGCGCAGGTCAAACCCGCAACGAATAGCAAGTCCACAATAACAACCTTATATTCTTACATTTTTTGTATATCAATTATACAAGAGGTCTATTGATATTGTCCTTGATTGTTGTAGATTAGTCCCCTTGCGCAACCGATATTATGTTGTTTGTAGCGGCAAATCATTATTTGCCTGCCGTTTGCCTTTTTGTTTTTTGTCAATCGTGCGGATAGGCGGGTTTGAAACCCGCCCCTACGATATGCGCAATGACGACATTACTAATACCGCTGTAGCGACGGCGGCGGTTTCTACCCTTAAAATGTTTTTGCCAAGGCTTACCGTATGAAAGCCGAGTCTTTTTGCAAAATCTATCTCAGAATTTTCAAAACCGCCTTCGGGTCCAATAAAAGCGGCGGCATTGCCGCCTTTTAAGGTTTCTCCGTTTAAAACCTGTAATATAGACAGATTATTTTCACTTTCCCAAGGCAAGATATTTATAGTTTTGTCTGAAACGGTTTTTTTGCAAGCGTCTTGAAAATTCAAAGGACGGCAAATTTCCATAATGTCGGCGCGCCCGCATTGAGAACTTGCCGAAATAGATATTCTTTTAAATCTTTCAAGTTTGTTTTCGGAAATTTCTGTGAGAACGCTTCTTGCAGTATTTATAGGGATTATTTTTGAAATGCCGAGTTCCGCGCATTTTTCTATAAGCCATTCAAATCTTTCGCCTTTGGGAATAGCGGTATATAAATTGATTTCAAAAGACGACTTTTGATACGAAGAAGATAAAATTTTGCCGCTGATACGGTTTTTATCAATGCTTGTAATTTCGCACTTAAAAGATTTTCCAAGACCGTCAAAAAGATTTATTTCATCGCCGACTTTAAAACGACGCACGGCGGCAACATAGTGGGCGAGTTCATCTTCCATAAAAAAACTGCCATTGACGGTATTTTGAGGTAAGACATAAAAATGGGGCATTTTAATTTCCTTTTTTGATATGTCATTCTGCGTGAAGCCGCAGGACGCGCAATGACAAGACAAAATGACTCGGTATAGAATGACAACTTTTTGGGCGGGTTTGAAATCCGCCGCTGCGATATGCGCAGACTGAAAACACGACAAAGCGCGCAATTGACAACTAATGCGATAGCAGAGATTGCGGGTCAAGCCCGCAATGACGAAAATGCCGCCCAATCTCTTTTAAAATTGTTTGTATTCTGATTGCGAATCAATCTTGCAATGACGGACAGCGCTTGCGAGCGACAGTATATTTTGGAAACAATTTGGCGTCTTTGATTGGGATTTTTATTGTTTGTCCTGTTTTGCCGGCAGACATTAAATCTATTTCTTTATTGTTTTTTCCATCAATCATTTTGTCTATTACAATTTTGAACGGTTCAAATTGATATGGGGATAACAATTCTATTTCTTGTCCTTTTTGAATTTTGTTTTTCACTTCAATTTCTAATAAGCAATCTTTATAGCCTTTGACTATTCCCGCACTTTGCCAATCGCTAATGCTTGCCGTATCGTTAAAATTTTGATCAGAACCGTCTGGAACGCCGTCAAAAAAAGCCGTAGTATATCCTCTGTTTTGCAAAGTCAAAAGTTCTTGCATATAAATGTCTGCTTTCCAATCTTTTGGATTTTCAAAATAATCGTCTATTGCTTTGCGATAAGCGCGGGCGGTTTGGGCTATATAGTATTCGCTTTTATTCCTGCCTTCTATTTTTAAAGAGTCAAAACCTGCGCACAGAATTTGATTGAGTTTTGGCATAAGGCATAAATCTTTTGAATTTAAAATATAAGAGCCCTGCTCGTCTTCATAAAGTTCTAAAAATTCATTGGGGCGCATTTCTTCTTCCAAAACCAATTTGCTTTTATATTTCCACCTGCAAGAGTGGGCGCATAGCCCCGCATTAGCGCTGCGGGAAGCCATAAATGCGGACAATAAACATCTGCCTGAATAACTGATGCACATAGCGCCGTGGACAAAAATTTCAAGTTTAGTATCGGGACATTTTTCTCTAATTTCTACAGCCTCTTTAAAAGAAACTTCTCGTCCCAAAACGCATAAAGCCGCCCCCTGTTTTTGCCAAAAATCAACAGTAAGCCAAGAGCAAACATTAGCCTGAGTTGAGACATTCAAAGGCAAGTCTGGAATTTCTTTTTTGATTTTTGCAAAAATGCCCGGGTCGGATATTATCAATCCGTCGGGATTTAAAAATTTGATTGTAGAAATAGCGGCGTCTAACTTCGCTATATCTTTATTGCGGGAAAAAAGATTTAAGGCAAGATATGTTTTTTTGCCAAGACTATGAGATTTTTTTATACATTCCTGTAAATCCTCAATAGGAAAATTTTCCCTTGAACGCAAATTCATAGACGGCAACCCGGCATAGACGGCGTCTGCGCCGTATAAGAGGGCAGTTTTAAAAGCGTCCATATTTCCAGCAGGAAGTAAAAGTTGCGGTTTGTTCATTTTTGTCTCTATTGTAATTTTTTAATTTGACGGCTCGCCTGCAAAAAGTTTTGCCCTGTGATTACTTTTTTGCCTGTTTCTTGTTCCAATTTAAGCCTTGCTTGTTTGGCGATTGCGCCGCCTTTTTTACCCGCTTTGGCATTTTGCGGCATTCCAATCGCTTGTTCTGTCTGGGCTATTTGTCTTGTTGACAACTCCGCCAATGCTGTAAAAATAAGTTCCGCTTCGCTCATGTGGTCTCGCAAATTTTGGCTCTTTAAGCCTTTTAATTTTTTATGCTCTTTGACAGTCAAATCTGACCATTCTTGATGAATTATATTAGTCAAAATCGCAAATTCCTCATCTTGAGTTACTTGATGTTCTTTCCAATAATCCGTCAATTTGTTGCGGGTTTCCTGTCCCATCATTCTTCTTTGTATCCAAGTTTTGCTTCTACCATGCTTTTCCCAGTTTTTGCGGGCGCGGGCAATAGATTTTTCAGGGTCTGCGCTTTCTTCTATGCGCTCATATCCTGTTTTTGCAAGCCATAATTTAATCGGCTCGGCTTTTGGAGAATGCACAGACTGAACAAGCCTTAGCAAAGTTTCTACATCAGCGGCATCGGTAAGCCGCTCCTTGCCGTCATAAGCTGTCATTTTCAACTGGTTACAATTTGTAACCGTTTCAATTCCACCTTCATTTTTCAATCTGTTTTTTAACACCTTCCAATAATTTCTTGCTTTCTGATAATCATCCTGCCCAATTAAAGCGGCGATAATGTCAACCACGGAAAAATACCACTTTTCTTTTTGCTCATCATAATGTTTTCTGATTTTAAAGTTTTCAAAAACTGTCATTGTTTTGTTGTCCATTTTTATGCCCCTTTCTTGCTTTATTTCCGCAACATTTGGCGCTGTTGGATATTTATATAAGGCAGTTGGGAAGTTTTATATTACCTTCACTTTGAACTATTCCCAAAATTGAAATAGTTGAATTGTATTGTTTGACCGATAGAAAATTATTTCATTTTCATGGGTAGTTGATGACATTTGCTTTTATCTCCATTATCTAAAATTTAATTGATTTTTCAATCTGTTATCAACTTCTTAACCTTATCTTACTGACTTTCAGTCAAGCGTTCACAAGGCTTTTAGCCGCCGCAATTTCTTTATCTTTCCAATCAAATACATTATTTATGGCAAGTTTTTGCTGAATGCGGATAAAATTTGTCATGAGTAGTCGATGGCATCGTTTGCCGCGACGAGTAGGCTAACTATTATTTATGCCTCAAATACTTTTTATATAAGAAACTGCTTTCTCAATAAATTTCTCAAAATCGTTTAATATCACTCCTGAATCAAATTGTAAATTATCAAAAGCATTAGATACTTTAAAATTTTTATTTTTATAATACTCTGCATACTTTTCTCTGCTAACAACGGTCTTATCGGCTTCTGGAAGTTTAAGGATATAAATTAACATTTTTGTTGGAGTATGGAAAAAAACTTCAATATTATCTTTTGACAGAATTGTGTATTTTTTAAAATTTTCATTATTTAAAATTTCAAAATTCTTTAATTTTCCTCCATCTTTATAGCGCGGGGTCTTTTCGAATACAATAAGCATTTGAAAATATGGGATTTTATTAACTCTAAGATTAACTGTTTCTCCCAACATAGTTTCAAAATAATTATTAGAATTCTGTTGATAATTGCTCATAACAAATTTAAATCCTATCCCCGCTATCGGTTTTTCGTCTATTGCAATAGTTATATCAACCCATTTATCAATATATCTTCCTTGAATTCGTTTTTCTTTGCCGCTATCTAACCCCAATGAAAAAACTTGATATTTGTTTCCGAGCCTATTCTTTATATCTTCCGATATCGCGCTATGGATAATTTTTAATTTTTCATTGCTATTGGCGCCTGTTGAAAGATAAGATTTAAATCCTTCAATTAACTTTTCTAAAAAGTTCTTGTTGTTCATAAATTGCACCTTGTATTTTGTAAGTCAGGTATTTTTCTAATTCAAGCGACGACATAGTATAATATCCGCCGCTTTTATAATTTTTGAGCAGTTTTAAATAATCAATAAAATCTTGAGATAACAAAGCTGATTGTATGTCATGAAATGTGTAAGGAGATAAAATATATAATCCGCTATATACTGCGCTCCCGGAAGGAATTTCATTTATCTTTATGCTTGCAATATCTTTGATTATTGAATTAACTGCGATTTTATATCTGAACACATCATTTATGCCTTGTGTCCTTCCAAACAAAAACCAATCGCCTCTATTTAAAATGTCCCGTTTTAGCAATAGCTCTTTCTGATTTAACAAATAGTTATACACCGCTTTGTGTTTTTTTTGTAAATCTATTTCAGAAATTGGTTTTCCATTGCATAAGTAAGGAAATATACATTTTTTCCATTTTCCAGTTGAGGCTTTTATAATATCAATCACAAATTCGTCATTTATATCTATATCCCCGATAAAAGCGGCGTCGGCTAATGTGGCAAATCCATTTTTTACTACTATTTCTCTTGGAGATGAGTTTTTATAATAATCTTCTATATTCAACAGCATTGATAATTGTTTTTTATTTGATAAAACTATTTTATTGTCTATAAAAAAATCATCATAACTTAGCCGCTCAATATAACGAGGACTTTTACTAAGTCCATCATATACATAATAATCAATATCCGTATGTTTATTATTATCAAACATTGTAATCGCAGTATATGCCGCCGCTTCAAAAGGTTGAAAATGTTCCAAATCTATGACTTTTGATAAACAGCGCTTTCTTTTTATATGACTTCTTAAAACGCTTCCTGATTTACTTCTAAAAAATGAACTTGGGCTAATTAAACACATTTTCCCCGTTTGATTTAACATATTAAATCCTATTTCAAAAAACACAATGTATAAATCTGTCATTCCCGCTCCTGCAAATTGAAAAGATTTTACCTTGTCATAACTATCAATTAAATTATGAACTCTGACATAAGGCGGATTGCCTACGACAAAATCCATTTTACCGTTAAAATCAGATATTTCTAATGAATCGCCGCAAATAATATTCCAATTGGTATTTTTTATTTTAAATTTTTGGGCAACTTTGTTTAAATTGGTTTTACAGTTTTGCGCTTCTTCTTGCTCAATCTCAATTCCATGAATGTATTTTTCAAGATTTTTCTTCAAATTTAATTTATTGGAATTATTTCTTAAAAAAGCGCGGCAATATCTATCAACTATTTGCGTTAAAAAAGCGCCATCGCCGCAACTATTGTCAACAATATGCTTGCTTAAAATATTGTCATCTGTATATCCGACAAAATCAAGCATATTGTTAACAATATACTGCGGAGTATAAACTTTCCCATTTTGTTTTATCTTTTTAATGTCCGTCATACTAACCTCCGCATTCCTCCTCTCCCGTCAAGGGAGAGGGGAAAACATATATAAGACTATGGGCTATTTTACCTTGCTTCTATTTCAGCGCTGTTATTATGAAATTTATTAGAAATAGGGCGGCTACTGTTAATAGTATGGGATGGACTTCTTTGATTTTGCCGCCAAAGATTTTGATTAGGCTGTAAAAAATGAAACCTGCCGCTATGCCATAACTTATATTGTATGAGAAAGCCATTATTGCGATTGTTAAAAAGGCGGGGATGGCTTCGGCTATATCTGCCCAGTTTATTCTTACTACGGCAGACATCATCAAAACGCCTACTATGATTAAAGCGGGGGCTGTCGCTTCGCCGGGAACTATGCCGAAAAGTCCGGCAAAAGGCAAACATATAAGAAAAAGAACGGCGACTACCGCGCTCGTCAAACCTGTTTTGCCGCCTATCGCTATGCCTGCGGCGCTCTCTATATAAGTGGTGACTGTGCTCGTTCCCAACAAACTGCCTGTAGCCGAGGCTATGCCGTCGCAAAATAAGGCTTTTTCAAATTTTGTATTGAAGCCTTTTTTATTTACTGCGGCAGTTTCTGAATCGTCAAAAATTCCGCTGATTTTGCCTGTGCCTATAAATGTTCCTATGGCGTCAAAAGTCGCCGATAGAAAAACTGCAAGAACTGCCGTGATAGTCATCAACACTCTGCCCGGTTGAGCAAAAAGCGAGGCAAAACCGCTATCGCCAAAAGCTGCGAAAGCCACATCTTTAATAGCGCCTGCCGAGCTTATATCAAAGAATTTTGCTTCTGAGATATTTACAATCCCCATAGGTATGCCTATGATAGTTGTAATTATTATGCCGATAAAAATTGCGCCTTTCGTTTTTCTTGCCATAAGAATAGCCATGACCGCTAAACCTATAAGACCAAGCAAAGCATGATTGTTGCCAAAACTTGAAAGCGTAGGCACTATGCTTTTTCCGCTCACTAAACCATTGACTGAATCGCCGATATAATTTAAAAAACCCGCATTTTTTAAACCGATATAGGCGATAAATAAGCCTATGCCGCAACTGATAGAATCTTTTAAGAAAGCGGGAATTGACAATACTATTGTCTTTCTAAATTTTGTCACTGTGATTATGACGATAATTATTCCGCTGATGATGTCTATTGTAAGCGCTTCTTGCCAAGTGTATCCCATCTGCATGCAAAGAGTGAATGTGAAAAAAGCGTTGAGACCCATGCCCGGCGCGAAAGCGAAGGGAACATTAGCGTAAAGAGCGACGAGCAAGGTTCCCAAAGCCGAACCTATAATAGTAGCGGCAAAAACTCCGCCCCAAGGCATACCCGTCAAAGACAAAATTGAGGGATTTACAAAAATGATGTAAGCCATAGCAAAAAATGTGGTGAGCCCCGCTAAAACTTCAATTCCTACCGTTGTTTTGTTTTCTTCTAACTTAAAGAATTTCTTCATGTGATACTCTCCTTTCTATTTTTTTAGTTTTTAGCGTAGATTTTTAATATCTGCGCTATTGCTTCTTGAGGTTTTAAAAGTTTGACGGCTTCTTTGCTATCGCGGCGGGCTTTAAATTCTACATTGCCGTTTACGAGCGCTTTTTCGCCTATCGTTATTCTGTATGGAATGCCGATTAAATCCGCGTCTTTAAACTTTACTCCCGCTCTTTCATCTCTATCGTCTATCAAAACTTCAAGTCCTTTGTCTGTCAATTCTTTATATATCAGTTTGACTATTTCTTTTGTTTTAGCGTCGGCAAAATTTATCGGAACTATTAAGACTTCAAAAGGAGCGATATTGTCAGTCCAAATAATGCCGTTTTCATCGTGAGATTGCTCTATTGTGGCGGCTAAAATTCTTGATACGCCTATGCCGTAACAGCCCATAACGACGGGATTTTCTTTGCCGTTTGTATCAAGATAGACGGCATTCATAGATTTTGAATATTTTACGCCGAGTTTAAAAGTATGACCGATTTCTATGCCTCGGGAAAATTGCAATTTTTCTTTTTTGCAGCGGGGGCATATATCGTCATGACGGACTTTTCTAATGTCGGCTATTATATCGGCTTTATAATCTCTGTCATAATTGACATTTTTTATATGAAAATCTTTTTTGTTTGCGCCCGTTATGGCATTGGGAATTTCCGGAACGGTTAAATCCGCGATGATTTGAATATTGTTTAAACCTATAGGACCGGCAAAACCTATAGGAGCATTTGTGATTTTTTGAACTGTTTGCTCATCCGCTAAAACAATTTCATTTGCGCACAAAATGCTTTGAAGTTTGATTTCATTTATTTCATCATCGCCTCTTACTAAAACGGCAATTGCTTTGCCATCGGCAAGATAGATTAAAGTTTTAATGAATTTTTCAGCATTGGAATTTAGTAATTTTGAAACTTCTTCAATAGTCCCGGCATTGGGCGTTTCTATTTCTTTTTTGGGCAGAGGATTTTCTTTTGCAATTTCTCTTTTTAAACATTCGGCTTTCTCGCTATTTGCTCCATATCCGCAAGAACACCATGCAATTTCTTCTTCTCCCGTATCTGCAAGAACCATAAATTCATGAGAATAAGAGCCTCCGATTGCGCCTGAAGCCGCCTCTACGGGTCTAAACTTAAAACCGCACCTTTTACAAATTCTCTCATAGGCGGCAAAAATATCTCTATAATATCTTTCCAAATCAGCCTCGTCGGCATGAAAAGAATAAGCGTCGCTCATAAGAAATTCGCGGCTGCGCATTATGCCAAAGCGCGGGCGGATTTCATCTCTAAACTTTTCAGTAAATTGATGAAACATCACGGGCAATTGTCTATACGAGCGGATTTCTCTGCGGGCTAAATCTGTAATAGCCTCTTCATGAGTCGGCGCCAAACAAAATTCGGCATTTTTTCTGTCTTTAAGCCTAAACAACTCTTTGCCATAGACGCTCCAGCGCCCAGTCTCTTCCCACATTTCCTTAGGCATAATCAAAGGCATACTGACTTCCTGTCCGCCGATAGCGTTTAATTCTTCTCTTATTATTTGTTCGACTTTTCTAATACTTTTAAGCCCAAGCGGTAAATACTCGTATAATCCCGACGCCAATTTCCTAATCATCCCCGCCCTAATCATAAGTTTAGCCGAAACAATATCCGCATCCGACGGCGCCTCTTTAAGCGTAGGAATAAACATTTTTGAAAAATACATAATATCTCCTTTTTCCTTATTTTTCCTCTCCTGCTTTCGCGACCCTCTCCCTCTTTTCAAGGCATGCTTTTCAAAGTCTCTCTCCCATATGAGAGGATATGATAGGAAAAGGGACTATTGAGAAGGAGAAGGTGTCGCGCAACTACGGGTGAGGGTCGCGACGCGCTCCTGTTGTCCCCGCATAGCCTTGCAGGCAATATGGGGTTATTAACTACATTAAATCCTTTCAGGGTTTGGGGGTAGCGATTGACTTTAGCGTCCCCTCTCCCGCATTGCGTCCTTCACCCCCTTTTCAAGGCAATGTCTTTATTCTAATTGGCGCGATGTTCTCCTAGTAGATTTTTAAAATATCCCTCTATTTTTTCTTTAGGTAGTTTTACCGATGGCAAAGCAAATTTTTTTGATAGCAAGGATTGTTTTTAATGCTCTCAAATCTGAAACAATCTCTTAATTCTAAAAATTTTTTATTGTCTATCATCACATCGCAATTGCCGAAATAATACGGGATATTTTTGGCATATTCTTTAAAAACGTCAACATAACAATAATAATCAAATTTATCTTTTGTAATAAAAACAGTATTTGAGCATATCTCATCAATAAAAGTGCTATTTCTTTTTAAAGCATTTATATCTCTCATTGTCCAAAATTTTGCAACTGCTTCCTGCGCGCGCACCGATTGTTGGTTTGGATACTTTGCAATATAGCGTTCAATTGAATCAAAATCTTTCAATTTGAATTTTGTCTTTTCACTTGTTTTGAAATCATATTGTTTGACGAACTCATAATCCATACCCAAAAGACATCTTTTATACAGCGCTATTATTATTGGAAATGACATTGTTTTTGAAGTTTGCGAGAATACTCCGCTACTTATAATGAGGGAATCCAAAAGTTGATAATTGCTCGCAAAAGGTTTTAAAAGCGAGAAATTTGATTTTTTAATTAGATATGACAATGGGTGCAAAACGCATACAAAATCAGCGCAAAGTTTATTATAAGAAAGCATAAAGGAAATGCCTAAATCCCTTGTATTTACATCATCGTCAATAGCGCCAGCATCATTAAGTTTAATACTATGCCTGATTATTGAAGTTCTATCATTATAAGGCGGGTTGCCGACTATTATAAGTTTGTCTTTTTGAGATAAGGCGTATTTTGTTCTGCTGATATTTTGCAAACCATTTTGATGATAAAATTCAATGCTGTCAAAATTCTTTTGCGCTTCTTTTAAAGCGTTCAAATCAATATCAGCGCCGATTCTTCTATTGGGCAAATCCGTTCCAAAAAAAGAACCATACCCGCAAGAAGTATCTAAAATACAATAATCATTAAAACTTGCGATATTCTTTTTTAAAAGCCCGTAGATAAAATCAACTATTTCAAGATTAGTATAATAACTGCCGAGATTAACTCTTTGACTATAATTTAAATGGGATTGAGTAGATAAATTTGTATTCATAAATACCTTTAATTTAAAATTCTATTATGCAAACAGGAGATAATATGTTTTATTCATTTTATTTCAACTTTTACATAAGTTGTTTATATTTATAACGGCAATTGAATATTTTTAATAGAAAAATCTTTTTGAGTATTATCGCTGACAAAATTTGAAATGAGAGCCTCTGTCATAGAATTTCTATTTTTTTCACTCGCTCCCAAGTGATAAAAATGTTCTTTGGCGTCTATATTGAAACCGCTCCATAAACTCTTTATGTAAACATTCTCCCTATATTTATTGCTGCGCCAAGTGGACAATAAAAATTTGGCTTTCGTTTGGCTTAAAACAACGCAAAGCCTATTTTCATCATATTCATTCCAAGAGTTAAAATAATCATTGTATCTATCAATATAAGGCGGGTCGCAATATATAAAATCGTCCTCCGAAGCATTTTCTATCAATTTGTAAAAATCGCAACAAATAAATGAATAATTGTGAAATTTGATAATGTCGGAGATATTCTTAATTTGATTACAAATTTTTGTGATATAAGATTTTGCAAAACGATTGGGCTTTTTACAAAACGGCGTATTAAAACCACCCTACAAGGTTCAGATTTTTTATATTTTTGATTTCAATTTTCATATTTATTTTTCAATGTGTTTTCAATTTCAACTTCATCAAATTTTCGGTTTTGCATTTTGTAACGGTGGACAGATTTGAAATTCGCCCATACAAGGTTCGGTTTTTTGGGGATTTTGATTCAATTTTTCTCTTTTTCTGTTTTTACGCGCGTAGCGCGTCTATAGATTTGTTTTTTATTTTTGTTGTCTTTTCTCTCCCATCTTTTCTATCTGCCGTTCTACTTACCAGCATTTAGAATATCCGCAGGCTGGGGCGGGACATTTCATGCAGCCTTAGGCAAAAGTGGATTCCATACAAGGACATTCGAGAATGACGAACTTTTAAATGGATTCCGCGACGGATCTGAGCCTGCGCTCTGCAACTGAGTTTACCTTGCGCATAGTTGTAGGGCACACAGTGTCCATCTATTCTTATGTGTTAGTTGCGCAAGAGATCTAAGAGAAAAAATCTTATTTATTAAGAATAATTTCAAAAAACTTATGGAAACCCGCGCAATAATCAATGCGTTTTTCTCAAAACATCCTCATAAATTTCATAAGTTTCATTCAATGTGGTGTTATTTCGTTTTAATTGTAAATTTTGTCGCATTTGCCAATACTTTTTGTATGTTTGCGATAACTCTAAAACTTCCAATATGATAACAACATAAGTCAAAAAATTCATATCGCAACAATTTTCCAAAAGACTCATGGTTTTTAAGAGAGATTTCTCTTTTTATGGCATTGTCTAATTTAGCAAATGCTTTTCGTCCTATTGCCGAAAATTTAACTCTATAAGCCATTTTCTTTCATAATCCATACGAATAAACCTATTCTTACCCTATGGCAATTCTTTCAATCTCTCCTTCCGCTCTTGCCCCATCTTTTAAATCTTCTAAATGCTGTATAATTGCTTGTTTGGCATAATAAGTTTTTATCCTGTCAGTAAGTTTGGCAATATTGCCAGCCTTTGCATTACAACATCGTCCAATTTAATGTTTAACTATTATATCGTAAACCCCCCATATTTATATATTTATACGCCCATAGTATATTTATATATCATATCATTTATTTTTTTACATAAGTATAGGATTTTTTTCATTTTTTGGGTAAATTGTTGCGCATCCTATGGGTCAGAATCTAATATGCAAACTGCGTTCATCACGCTGAATTTTCTACTATTTTTGCGTTCCACTGCAATAATCCCTTCAACATGCCTGATGGCAAGAGGTGTGTTTGTGTAGGCATAATTATAGAATGCAGTTTGTTTGTCTTTTACAAGGCTTTTTGCTATTATCCCGCCAGTCAATTAATGATATACAAACATTGGAAGTAATAAAAATGGACATAAGCCAAAAAGAACAAAAATTGCGGGAATATATATCATCTTGCGGGAATGCCGCTGTGGCGTTTTCCGGAGGAGTGGATTCCACTTTTTTATTAAAAGTAAGCCATGACATTTTGGGAGATAAGACTATTGCAATCACCGCCCGTTCTTGCTCTTTTCCGCAAAGAGAATTAAATGAGACTATTGCTTTTTGCAAAAAAGAGGGCGTCAAACATATAATTGTAGATAGCGAAGAATTAGATATAGAAGGCTTTTCCCGCAATCCTATCAATAGATGTTATCTGTGCAAATCTGAATTGTTTTCCAAAATCCAAGACATAGCCGTCCAAAATAAAATAGACAATATTTTTGAAGGCTCCAATATGGACGATAATGGCGACTTTCGCCCCGGCTTAAAGGCTATTGCGGAAAAAGGAATCAAAAGTCCTTTGCGTTTTGCCCAACTTAATAAAGAAGAAATCAGAACTCTTTCAAAAGAACTTGGGCTTTCCACTTGGAATAAACAATCTTTTGCATGCCTATCTTCTCGTTTTCCCTATGGAGAAGAAATCACGCCCGAAAAATTGTCTATGATAGACAAAGCCGAACAATTTCTTTTGGATATGGGCATAAGACAAGTTAGAGTGAGAATGCACAATAATCTTGCAAGAATTGAGACTGACGAATCTGGTTTTTCGCTGATTTGCGCTCTTCAAAACCGCAAGAAAGTACATGATGAATTTAAAAAAATAGGTTTTACTTATATAACTATGGACATCTTGGGTTATCGTAGCGGAAGTATGAATGAAACGCTTTCAAAAGATGTAATACAAGCCAATAAAGCATAAGGCAAAAGTATTGTCGTCATTGCTCTCTCCGCATAATATAGGAGATTGTAGGTCTTACCTGCAGGCGGCGGCTTAAAAGCAGGTTGCGGGTCAAACGCACAAGCGGGAATTAGCGGTAAATAAAAAATAAATGGAGGTTTAGCATGCACATTCCAGATGGATTTTTAAACAGTAATCTTGCAAGCGGGTTGCTTGCGGGCGCAGTGGGTATTTTAGGATATTGTTTTAGTAAAGTTTTAAAAGCAGTAACGGTTTTGGTAGGCGTTTTGGCAGGAAACAATGGTCAAAAAATTGCAGGCGGGCATTTGGCTTTTACTAAAAGCGCAAAGCAGTATTTTCAAAAACTTGCCATTATCGCTATTTGGATTTTTGCTTTTCAGATGTTTAATATACCTATACAATCTTCAACTTCCGCTCATCTTATAGGCGGCGTTTTTGCGGCGGTTTTGGTTGGTCCTTTTGCGGGCGTTTTAGTAATTTCTTCAGTCTTAATAGTTCAATCTTTCTTTTTTGGAGACGGCGGCATTCTTGCGCTTGGCGCAAATATATTGAATATGGCTTTTGTAGGCTCTTTTCTCTCATATTATATATACAAAGCGTTGAAAGAAAAAAATTGTTATTTGGCAGTCTGCGCGGCTTGCTTTTTCTCTGTGATGATGGCGGCTTTATTTTGTTTGTTTGAGTTGTCAATGTCGGGAAAAATCTCTTTTATGGGCGCTTTTTCCGATATGATGAGGCTTCATTTGGTTTTTGCCGTTTTAGAAAGCGCAATCACTATTGTCTTATTAAAGGTTTTTTATAACATTATGGGAGGACAGGATGAAGAAAATAAATAAAAAAGCGCTTGCTTATGCCTTTCCAATAGCGGTAGTTATTTTGGCAAGCCTTTTTGCTTCAGGTTTGCCCGACACTCTAGAATTCTTAGCCGCTAAAATGGGTTTTGCTCAAAGCGTAGAAGAATCTACCGCTATATTTACCGATTATACAATGCCTTTTATGAAAGAAAACGCTTTGTCCAATATCTGCGCAGGAATCGTCGGTTTAATATTACTCTTCGTCTTATACAAAATAATCAATGCAATCATAACAAAACATTCAAATGCCAAAATCAAATAACAAAGAAGAAATCTTAAAATTATTACAAAGCGTCTCGGACGGCAAAATTTCTGCCGATGACGCTTTGCTTAAACTCCAAGTCCAGCCTTTTGAGGATTTGGGTTTTGCCAATATTGATTATCATCGGGGCTTACGGCAAGGCATAGGGGAGGTGATTTATGGAAAAAATAAAACCGACGAACAAATCAAAAAAATTGTCTTAAATATGCTTGATAAGGGTTTAACGGATATTCTAATCACGCGCATTTCTCAAAAAACTGCGGATTTTTTAATCTCGCAAAATATAGATTTAAGATACGCGCCGATAGCGTCGCTCGGTATTGCAAAATATGCGCAAAAAGAGCAAAAAGGGTTGATAGTAATAGCCTCAGGCGGCACAAGCGATATGTCAGTTTGCGAAGAAGCGGCAATCACGGCTGAAGTTTTGGGGAATCGCGTTGAACGGCTTTATGATGTGGGCGTTGCAGGATTACATAGACTTTTATCAAAACAAGATATTTTGGTAAAAGCCCGCGCTATTGTGGCAGTTGCAGGTATGGAAGGCGCTCTTGCAACAGTAATAGGCGGGCTTGTTTCTTGTCCTGTGATAGCAGTTCCTACAAGCGTAGGTTATGGCGCTAATTTCGGCGGGATTTCCGCTTTGCTTTCTATGCTTAATTCTTGCGCTAATGGAGTGTCTGTGGTAAATATAGACAATGGTTTTGGCGCGGGATATATAGCGAGTTTAATCAATAAAATGGAGAGCGCAAAGTGAAAAAAATTCTTTATTTACAATGCTCTATGGGCGCGGCGGGCGATATGTTAACGGCGGCTTTGTTTGAATTGATAGATGATAAAGACGGCTTTTTGCAAAAAATCAATTCTCTCGGTCTTGACGGAGTAAAAATCACAGCCCAAAAAACTCAAAAATGCGCTATTAACGGAACTCTTATGAATGTGAGCATAGATGGGCAAGAAGAAATAGCAAAAGATTTTGATATAGAAGCCGAACATCATCATTCTCATCATGATGAAACTCATAAGCATAAAGGGCATCACGGCAGCGGATTTGCCGATATAGAAAAAATACTATTATCATTTCCAATATCTCAAAAATCAAAAGATAATGCTTTGTCCATATACAAAATCATTGCAGAGGCAGAAAGCAAAGTTCATAACCGCCCGGTTGAACAAATACATTTTCACGAAATAGGTCAAAAAGACGCTATTGCAGATATTACAGCGGTATGTTTGCTTATGGAAATATTGGATTGCAATGAAATAATAGCGTCGCCTATAAATGTTGGAAGCGGTTTTGTTCATTGCGCGCACGGCATTTTGCCAGTTCCTGCGCCGGCGTCCGCTTTAATTTTGCAAGGCATTCCAATTTATAGCAGTCAAATAAAAGGAGAACTTTGCACCCCGACAGGCGCGGCGATTCTCAAACATTTTGTCCAATATTTTGAACCTCTGCCCCAGATGACAATAGAAAAAATCGGTTATGGTATGGGAAAAAAAGATTTTGACATTGCCAATTGCATTAGAGCTTTTTATGGTGTGGGAAACAATTCCCGACAGAGACATTCGGGAATGACGCAAGGGGGGGGGCATTCAGGAACGATGCAAGGTGGAGAGCATTCAGAAATGGCAAATGGAGATAATGATGAAATCGCGCAACTATCTTGCAATCTTGACGATATGACAGGCGAGGCAGTCGGTTTTGCATCAGAGATTTTGCTAAAAAATGGCGCATTAGATGTTTTCACTATACCTATATATATGAAGAAAACCCGCCCTGCTTTCTTGCTTGAATGCTTATGTCCCATAGATAAAGCGGACTTTTTTGCAGCTCTTATGTTAAAACACACAACGAGTTTTGGAATTCGTAAAACTGTATGTCAAAGATATATATTGGAACGCAAAATCAGCCAAAAAGATAGCGATCTGGGCAAAATCAAAGTCAAAACCGGGCAAGGCTACGGCGTCAAAAAATCAAAAGCCGAATATGAAGACATAGCAAAAGCCGCTTTATCAAGAAATCTCTCTTTTGACGAAGCCTCTAAAATAGTTTAAAATCAAAGAAATGAAAAAAACATTATCTGCATTATTAATTCTGATCCTTATATCCGCCTTTGTTTTTAGCAAAGATAGCGCTAAACAATTATTGGAAGCCGATCCAAATTTCCAATTTCAAGGTTATGCTATTATCAATGACGCTCTTTTTGTAGCCTCTTGGACTTATGAAGGCGATGAACAGATTTCGCGTAGAATTTATAAATATGAAAACAACGCTTTAAAAAGATTGGTCTTAAATGAGGCGCAATTAGATTCATATTGGAATCAAGTTATACCGCGCAATGATAGAAATAATAATAGAATTGATATAGACAAAGGGATATTTATTGAAATCATAAAGCCCAATATTTTTAATAATACAAATCAAAAGTATTCAAGCATGGACTACTTTTTAATTCTATCTGACAATGACCAACAAACTCTTATTTCAAAAGACTATATGGTTCAAATGTTTGAAAATTATATTTATTTCAATAAAGACAATAATAAACTCTATTTTTGCGCAAAAAACGACAAACAAAACGCTATCGGAATAGTTGAATACGATATAAAAAAGAAAAAATTCGATGATTTTGAAATTGAAAACATAGACGCTCCCGATAAAAAAATTTTCCAAGACCCAATAAAACCTCCGAAATCCTCATATCTACTATACAGAACGGAAACCGGCGAATTTTGGATAAAACCCATTAAATAAAAAGAGCGGATAAAAAAGGAAAGAGAAAAGAATATAAAGTTGTAAAATCATTTCCGTCTTCTCCCTCTATTCTTTTCTCTTTTTTATACTAAAAAACGGGAGAAGGGATACTAAAGTCGGTCGCTATACTCAAACCCTAATGGTTTAATGTTGTTAATAGCCCCCTATTACCTGCAAGACTATAGGGGATATGGGAGCGCTCGCCCGTTGCTTCGCGACACTCTCTCCTACGGGAGAGGAATTTTGAAAAGTATGCCTTGAAAAGAGAGCGAGGGACGCAAAGCGGGAGAAAGGAAAATATGAAAAAAGGAGATATATACGCATGCAACAAACAGGAATAGTTTGCACTTTAGGTCCATCAACCAATTCCTTGCAAACTTTAAAGAAAATGGCAGAAGCAGGAATGACAGTGGTCCGTCTAAATTTTTCGCATGGAACTTATGAAGAATATGAGCATACTTTCAAACTCATAAACGCTTTAAACAAAGGACGCAAAGAAAAAATCAAAGTCCTTGCAGACCTTGAAGGACACAGAATAAGATTGGGCAAATTTAAAAACGATAAAATCCCCCTAAAAAAACATCAAAAAATAGTCTTAACAAATAAAAAAGTTTCAAGCGATAATAAGCGTATTTATATAGATTATAACGACTCTTTTACAGCAATCAAAAAAGGTATGGACATTTTTATAGACGACGGCAATTTGCATTTAAGAGTCCTTTCGTCTAAAAAAGACGAATTGACGGCGGAAGTCGGTATGGACTATATTTTAAAATCCCATAAAGGCGTGAATATCCCGCAGGCAAAATTGGTTTTTGCTCCTATGGAAACAAAAGACAGAGACAATATGCTTTTTGCTTTAAAGCATAATGTGGATTTTGTAGCCAATTCTTTTGTCAGAAACGCTCAAGATATGCTGCCTCTCCAAGAGATTTTAAGGGAGCAAGGCAATACAAAATGCAAACTTGTGGCAAAAATAGAAGACAGAAGCGGCATAGACAATCTTCCCGGCATTCTTGATGTCGCAGACGGCGTGATGGTGGCAAGAGGCGATATGGGCATATCAATACCCATTTGGACTGTGCCTGTCGTCCAAAAATATATAATCAAAAAGTGTCGTTCAAGAAATATCTTTGTAATCACCGCCACTCAAATGCTTGAAAGTATGACGGAAAATCCTATTCCTACAAGAGCGGAAGTAAGCGATGTGGCAAATGCTATCATAGACGGTTCAAATTTTGTAATGCTGTCAGCCGAGACTGCCGTCGGCAAATACCCCGTCAAGACTGTTGAAACTATGAGAAATATTGCGAAGTTTACAGAACAAAATATATATAGATTGCCCTCTATCAGATAAGGATTTTATGAAACAACCGCATAAATTGCCCGCCGTTTTAACACTTTTGTTTATTTTGATTTTTGCAAGCGCGGCGGGCTATTATTTTTCAAGAAGTTTTGCTTTGATGAGTTTTTCTCTTTTTATTTTCACCTGCGCATTAGACATTTTAATTGAATTCTCAAAAGAATTTGATTTGAATATCTCAATAACAGCATCGTCGGAATTCAAAGGCGCTCAATTAAAAGCGGTGATTTTAAACAGCGCCGCCGCAATTTTCTTTTCAATCATAATAATCGCAAAACTCTTAAATAAATTGGGCGCTCCATATTCTTTCAATGCTCTTTTAGCGGCAAAATTTGCGATTGCGGCGGCGATAGTCTTTTTAATTTGCGCTGTGATTTTAAGAAAAGGTTATAAGGCGGATTTTAAAAAATGTTTGTGTTATATTTTACTTGCTATATTGATTGCGGCAGGCTCTATAATAATTGAAAAAACTCAAAATTTTGTATGGGATTTATATTTATCATTTGCAATAGCGGCGCTAATTCTAATTCAAACAATCTTTTTAATAATAAAAACAATCAATTCTCGTAGTCATTGCAGGACATTCCCGAAATCTCACGGCAATGATATAGACTAAACGACAGATGGAGTTGCGGGTCATGCCCATAATGACAGATTAAAAACAAATTGCGAGGCAAGCGCAATAGCGGTAAATAGGAGAAAAATCTAAATGGCAATAATATATTCAATAATAGCGGCTTTGTCTTCGCTGCTTGGGGCTTTGCTCGTTTTAAAATTTCATACTTGGTCTGAAAAAAATTCTTTATTTCTAATCAATTTTGCGGCGGGAGTGATGATTGCCCTTGCTTTTATTCACTTAATTCCAGAGGGAGCGGCGATAAATCAAGATGCTCCTTTTTATGTATTAGTAGGCTTTATGATTATGTTCTTCTTGCAATTCATATTGTTATTTCACCCTTGCCATGACGGAGAATGTATAAAACATACGGACGCTTTCTCAACAGTCGGCTTATCGCTTCATTCTTTTATAGACGGTCTTATAATAGCCGTGGGATTTTCGGCAAATTCTCAACTGGGTATTCTTACAACTTTGGCTATTTTATTGCACAAATTGCCCGACGGCATTACAATATCCGCTATTTTAGTCCACTTGCGTCATTCAAAAAAGAAAGTTTTATTGATTTCAGGCATCACAGCCGCTTTTACTCCAATAGGCGCTATTATCGGAATATTATTATTTGACTCAATCACTCAATCTCTACTCGGTATTTTGCTTGCTATAACTGCCGGTTCTTTCATATTTTTATCAGCCGCCGATTTAATCCCGCAAACGCATAAATCAAAAAACCGCAAAGTTCCATTGATGTTTTTTGCAGGAATAGGCGCCATTTTGATAATAGAGATATTTTTTGGAATAGATTAAGAAATTTTTTAAAAACCTGTTTCTATCGCGGGCTGCGGACTTTTGGTTTGTCAATTGCGGGCTTGACCCGCAACGGCAAGAGAAGGAAATTGTTTTTTAAACAGACTCATTAAATAATAAGGGGGCAGAAATGAAAAAAATCAAACTCGGAACTTCTACATTGGAAGTCCCGTCGATTGCAGTAGGTTGTATGCGTATTCACACATTAAGTCCAAAAGAATTAGGAGATTTCATCTCTTTTTGCGTTGATAACGGCTTCAATTTTTTTGACCATGCCAATGTTTATCAATTAGGAAAGTGCGAAGAATTATTCGGTCAAGCATTTGCCGAAACAAAAATCAAAAGAGAATCTGTAATTTTCCAAACAAAGTGCGGTATAGTTAAAGGCGATGGGAAAACAGTTGCTTTTGATTTCTCAAAAGACGAGATTATAAATTCTGTGGATGCAAGTTTAAAAAGGTTGAAAACTGATTATATTGACGCTCTATTGCTTCACCGCCCCGACATTTTAGTAGAACCTGAACAAGTCGCAGAGGCTTTTGACAAACTTCATTCGAGCGGGAAAGTCCGTTGGTTTGGCGTATCAAATCAAAAACCTATGCAGATTGAATTGTTAAGGAAATTCGTCAAACAACCAATTGTCATCAATCAATTGCAGCTCAGCATTACAAACTGCACAATGCTTTCTCAAGATTTGCATGTCAATCAATCCTATACGGACAGAGCGATAGACCGCGACGGCGGCATAGTGGAGTATTGCCGTATAAAAGACATTACAATACAGACATGGTCGCCGTTTCAAATAGCGCAAACGGGATTATTCCAAGGCAGTTTTATAGACAATGAGAAATTCCCGGCGTTAAATGAAAAATTAGGCGAAATTGCAAAAAAATACTCGGTAAGCAAAAACGCAATAGCGGTAGCGTGGATTTTACGCCACCCTGCCAATATGCAGGTGGTAACAGGCACAACAAAAACCGAAAGGCTAAAAGATTGTTTTCAAGCAACGGACATCCGCCTAACCCACAAAGAGTGGTATGAGATATATATAGCCGGCGGCAATCTATTGCCATAAACAAAAGCGGCGCTTGTTGCTTAAATAAAAGACGGGCGCAGAATGACAATGTCCGTCCATTTTTATGTGTTGGTTGCGCAAGAAGGCTAATTGCCGATTCTCAAAACCACCCAAACAAAAACCCCATATCGCTATCCCGCGATATGGGGTTTTCATTATAAATTGAACTAATGATAAAACTATTCTTTTGCTTTCGCTTTGTAATCGTCTTTAAAATAATCTATCCATCTTTTCACAGCTTCTGTTAAAGCCTCATATTTTGTTTTTCCGACGCCGCTCGCCTGACTTACTATAATTTTGTCTTTTAGATTAAATTCAGTCTTTATTGTCGCAAGCCATAAATTGCCTTTTTCTATGTATTCTTCGTTTATTAGGCTGACTGTTATAGAGTCGCCTGTTTCGGCAATTAAATATCCTTCGCTTTGTAAAAACTGTTTTAAGTCTGGGACAAGCAAGTTTAATTTTTGGGGAGCTATTATGGCGAGTTTTCCTAATTTTTTGCGGTTTTCCATTTCTTGTTTTCTTTGTTTTTCTAATTCTTCTTTGCGTTTCTTTTCTTCTTCAAGCAATCTCATATCATATTGAACTAAGGCATATCCGACAAATTTTCCAGTTTGCGTTTTGCCGTATTCAAATTCTTTAATCTGCGCCTTTGATAGAGAAGTTTCTTCTACCGACATATTGGATAAATCGCTTGAGCTTGCATTGTTTGCAGACACGGCAAAAAAAGCGTTATTGGAAACTGTTATGCCGGAATATTCGGCAATTTTTCTTAAAGCGTCGCTATAAGCCTGCTGTCTTGCTTGCTGCAAATTATCGCTTTCGCCCGATATGCCGCCGGCATATAGAGTTGAGCCTTCAGCCCAAGTTTTGCCAAGCCAAGTAAGATTTCTCGGATTTGAGTCGTCATTTAAAACGGCTTTTTTGGGAGCGGATGCGCATGCTCCCAAAAAAGCCGCGATTATTAAAATGGTTAAAATTTTAAACGCTTTCATGTTTACTGTTGTTTGGCGTTTTGAACTTCAAAAAATCTATTTTCCACTTCTTTAGCCAACTCTTTTGCGCTCTTATTAGCGTCAACTTGTTTTTCTGTCTTATCAAAAGCGGCTTGAACTAACTTTTTATAGTCTTCAGCGCTGATTCTTGATAAAACAAAAGAGCGCCAATAGAGTTTGTTTTCAGTTTCCGACGCCTCAGATATCCGTTGAGAATAACTTTCTGCAACAACAGCCCCGCTTATAGTGAGATTGTCAACGACAGAAAAGAAAACATCTTTAAGATATCCGCCTGAATTTGGATTATAGGAAGTGCTTTCAAGAGCGTTTGAGAATTCATTGCGCACTGTCACTTTAACTTGTTCAGCCAAAGCGGTAAAAGCCGCCGCTTGAGCCGCCCTTCTTGAAGCCTGAACATTAGTCATCCCTTCCGATATACCGCGATAAAAATAAGCGCCTTTTTCTTCCCAAAAATCTTCAGTTTTATTCGCCCATTTAGGAGTCGAGGTATTAGACGGCATAGTTTCCAAAATAGTCACCTTAGGGGCATTCTTAAGCGCCGCCCCTCCTCCGCAAGATGACAAAATCACAGCAAAAACAAATACAACGGTAAGACCAAGTAGTTTTTTCATTTTGTTTCTCCTTTTTAGAATTGGACTCAAAGTCCAACCATATTTTTAATACAGACAGATTATAGCAAAAAATATCTCTGAAACGGCAACAACAATCGCACGGAGTATAACGGCAATGACTTCTCGTAAGGAGCGCAAAAGGGGATAACGACGAAGACAACGACCGCGCAAGGAGCGCAAAACAGCAATACGGCGCAGTATTGTTAGGAATTGCTTTTTTCTTTGTCTTTTGCCATACCAATAGATATGAAAGATGCAATCAGTTACCTCATATTAGATGTCCGCAAAACTCTCAATTTAAACACAGAATAACTTGAAAAAAATCAAAGGTTTTTAAAATTGATTTTTATTTAAAGTATTTGGCAAATTGATACTTATTGCTTGGCGGTATTGGTAAGAATTTTGGGATATTGTAGAAATTCTTTTTATTAGCGCTCAGAACTGTATCCTTATAAGCCTCATAGTCAAAGTTATATCCAAATACAAAATAAAAAGCCGCGCCTTTGATTGAAACTTGCGTTATTTCTACTTTTTCAAAAAAGGGCTGATATTTTTCCTTGTTTTGCCGCGAGTGGCATACAATCATAATATTTTTATCATTTAAAGCAATCCAGTCTGTCAAAATATCGTCTTGGCGGGCATGGTATGAGCCGCTCCCAAAAACTGCAACATGCTTGCGATAGTAAAATTCAAAAATCGCAGAGTCGGCATAACTTGGAGCGGCAAAGTAAAACTCATTTTCATATTGTTTGAAATAATTGATTATAATTTTTGGATACATACTCGCAATAACTATAGGATAATTTCTATTGTTTTGTATTATTGGTAAAGGTAAAGAAAGTCCTATAAAAATAATCAGAATATGAAAGAAAGAAAAAACCGCCATAAATCTAATGCTTTTTAAAAGTTCTATCTTTGATAATAATATAAATGACAATATATAGACAATAGGATAAAAAGAAAGCAGCCAATGCAGACCGACCATTTTTTTTAATGATATTACGGCAAATATCATAAGCGGGACAATAAATGCAATAGCAAAAAAATTAAAATATCTGTCTCCAAAAATAAGTTCTCTTAAATTCTTGCGCTTTTTGAAAACATAATAGACTATCGGCGGAGTAAGCAAATACAATTGGCATAATATAAAAGCAATCGGTTTGATGATTTTAAAACTTTCATTTTGATTTCTGTTTATTAGATTAAACATAATATTAGTCCAGCCGTTCTCATAGTTATAATAGAAGTTCAAAGCGCCAAAAGGTAAAACTATAGCAAAGATAATAATAAAGCCGATAGTTTTTTGATAAGTTTTTTCAGAGGCAATGTAATATATAAGATAGGAAAGCCCCAATAGAACGGCAAAATACTTTGAAAGAAAAGCCGCCCCCAAACTTAAACCTGAAAGAATATAAAACAAATAATTTTGTTTATTGACCGCATAATATAGTGAAATCACAGACAGAAAAGAAAACAAGAGCAGCGGAGCGTCTGTTGTTACAAGGACATTTAATATATTTATTGGAGAAACAAGCCAAAAAAGAGCCGCAAGGACTGCTTTGTATTCGTCAAATTGTTTTAAAAATATATAAATGCCGATACTTATCATTTGACTAAAAACTATGGCGGGCAGGCGCATAATAAGCGTTGACGAAGATATCAATTGCAAAAGATACAAAATCCACCCTATCATAGGCGGATGGTCATAATAACCCAAAGCGGGATATCTTCCCCACAAAACAAAATACGCCTCATCGCTTGTTATAGGCACAGATATTGATAATAATATTTTAATTGCCATAGTGAGAACAAAAATGTCGCAAAAAATATCCATCATCCTTTCTTGACTATTATCCTGCTTTATCAATAAAAAATTCCACAATTTGCTTATTGCCATACAATCCTCCTTTTTTATATTACGGTCTGTCCGTATAAGACGAAAAACATTATTATTGCGTATAAAAACACGAGAGTTTTTAAGACTGCATCATGCAGCAAAATATCAACGGGGTCTCCAAAAGATTTGTTTTCTAATACCATTGAATAGCGCAGACAAATAATGAGAACTAAACTGACTGTCCAAATTGGGTTTATGCTATGTCTTGACATGGCTTGAACATCAATAGCCCACATCGCATAAAAAACCACTGTCAAAGTGAGGCATACATAAAGGCTTTTATCAAGGAAATCAAAGGCATATCGTTTTAAAACTTCTCTTGTATCAGCGCCGCTTGTTAAAATCTCATTGCGGCGTTTGCCTAATCCCATAAAGAAAGAGGATGCGAAAATCACGAGATATAACCAATTGGAAATCGGAATACCTGTGGTTTGGCTGCCGTATAAAATACGCAATAAAAAGCCGCAGACGAGAATAATCAAATCAATGAGCGGGATATTTTTTAAACCTAAACTATAAGCGATATTGGAAAAAAGATATAAGGCAAGAAACAGCCATGCGAGAGATTGGTCTTTGACAAAGCAGAAATTGACGATAAAAGCTAATGCGATAAGGATTATTGAACAGAATGCGGCATTTTGACAAGAAATTTGACCGCTTGCGATAGGACGCAAATGTTTGATTTTATGCAATTTGTCTTTGGAAGCGTCAAAAATGTCATTGATTATATATATGGCGGAAGCAAGAAGAGAAAAGGCTAAAAAGCAAAACGCGGTTTTGATAAGCAAGTCAAAATTAAAAAATTTGACGGCAAAAATAAGCGGCGTAAAAACAAGAGCGTTTTTAAGCCAATGATGAATACGAAATAGTTTTAGATAGGATTTGATTTTTGATTTTGGCGATATTTCCAAGAATGCCCCCAAATATATTTACGCTGGGGGCGCCGATGATAAGAAAAACGGCGAAGACCTTGAGCCATTCCAATAACCCATAGTAATCGCCGTCAGCCCATCTCGAAATGAGATAGGCGAAGACGATTATTCGTGGATTGGAATGTGCCTGCGGAGTTTCCTCCGCCCAGCTCAGCATAGGCTTTCCCTACGCTTCCAACAAATAATCTTTATTGAATTGTTTTGTTACGATGCCTACATTAGCAAAAAAACTTAATTAAATCAAAAAAAGTATAATAGCCGAATGCAAAAACCAATTTTTTTAAATCATATCAGCCTTTCTTTTCCAAATAAAATTTGTTTTGAAGATTTTAGCGCGCAGATTATGGACGGTTGCAGAATTGCCGTCATAGGCAATAATGGCTCTGGAAAATCTACGCTTTTAAAAATCATTAAAGGAGATTTTGAGCCTTCCGAAGGAGAAATTCTCAATAATAAAAATCTCAATTTTGGTTATGTCGGACAATTGATTTATGATTATGAAAATTTGAGCGGCGGGCAAAAATTTAATAAATGTTTAAGCGCGGCTTTGGTGCAAAAACCGGACATTTTGATGTTAGACGAACCTACAAATCATTTGGATTTAAAAAACCGCAGATCGCTTATGAAAATGTTGGAATTCTATAGAGGAACTTTGCTCATTGTTTCTCACGATGAAGAATTGCTCAAGAACTGCGTCAATACCATTTGGCATATAGAAGGGGGACGCATAAAAATTTTCAACGGCAAATACGACGATTATATTAGAGATTTAAAACAAAAAAGGCTCAGCCTTCAAAATCAACTTGCTGATATAAAAAGAGAGAAGAAAGAATCGCATAAATCGCTTATGAAAGAGCAGCAAAGAGCGGCGCATAGCAAACAAAGAGGTGAAAAATTGGTAGAGCAAAAACGATGGCTGCCGGCGGTGGGAGATTTAAAAGCGAGTTCTGCCAGAAAAACAGCAGGTGCAAAACAGGCGGATTTGTCCGATAAAAGACAAGCGTTAAATGAAGCGCTGTTGGACTTGCATATAGCGTATATAATAAAACCCAAATTTCATCTCAATGCCAAAATAGAGACAAAAACTATTCTTTCCATAAGCGGAGGCTCGGCAAGATATGATGAAAAAATTATTTTAAAAGATATAAATCTTAATTTAGACGGCGATCAGCATTTAGCGGTTATAGGCGGCAACGGCAGCGGAAAAACCACTCTGTTTAAAGCCATTTTAAACTATCCGCAAATTATAAAAACAGGATTTTGGTCAATGCCTGATGCAAAAGATATAGGCTATTTAGACCAATATTACAGCGATTTGAATAATGAGGATACCGTTTATGAGACGATTTCTAAAATAACGGATTGGAAACAAGAAGAAATAAGAGATTTTTTAAATGATTTTTTATTTAAGAAAAATGAAGAAGTTCATAAAAAAGTTTTTTTGCTGTCGGGCGGCGAACGCGCCCGCCTTTGTCTTGCCAAAATAGCCGCCAAAACTCCTAAATTATTATTGCTTGATGAAATAACAAACAATATAGATTTAGAAACCAAAACGCATATAGAGCAAATCCTATCTCAATACCCCGGCGCAATGCTAATAATCTCACACGAGCCGGAATTTTTAGAAAAAATCGGAATAAAAAATTATTTTGATATAAAGTAAAAAACTGATAAAATCCAAATGTAAATAAAGAGGAACGGGAGGATATTATGGATACAAAAGCATTGAGAGATTTAAGTTATGGGGTCTATATCATAGGCGCCAAAAATGGAGAGAAATTGACGGGCTGCGCGGTGAACTCCGTTATGCAAGTTGTCTCAGAACCGCCTATTCTTGCTGTCTGCGTCAATCAAAAGAATTTTACTAATGAATGTATTAAGAAAGCCGGGCTGTTTAGCATTTCCATTTTATCGCAGGAGGCAAACGGCGGCATTATCGGACAATTCGGCTTCAAATCAGGCAGAGATGTCAATAAATTTGACGGGGTTCCTTATGAATTGACGAAAGATAAAATGCCTGTTTTAAAAGATGGAATTACCGGATGGCTGTCTTGCAAAGTGATAGACAAAAAAGAGTTAAGCACGCACACTCTATTTTTTGCAGAATTGACAGACGCCCAACAAATCGGCGGTGAAGCGATGACTTATGCCTATTATCACAAAGTAATCAAAGGCAAGTCTCCATCAACCGCGCCGACATATCAAAAGGAGGATACAACTATGGACGAAAAATCAGAAGGCGTTTGGGTATGCGCAGTTTGCGGATACAAATACGACGGCTCGCAAGGTAAATTTGAAGACTTGCCAGCCGATTGGAAATGTCCCATTTGCGCAGTAGGAAAAGATATGTTCAAATTGGAAAAGTAAAATCAAAGAACGAAACATAAAAGCCTCCATCGCTATTAAGCGATGGGGGCTTTTATTATGCGGCAGATTCAACGATGTTACAATGACAATGCCCATCTATTTTTATGTGGTTGTGCAAAGGAGCAATTTCGTGCGGACGGGCGGGTTTGAAACCCGCCCATACAATGTTTGGGTTTGTCGTCTTTTTTCTTTTTTATTTACCGTTCGTCCGTTTTTGTCGTTCGTCGTTTTTTTCCCATTTTTCGTTTATTTTCATCATTCGTCCAAGCGGGCGGATTTGAAACCTGCGCCCTGCAAGGTTCGGATTTTTTTGTTTTTTATTGTTTTGCGCTCCTTGCATGGTCGTTGCCGTTAAATTCTATTTGCGCAACTTGCGATAAGCCGTTGTCGTTTTTGTCGTTGCTGTTTTGTATCTCTTGCGAGAAAAGCCGCTGCCTTTAATGTGAATTATTCAATTGCATAAACCCCCCGTTTTTCATAAAATCCATTTTATAGAAGAAAAATTGAGCGGGGGAAACAATGGTTAAAGATAAAATTTTAAAAGAGCTGAAAGGTAAGCAAAATTCGGCTCTCGCTAAACATCTTTCCGGCTTTTTTAAGACAGACAAAGGGGAATATGGCGAAGGGGATTTGTTTTGGGGATTGACCGTTCCTATGCAAAGGATAATTGCTAAAAAATATAGCGCAGAAGCGGTTTTGAGCGATATTTCGGCTCTTTTGAAAAATAAAGTTCACGAAGTTAGACTTACCGCTTTATTGATTTTGGTTGATAAGTATAGCAAGGCTGATACAATCGCAAAAGAGAAAATCGCTAAATTTTATTTTGCCAATACTAAATATATCAATAATTGGGATTTGGTTGATTTGACGGCGCCGTCTATTGCGGGAGATTTTTGGTTTAATAATTCTAAAAAATTTATGCTTGATTTTGCTAAATCCGGCGAACTTTGGAAAGAAAGAATCAGCGTTGTTGCAACCTATTACTTTATTAAGCGCGGCGAGTTTACGGAGATTCTAAAACTCGCTAAACATTTTTTAACTCATAAACATGATTTAATGCATAAAGCGGCGGGTTGGATGTTGAGAGAGGTGGGCAAAAAAGATTTATTTGTTTTGAGAGATTTTTTAGATAAATATCACAAAATAATGCCGAGGACAATGCTCCGCTATTCAATAGAAAAAATGTCCGACGCTGAAAGAAAAAAATATATGAAAAAATAAGCGGATTTGTTCGTTGCCGTTATGGGTTTTGAGTTTGTAATTACGTGTCAAGCCCGCAGGCGGCGGAATGCATGGAATGCATAATGCGAAAGCGGGAGAGGGGAAATATAAAAAACGGAGAATAGTTATGTTCACAAAAGAATTGATTTTAAGGATTTTTTCGGCTGCAAATATATTGAGATGGAACGACCATGTCCGCCCTTTTGATTTTTTTGAACTTGATAAGCAGGCTCATAAAATGATTATCGCTTATATAGTCGCTAAATTTGAAGAAGAGGACGGCAAAGAAGTTGATTGGAATCAACTTATTGAAGGCGGAATTTTTGAGTTTTTTCATAGAATAATGCTTACCGATTTGAAGCCCGAAGTGTTTCACGAATTGATGTCTAAAAAGAAAAAAGAAATTAACGCTTGGGTTTTGGATATTTTAGATATTGAAATGTCAAAACTCGGCGGCGGTTTTAAAAACAGGCTTTCAACTTATTTTAGCGACGAAAATTATGCCGCTCATGAAAAAAGAATTTTAGCGGCGGCGCATTGTATGTCGACGAAATGGGAATTCGGCGTCATATATCCTTGGAACGCTATGATTTATGGGATTGAAAACACAAAAAAAGAAATAGACGAAAGTCTTGCAACTTATGACGATTTGTCGGGCATAAGGAAACTTGTCATAAATAAAAAGTATTACGGTTTTTTGGATTTATGCGGACAACTCAGATTTCAACAGAGATGGGCGCAAGCGTTTAGAATTCCAAAGACTACGGTTTTAGGACACATGTTGATAGTGGCGATTTTTGCTTATATTTTTTCTATGCAGATGGGCGTTTCTAAAACAAGAATTTACAATAATTTTTATTGCGCGCTTTTTCACGATTTGCCTGAGATATTAACCAAAGATATCATCAGCCCTATAAAGTCAAGCGTTAACGGTCTTGGCGATATAATAAAACTCTATGAAGAAAAACAAGTCAATGAAAGGATTTTGCCGCTCATTCCTTCCGATTGGCATTTTCAGATGAAATATTTTGTTCAAAATGAATTTGAAGATAAAATTGTGGAAAATGGAAAAGTGAAATTTATAGACGACGCCTGCAATTATAACGACGACAAATACAATACCCTTGACGGCAAACTTATAAGTATATGCGATAAATTGTCCGCTTATATAGAAGCGGCTATGGCTTTGGAATACGGAATTAAATCGGACACGCTCATAAAATCAAAACGAGCTATATACGACGCTTATGCTCAAAGGAAAAAAGGCGGCATAGACTTCAAACAAATTTTTGATTATTTCAAACAGGACTCTCTATGAAATACGGCTTCATAAAAACCGCGGCGGCAACTCCAAAAATATCATTGGCAAATCCCGCAAACAATGCAAAAGAAATCATAAAACTTATAAACAAAGCGTCCCTATTAGGCATAGAACTTTTGGTTTTTCCAGAAATGTCTATAACGGGATATACTTGCGGAGAACTTTTTTTGTCTTCGCCGCTAATTAAAGAAACTCTTGCGGCGATAGAAAGCGTCAGAAAAGCGAGTATAAATAAAAAAACTCTCATTTTTATAGGCGCTCCGCTTTTATTTAAAAGCAAACTTTATTCTTGCGCTATAGCGCTGCAAAAAGGAAAAATTTTAGGAGTAATCCCTAAAACCGCGCTGCCCGCTTATAATGAATTTTACGAGCCGAGACATTTTAAGCCGGGCGTAAAATTAGACGATATTATTGATTTGTCGGGTCAAAAAGCCGTAATCGCCGCTAACATTTTATTTCAAGCCTCAAATGATGAAAGCGTCAAAATAGCGGCAGAAATTTGCGAAGATATGTTTATTGCAAACCCTCCGTCTATAAAACATGCTCAAGCGGGCGCTTTAATCATAGTCAATCTTTCAGCGTCAAATGAAATCATCGGCAAAAGCGATTATAGAAGAACTCTCATAAATGCCCAAAGCGGGCGGTTGTCTTGCGCTTATGTCTATGCCTCTGCGGGCGAAGGAGAATCTGTAAGCGATATAATTTTTAGCGGGCATAGAATAATATCCGAAAACGGCTCTATATTAAATGAAAGTCCTCTGTTTGATACCGGGCTTACAATCTCTGAAATTGATATTTCAAGACTTGCTTATGAAAGGCGTAAATTAAATGTTTATAAGACAAATGATAAAGGCTATCATAAAGTTAATTTTGATTTTTATGACGGCGATTTGTCTTTTGAAAGGAAATTCTCGCCAACTCCTTTTGTTCCGTCTGACAAAGAAAGCGTTGCCAAAAGAGCGGAATTGATTTTACAGATGCAGTCTTATTCTCTTGCCGCAAGATTGAAAAAAACAGGTTTGGACGCCGTTGTCGGAATTTCAGGCGGTCTCGATTCTTGTCTTGCTTTGCTTGTGATTTTAAGAGCTTACGAGATTTTAAAAAGAAAAAAAGAAAATATTATCGTCGTTACAATGCCGGGTTTTGGCACAAGCGTTCAGACTTTAAAAAATGTGGAAAAACTTCAAAAAGCCGTTCACATAAAAATCAAAGAAATTCCAATTTCCAAAGCGGTAATCTCTCATCTTAAAGATATAGGGCATAAGGGCGGCAAAGATATAGTTTATGAAAACGCCCAAGCGCGCGAGCGCACTCAAATTCTTATGGATATAGCCAATGCTCAAAAAGGTCTTGTGATAGGCACGGGAGATTTATCGGAAAACGCTTTGGGTTGGTGCACTTATAGCGGCGACCATATTTCTATGTATGGCGTAAATTCTTCAGTCCCAAAAACTCTCGTCAAATATCTTGTGTCTTATGAGGCAAATAGAGTAGCGCAATATAAAGACGCTTTGACGGATATTTTAAATACAGAAATCAGTCCCGAACTTTTGCCGTCTAAAAAAGGCAAAATCTCTCAAAAGACTGAGGACATCATAGGACCCTATGAATTGCACGACTTTTTTTTATATTACACAGTCCGTTTTGGACAAAGTTCTCAAAAAACTATGCGTCTTGCCTCAGAGGCTTTTAAAGGCAGATATAAAAAACAGGAAATAGAAAAATGGTTTGCAGTTTTTATCAAGAGATTTTTTAGAAATCAGTTTAAAAGAAATTGTTGGACGGACGGCGTAAAGATAGGAACAATATCTCTTTCTCCGCGCGGCGATTGGAGAATGCCCAGCGAAGCCGACGAAACTTTATGGCTTAAAGATATAAAAAGCAAACAATGAAAAAAAGACTTGATATTTTATTGTTGCAAAAGGGTTTGGTTGAGACGCGCGCTAATGCGCAGGCTTTTATTATGAGCGGCGGCGTTTTTGTTGATAATGAAGTTTGTTATAAGTCATCGCAAATTGTTGACGATGAAAAAGTCAAAATTGAAATAAGAAACATAAACCCTTTTGTTTCCCGCGGCGGTTTAAAATTGCAATCCGCTCTTGATGTTTTAAAAATATCGGTTCAAGGTTTTGTTTGTCTTGATATAGGCGCTTCCACAGGCGGGTTTACAGATTGTCTATTGCAAAGCGGCGCAGTTAAAGTTTATGCCGTTGATGTTGGATACGGTCAATTGCATTATAAATTGCGTAAAGATGAACGGGTAGTAAATATTGAAAAAGTCAATTTTAGATATTTTGATAATTCTCTAATAAAAGACGATATAGATTTTGCAACTATAGATGTTTCATTTATCTCTCTTGAAAAAATTTTGCCTATGACTTATGCAAATATAAAAGACGGCGGTTCAGTTTTGGCTATGGTAAAACCCCAATTTGAATTACAGCCTAATGAAATCAAAAAAGGCGTAGTTCGAGATGAAAAATTAAGACAAAAAGCAATTGAGAAAATCAAAAAAGCAGCGCAAAATTTAAAATTTGAGATAATAGGCGGGGCAGATTCAGGCTTAAAAGGTCCCAAAGGAAATTTAGAACATTTTTTGTATTTAAAGAAGTAATTCCCCCTTCGCTCGTAAAGGGGAATTTAACTGCTAATTATTGTGAATTAGAACAAGAAGACGGCAAACTTTGTTAGGAAAGCCTGCTGTAATTATATAAATAGTTTAGTTAATCAGCATTTTATTCCATTTGCGATAAATAAGTTTGAAATCAAAAAGGGCTATATCCAAATTTAATAGGATATAGCCTTTCCTGTGTCAAATCATTTAAAAATGACGCCGAACCCAAAATAACAACAACGGCTTTCTCGCAAGTTTCGCAAGTTTCAGAAACGCAAGTAACGCAAAATGACAAGACTAACACTATTGCTATTGTCGTTGTCTTTTTTGCGCTCCTTGCGTTGTCGTTGCCTTTGTCGTTATGCCATTTTCGCGCAACTTGCGAGATGCTGTTGTCATTGCCTTTCCTTTATTAAGGCGTCAAAAAATGTTATATAAGCGCACACTGAAAAGAAAATTTATGTGTCTAATTTCCGATTTGGAGGTATATTGTGAAAACCAATATTGATTTAGATGAACAATTGATGAATGAGGCTATGGCTATTAGCGGAATTTCTACTAAAAAATCTGTCATTGATATGTTGCTTGCCGAATATGTCAAAAAAAATAATCAAAAACAGATTTTAAAGTATCAGGGCGCTAATATCTGGGATGGAAATCTTGACGATATGAGGGCTGAGCGATGAAAATTTTAGTTGACACATCGGTTTGGATAGATTTTTTTAATAAAAGCGGCTCATCCGATGCTGAAATTTTAAGTCGTTTAATTGACAGCGGAGCCGGAATTTGTTTGTGCCCAATAATTTACCAAGAAATCTTGCAAGGCATTAAAGACGATAATATTTTTAATGATGTAAAATCAATTCTTTCATCCTACCCTATGCTAAATACTGATATATTAAAAATTACCGATTTATCAATCAATTTATATAGAACGCTCAGAAAACAAGGTATTACAATCAGAAAGTCTGTTGATGTTTTGATTGCCGCCTATGCCGTGTCTGAAAACGCTTATTTATTGCACAAAGATAGAGATTTTGCTCAAATATCAGCGTCAAGCGGCTTAAAAATTTATAAGTATGATAAAGAAATAGAATTAAAGAATTAGGGAGATAAAAATGGCAGATTACAATTACAAACAGATTGAAAAAAAGTGGCAAAAAGAGTGGGCGGACAAAAAAGTTTTTAAAAGCGAGATTGATAAGACTGGCAAAAAAGAAAAATATTATTGCCTTGAAATGCTCCCTTATCCGTCGGGGGCTTTGCACATGGGGCATGTCCGCAATTATAGCATAGGAGATGTGTTGTCTCGTTATCATAAAATGAACGGCAAAAATGTTTTGCATCCTATGGGATGGGACGCTTTTGGGCTTCCTGCGGAAAATGCAGCGATTAAAAACAAAATTCATCCCGCTAAATGGACAAAACAAAATATAGCGGTGATGAGAGAGCAACTTAAATCTTTGGGAATTTTCTATGATTGGGACAGAGAAATAGCGTCTTGCGACCCGCAATATTATAAATGGAATCAATGGTTTTTTATAAAAATGTGGGAAAAAGGACTTGTTTTTAGAAAGACCGCTAATGTCAATTGGTGTCCTACTTGTCAAACAGTTTTGGCAAATGAGCAGGTTTCAGAAGGCGTTTGCTGGAGATGTAAAAATCCTACGGAGCATAGAGACTTGGAACAATGGTTTATAAAAATCACAGATTATTCCGACGATTTGCTTAAAGGACACAAACAATTAAGCGGCGGTCATTGGCCCGAGCAAGTGCTTTCTATGCAAAAAAATTGGATAGGCAAATCTTTCGGCGCGCAAGTTAATTTTAAAATAAAAGATTTTGACAAGGATTTGCTCGTTTTTACAACTCGTCCCGACACGCTTTTTGGCGCGGCATTTATGGTTATTGCGCCAGAGCACAAAATAATAAACGAGTTAAAAGATAAAATTGTAAATTGGGCTGAAGTCTCAAAATATATTGTGGAGGCAGGCGCAAAATCTAATATAGAGCGTTCTCAAAGCAAAGATAAAACAGGCGTGGAACTCAAAGGAATAAAAGCGATTAATCCCGTCAATAAAAAAGAAATTCCGATTTTTATAGCCGATTATGTTTTGACCGATTACGGAACAGGCGCGATTATGGCTGTCCCGGCGCATGACCAGAGGGATTGGGATTTTGCCAAAAAATTCGGCATTCCTATAATAGAAGTAATCAAAGGCGGAAATTCCGATATAGACCATAAGGCTTTTGAAGAAGAAGGAATTATGGTTAATTCAGAACAGTTTAACGGTCTTAAATCTAACGAGGCTTTGCAAATAGTAATCAAATGGATAGAAGAAAAAGGGTTGGGAAAAAAGACTATCAATTATAAATTCAGAGATTGGCTGATTTCCCGTCAGAGATATTGGGGAACGCCTATACCTATGCTTCATTGTCCAAAATGCGGCATAGTTCCCGTTGATATTAAAGACTTGCCTGTCAAACTTCCCGAAGATGTTGAATTCACGGGAGAAGGCGAGTCCCCTTTAAAGACTCACAAAGATTTTGCTCATACAAAATGTCCAAAATGCGGCGCGGACGCAAAAAGAGAAACCGACACTATGGACACTTTTGTCGATTCGTCTTGGTATTTTATCCGATATTGCGACGCTCATAATGATAAAGAGCCTTTTGATATAGAAACAGTCAATTATTGGATGCCGGCAAATCAATATATAGGCGGTATAGAGCATGCTTGTATGCACTTGATATATGCGAGATTTTGGCATAAATTTTTACGAGATATAGGAATGCTAAAATCCGACGAGCCTTTTACAAATCTTTTGACGCAGGGCATGGTGACTTTGGGCGGCTGCGCAATGTCTAAATCAAGAGGCAATGTTGTAAGTCCAGATGAAATAATAGACAAATACGGCGCCGATACGGCGAGGCTTTTTATTTTATTTGCCGCGCCTCCCCAAAAACAATTGGAATGGTCGACGGAGGGCGTAGAGGGATGCTGGAGATTTGTCAATAGAATTTGGAGATTGCAGGATTTAATCAATGTTAAATCAGAAATATCCGCAACCCAAAAAGACAAAAATGAGATTTTGAGAATAGCTCATCAGACAATCAAAAAGGTCAGTTCTGATATAGAGCAAAAATTGCAATTTAATACTGCGGTTTCCGCTATAATGGAATTGGTAAACGCTTTATACGCTTACAAATTCCACTCCAACGACGGCGGAATTTCAAAAGAAATTTATAAAACTGTAATTCTTTTGACGGCTCCTTTCACCCCGCATTTATGCGAAGAGATTTGGCATAATTTGGGTAATAAATCTTTTGTTTCTTGCGAATCTTTTCCAACTTTTGACGACGGAAAAATAAAAGAGGATACAATTGAAATCCCAGTCCAAATCAACGGTAAAGTAAGGGGGCGGGTGATAATAAATGCCGATGCAAGCGAAGAAGAGGCAAGAGAAATTATTGATTCCGATGAAAAAGTCCAAAAGAATCTTGAAGGTAAAAAGATAATAAAATTTATCTATGTAAAAAATAAAATCGCTACTTTGGTAGTGAAGTAAGTTGTTTTTGGCAATCAATAATAGGCGCAATGACAAAGGCAAAGATAGATAAAAATAGGAGAATATATGAGAAAATTTTTTTTAGCGGTAATCGTTTTTAGCGTTTTTATTTTGCCGTCTTGTTCTATGTATGACGACAAACTTGAATTCAATCCGTCGTCGGCAAAAGAGATTTTTATAAAAGCGGTAATCAATAATACCAATAAACCCGCGCTTGAATCAAAAATCACTTTGGCAGTTTCTGAAGAAATGCAAAATGACGGAAGATTGACAATATCTAATACTCAATCTGCAAGCGACGGGATATTGTCTATAACGATAAGAAGATATATTTTGCGTCCTTTAACTTATGACGCTAATATGGTCGCCGAGCAGTATAAATTGTGGGTAGTGTCGGAAATTGCTTTTGTCGATACTGAAACAGGCGAAGAAAAATGGAAAGAGACTATGGAAATAATACAAATCTATCTTGACGCCAACAAATCCGGCATAGACCCGGGCGAAGGCTTTACAGAGGACCAAGCCCAAGACGCAATAAGCGAAAAACTCGCCCGCAGAGTAGTGAGAAGAATAATCAAAGGATATATCAATGCCTAAAATGTCGTTTGCAGAATTTAATAAATCATTTAGCGCAAAGACTCCCAAAACTTATCCGATATATTGTTTTGCAGGCGAAGAGGGTTATTTTATAGATTCTTGCTTGAAAAAAGTTCAAACTCTTTTTGCCAGCGACGATTTAAACAGAGAAGTTTTTCAAGGCAAAGACGCTGTAGCCGACGATATTTTTAACGCTTTACAGACTGTTCCTTTTTTTGGCTCAAAAAGAATCATAATTGTAAAAGAATTAAACAAGATGCTTGCCAACACAGACAGCGCTGTAAAATTGACTGAATATATATCAAATCCAGTTGATACGGCAGTTTTGCTCCTCGCTTATCTGGGAAATTCCACAAAGGATACATCGGATAAAAGAAAATCATTAATCAACAAATGCTCTAAAGATGAAAATTGCCTTTTTGTAGAGTGTAAAAAACTCTATGAAAACACTATCCGAACTTTTATCAATGAAGAGTTTAAATCCCGAGGCAAGACTGCGTCCTACGGCGCAGTCTCTATGCTTATTGAAGAAAACGGCGTTGATATGCTCAATATAGTAAATGAAATAGAAAAAGCCGCATTATTTGTAGGACAAAAACAAAAGTCTATATCAGAGCAAGATATAGAGATGATAAGCGGATATACAAAAGAGGCGAATATATTTAATTTATCAAACGCCATAGAAGCAAAAGACGGTTCAAAATCTTTAGACATTTTGGATAAATTGCTTGCCCAAGGAACCCTTCCTCCTCCCCGTATCCTTTCAAATATAATGGCAACAGTCCGCAAACTCCTTATGGCAAAAAGTCTGCTCGAAGAAAAACATAAGCCGCAAAGCGAAATTATTTCAATATTAAGGTTATCTACACATTATGCACCAGCCTATTTTTCAAATTTAAGAAAACACAGTTTAAAAAGATTAAAAGAGTCTCTGATTAAATTATTAGAAATGGACGGAGCGTTAAAAAGCGCTTCCGACAAAATATCGCCGTTACAAAAAGCGATTTTATTTATAACAGATGATAAAGTGATCTCTGTTTAAATTGTCCCAATTCCTATTCGCTTGTGAAGGGCAGCGTCGTTTGCCGTTTTGCGCTCCTTGCGCGGTTTTTGTTGTTATATCCTATTGGCGTCCCTTGCGAGAAGCCGTTGCCGTTTAAAAAAGGAGAATTAAATGTATAAGAGAAGATTTTGGTTAGATGTGGAAACTACCGGGATTAGCGCAAAGAAAAATTTTGCTTTCCAGATGTCTTATTTGATTGAAGAGGACAATGAAATTTTAACGAAAAGAACCATTGAAATGCGTCCTGACAATTATGTCAATTTTGAATTTGATGAGAAGGCTTCTAAAGTCCACGGATATTCAAAAGAGCAAATAATCTCAATGCAGTCTGAACAAAGCGGTTATCAAACTTTGATTTCTGATTTAGAAATTTATGCTGGACAAAAGTTGACAATTTGCGGTTATAGCGTGGACTTTGACATTCAGTTTATGAGAGCGGTTTTTTATAGAAATAAACCGAAAGGAAATCCTCGTAAGAGCGGACTTTTTTATGATTATTTTGACCCTATGCCTTTTGACATTATGCAATTTGTCCAAGGCTTTAGAATAGCGGGCGTTCTTGATTTAGACAAAATTCCATTGGACAAAGCCTGCTGCGCCTTTAACATATCCACAGAAGGCGCCCACAATAGTATGATAGACATAATAGCCACAAAACAACTTTTTGACGCTTTAAAAGGCTCTATCAAATTAAAATAGAATAGCGCTAAAAAAGGAGACATTTAAATGAATGAGAAAATCGGGTGGGGGGCTTTTGCTTTTGTTTTGATTTTGTCTGCTTTTATTTTGATATTAAATATCGGCGGTTTTAAGCAAGCGGGTATTTCTGGCGCGCAAAACGAAAATATCTATGAAGAAGAAGATTTGACTATATTTGCTCCCGAGCCTGCGCAGTATTATGAAGATGAAAATGGAGAACTTATAGCGAGAAAGCCCAATCCTTTATATATTGAATTTAATGATTCTGCGGCAAAGATTGATTTAATCGGAGGCGAAGCAAAAGGCGCGAAACTGTCTCCTAAATGCGAAGGAGTTTGGAAATGGGATAATGAATACCGCCTTTCTTTTACGCCCAAAAACGAGTGGGCGGCGGGACAAAAATATACAATCAAATTGCCAAAAAAGATTTTTAATTCGCAAATAAAATTGAGCAAATACTCGTATAAAATACAATTGTCCCCTTTTAGAGCGAAACTTTTAAGTTTTCAACTTTTTGAAAATCCTCAAAATCCGCAAGAGCATAATTTGCAAGCGGAATTTTCTTTTTCCCATAGCGTAGATATCAAATCTCTTCAAAAAAATATCAGTCTTACTCTTGACGGGCAGCCGCTTAAATTTGCCGTTTCTTTTAATAAAGCGGCGGTAAAAGCCTATATCGTATCCGACAGCGTAGAAATTACAGACAAAAATCAAATAGCGATTCTCAATATCGGAGCTATTAAAAGTATAGGCGGAGCAGAAGCGCTATTGATTGATGCTACGGAGGGATTGCCTATTAGACCCCTCGTTAAAGGCATGAGCGCGGCAGAAAATAAAATCAGAACGCTCAAAAAAGAAATTGAAATTTCCGACAAAGATGATTTTCTCAAATTTCTTTATGTCCGTTCTATTATAGTCAATAATAATCAAGACGAGCTCCAACAGATTTTATCGGCGGCATTTAATAATTCCATAAATGCCGATGATTTATCAAGACATATAAAGGCGTATCTTTTACCTGTAAAAAATCCAAGAATACAAGATAAAAATTCTGACAAAGAAGATTATAGTTATAATTGGACTTATTCGGATTTAATTTATGAAAATATGTATGGCGAGGGAGGAATAGACAAAGATATTATTAAAATTTCTCAAAATTTGGCGCTTGACTTTGTCTCCTCGCAAGAGAATGCAAAATCCTATTCTTTCAAATACAATGCTCAAGACATCAAAGACAGATGGATTTTTGTAATAATTTCAAGCGGTTTGCAGTCGGCAAGCGGTTTCAAATTGGCGAAAGACGCCGTAGGAATAATAAAATCGGCAAAAATTCCAAAAGAAGCCAAGTTTATAGGCGGCGGGTCTATACTTTCTCTTGCAGGCTCTCAAAACTTGAGCGTCAAAACGAGGGGAGTTAAGGCTGTTAAAGTTGAAATCGCAAGAGTTATGAAAGATGAAATAAATCATTTGGCTTCGCAAACGCAAGGGGATTTTTCAAATCCTAAATTCCTATCTCCCAATCTTTTTAATGAAAATAATATCTCGCAGAAATTCACAAAAATTATAAGACTGACTCAAGATTTAAGCAAAACCCAATATGCAAGCGTGGATTTAGGCGCTCTTTTAAAATCTAAAAACGCTTCGGGAATCTTTTTTGTCAAAGTTCAAGGATATGACGAGCAGACAAAAAAGACGGACAATATCAGCGACAATAGAATGATTATACTTTCGGATTTATCTGTGATAATAAAAAGAGATATTTCAGGTAAAAACAATGTTTTTGTATCTTCTATAAAAACGGGCTTGCCTTTAGAGAATGCGAAAGTGGAGATTCTCGGAAAAAATGGACTTGCCGTTCTAATTAAAAACACAAATAAAGAAGGACTTGCCGTTCTTGAAAGCGCGTCGAATTTTTCTAATGAAAAAGCCCCCGTTGCTTTTATAATAACAAAAGGCTCGGATATTTCTTTTATGCCTTTTGCCAGAAATGACAGAAATGTGAATTATTCCAAATTTGATATCGGCGGAGAGAGAGCCTCAATTAAAAATCAAGGGCTTAAAGCCTTTATATTTTCCGATAGAGGCATTTATAGACCCGGCGGCGACTTGAATTTCGGCATAATTGTAAAAGATGAGAAATGGAAAAATTTGAGCGGAGTTCCGGTAAAATTTGTTTTAAAAGACCCGTCTGATAAGAACATTTTTGAAAAAATCGTTTCTCTAAATTCAGACGGATATTTTTCCATAGACAAAATTCCAACTCAAATTTCATATCAAACGGGCTCTTATTGGGCTTACATTTATACATTGAAAGATAAAGACGAAAGCGCAATGCTTGGCTCTTTGTCAGTTAGGATAGAAGAGTTTAGAACGGACTCAATGAAAGTCAACGCAAAAATCACAGGCGCATTAGCGCAAGGTTGGACTATTCTTGACAATTTAAAGGGAGAAGTGTCGGCTTCAAATCTTTTCGGCAGTCCCGCGCAAGGGCGGGCTGTAGGAGCTTCTTACTCGTTGACGCCCGCTGAATTTGTTTTTGCTAAATATGAAGGATATATATTCCCAGCCCCAAACAGAATAGACAATAAAAAAGAAATAACGCCTATTACTGAGAGTTTGCCAAATTTGATTACAGATGAAAAAGGTTGCGCTCAATATGATTTTGATTTTTCTAAATATGAAAGCGGACTATTCAATTTATCTTTTTTTGCTGAAGTTTCCGAAGGGGCGAGCGGAAAAACCGTTTCCGTATATACCTCGATAAAAGCCTCAAAAAACAAAGAATTGATTGGATATAAAACGGCTTCCAAACTTGAATTTTTAAACAAAAACAGCGCAGCCTCAATCAATATAATAGCCATAGACAATAGTTTAAAGCCTGCCGCTCTCAAAAATTTAAAATTGAATTTATCTCAAATTCAAAACAATTCCGCTTTGGTTAGAGATGAAAGCGGCGCTTATAAATATCAAACCGTATCTAAAACGGTTCTCATATCAAAACGAGATTTCAATATCGCTCAAAAACCCGAAATTTTAAAACTCAACACTTCTAAGTCGGGCTCTTTTATGCTTGAAATAGAAAACGAAAAAGGAGAAACACTTCTAAAAATTCCTTATTTTGTCGCAGGCGCTTCAAATCAAGATTACGCTCTTGAAAAAGACGCCGTTATCACAATGTCTCTAAAAGAAGATGAAATACGCCAAGGCGGAACCCTCGCTTTAAATATAGCCGCGCCTTATGCCGGGACTGGTCTTATAACCATAGAAAAAGATAAAGTCTATGCTCACAAATGGTTTAAGATAAATACAAATAATACTGTGCAGACTATAACAGTTCCAAAAGATTTAGAAGGCGGCGCTTATGTCAATGTTTCTTTTATGCGCTCATTTAATTCAAAAGAAATTTTTTCAAATCCATATAGTTACGGTATCATTCCTTTTAAAATCAACCTTGCTAAAAAAACTTTGAAAGTTGATTTAAAAGCGCCTCAAATTATTCGTTCAGGCGAAACGCTAAATATTTCTTATAAGACTTCGGAGAAATCTAAAATAATAGTATACGGCGTCAATGAGGGAATTTTGCAAGTCATAAAATATACTTTGCCAAATCCCTTAACTTTCTTTTTTGCTAAAAAGGCTTTGCAAGTCAATACTATGCAAATTGCCGATATGATTTTGCCCGAATATAAAATAATAAAACAAGTTTCATCTATAGGCGGAGGATTTGCTTATGCGGCGGAGCGGTCGTCAAAAGACCTTCTGTTTAATAAAGCCGAGGTAAGCGTAAGCAAGAATCTGAATCCTTTTTCAAGGAGAATAGATAAACCCGTAGTTTTCTGGTCAAAAATTCTCAATGCCGACGACAAAGAGCGGACAATCAAATTTAAATTGCCAAATTCTTTTAACGGAGCGTTTAGAATTATGGCTGTAGCCGCAAACGCTTCTCAAATAGGCGGCGCTCAAAGAGGAGTTTTAGTGAAGTCGCCTATAATAATTTCGCCTATTGCGCCTCTTGCCGCAGTTGAGGGAGATATTTTTGAAGTAAGCGCGTCGGTATCAAATAATATAGACGGCAAAGATTATTCGGATATGGCTGTGAGTTTAGAAACAAATGGAATGTTTGAAATTATAGGAACGGCAAATCAAAATGCAAATATAGAAAAGGGCGCGCAAAAAACTTTCATCTGGACTTTAAAAGCCAAAAACAAACTTGGAAGCGGAGATTTAAAATTTATAGCGGGCTCAGGAAATGAAAAAACCGTTTCAAATCTGAGCATAAGCGTCCGCCCTTTAAACGGCATATATCAAACCATTATAAAATCGCGACAATCTTCAAATAACAAAATCAAAATAGACGCAATTTCTACGAATTTATACGACGATTTTGCAGACAGACAAATATCGGCTTCTTATAATCCTCAAATACTCTTTCAAACTTTGCAAAATTATTTTAAAACCTATCCTTATGCCTGCACAGAACAAATTATCAGCGCGGCATTCCCTTTTATATTTGTTCAAACGATGAATCCAAATTTAATTTCGCAAAAAGACAGACAAATTCTTTTTGATGAAACTCTTGCAAAAATACGCCAAAGACAGCAAAGCGGCGGAGGTTTTGCATTATGGGATTGGAACGGACATGCTCAAAATTTTACATCTATTTACGCTATGCATTTTTTTACGGACGCTAAAGATTTGAATTATCCAGTCCCGCCTCAAATTCTTTTTGCAGGCAGAGATTATCTTTTTAATTTTGCTCAAAGCCTTCCGAAAAATTTAGACGATGCAAGGCTGAAATCTTATGCGGCTTATGTTTTGACAAGAAACGGCGCCGCTGTTGCAAATATCCTTATGGGATTAGAAGATTATCTAAATAGAAATCATAAAAATTGGCAAAAAGATATTACAGGTTCTTATATAGCGGCTTGTTATGTTTTGCTTAAAAATTTTGACAAAGCGCAAAAACTTTTTGACGCATATACTCCGGAAAAAGAAAAGGATTTTGTTTTATACAGCGATTTTGATTCAAGTTCTCAAAGAAATGCCGTCTATCTCTACCTTTATAATAGACATTTCAGCGCAAAAGCAAATCCTAATGCTCAAAACATAGCGCAAGGATTAGTTCAGACTATTTTAGACGGGAAATTTAATACTATTTCTTCATCTTATGCTTTGCTTGCTTTGCTCTCCTACGGGGAAAATGCTCAGACAAAAGACGGCGGCATTAAGATATTTGCAACCGATTCAAATAATAAAACGGCGGAAATGTCGCTTGTTCAAAAAGTTTTTCCTACTACAAAATTTCTGTCCGATGTAAAATCTTTTGAAATAAATTCAAACGGCGAAGGCAATATGTATTATTGCGTCGTTCAAAAAGGGTTTCAAAAAGAAGTTAAAGAGTATGCAAAAGGCATTGAATTGTCCCGCCAATATTTAGACGAAAAAGGCGAACCTATAAAAGAAGCAAAAATCGGAGAAGAAATCACAGTCCGTATTAGAGCCAGAATTACAAATAAAGGCGAATACCGCCTTGCTATAACGGATTTGCTGCCGTCTTGTTTTGAAATTATAAGCGATACTCGCAAAGGCGGTTTTGAAAGTTCCGATATGAGAGAAGACAGAGCGAACTTTTATGTTTTAGCAAGCGGGACTGTCAGCGAAATCTCTTACAAGGTAAAGGTTGTAAGTAAAGGGAAATTCAATATTCCGCCTCTTTATGCTTGCGCTATGTATGAGCCGTCTATTTCCGCTATGACGAAAGCCTCAAAAATAGAGAGCAAATGAGACTCAAGGACAAAAAGTTTGTTTATATTATTGCAGCCGTCATTGTAGTCGCGCTTTTAATTAGATTTTTTCCCAAAAAGCCGATTCTTGACGGCTATTCTTTTTCTCAAAGTATTTTTGCAAAAGATAATAGACTTTTGCGTTTAACTCTCGCAAAAGACGAGCAATATAGGCTTTTTGTCCCGCTTTCAAGCATGCCTAAAACCTTGCAAAAAGGCGCGATATATTATGAGGATAGATACTTTTATTTTCATTTCGGCATAAATCCAATATCTCTCATCAAAGCCTTTTGGACTACAATAGTAAAAAAAGAAAAACCCATCGGCGCGTCCACAATCACAATGCAAACGGCAAAAATCGTTTATGGCATAAATAGTTCTAAAATATCGGGCAAAATAAAACAGATTTTTGCCGCTTTATGGCTTGAAATGCGTTATAGCAAAAAAGATATTTTAGAAGCTTATTTAAACATTGCGCCCTATGGATACAATATAGAAGGCGCAGGAGCGGCTTCTTTAATTTATTTTGATAAGAGAGCGGACAAATTAAATCTCGTAGAATCTTTAACCCTTTGCATAATACCGCAAAATCCAAATTTTAGAAGATTCTCGGACAATCAAAAAAAAGAAAGCCGTTTGGCAAGAAAAAGACTCTTTGAATTTTGGGCAAAACGCAATCCCAAAGATTTGGACATTGCGCCTTTTTTTGATTTGGATATTCCCATAAAAAAGCCGTCTCAATTGCCTTTTTTGGCTCCTCATTTTACGCAAAGAGTTATTTCTCAAAATAAAAGCGGCGTTATATATACGAATTTAGACTTAGATTTGCAGAACTTACTTGAAAGACAAATCAAAAATTATATAGCGAAAAATTCATCTATCGGCATAGACAATGCCTCGGCGATTCTTGTCAATTATAAAACTATGGACATAGCCGCTTATGTAGGCTCGGCAGATTTTTTTGACAAGAGTATTGACGGACAAGTCAACGGGGTCGCCGCCTATCGCTCGCCGGGTTCTTTGCTGAAACCTTTTATATACGCTCTTGCTTTAGACAAGGGGCTGATACATCCGATGTCATTATTAAAAGACGCCCCGCGCCGTTACGGCATATATGCGCCGGAAAATTCGGACAGAGATTTTATGGGACCAATCTTTGCCGCAAATGCTTTAATACAAAGCAGAAATATTGCCGCTATTGATTTACTTTTTAAAGTAGGCGCGGACGATTTTTTAAATTTATTAAACTGCGCGGGGGTTAGAAATTTAAAGTCCGCAGACTTTTACGGCGCATCTCTTGCCATAGGCGGCTTTGAAATATCTATGGAAAAAATCGCAATGCTATACGCTATGCTTGCAAATAAAGGTTTTTTGCAATGGTTAAAATTTGACAATAGCGCACCCTCTCAAAGCCTTGCCGTTTTATCGCCTGAAGCGGCTATTTTGGCATTGAAAATGTTGAAAGATAATAAGAGACCGACAGAAGAAATAAAAGCGGCTGTAAAAAATAACAATTATGAAGTCTATTGGAAAACGGGTACTTCATACTCTTTTCGCGATATTTGGTGCGGCGGAGTTTTCGGCGATTTCGTTTTGATTGTTTGGATAGGGCATTTTAACAATGAAGAAAATCAGAACTTTTTAGCAAGAAGCGCCGCCGCGCCTCTCTTTTTTGAAATCTCCCAAAGCATAGCGCAGATTGATAAGAGTATAATAGGCTCTCAAGTTGACGCGCAAGGTTTAAATATCATTCAAACGCAAGTTTGCGCTGTTTCAGGACAACTCCCGACGCAATATTGCTCAAAAACCATAGAAACTTCTTTCATCCCGTCAAAATCGCCAATCGCTTTATGCGATATACACAGACCTGTGTATATAGACAAAAAAAGCGGACATAGAATGTCGTATTACGACCCGCATTCTATGAATATGCAAGTTTTTGAATTTTGGAGTTCGGACATTTTAGAGATTTACAAACTTGCGGGAATAAATATCAAACAGCCTCCAAGTTACGCTCCCGGCGCAGAAATCTCCAAAACCTCAACTTACGGCGCCCCTCCGCAAATAGTTTTACCTACAGAAAATGCCGCATATATTATAAGAAGCGTTGAAAAAATCCCATTTAAAGCAAATACGGACGCAGACGCAAAAACAGTTTTTTGGTTTATAAACAACAAATTTATAGGACGAAGCAAGTCAGGCGAAACCATTTTTACAGAAATTCCCGCAGGCAATTGGACGATAAATGCCGCAGACGACTTAGGCAGAACGAAAACAATAGAGTTGAAAGTCAAAAATAATGACAAATAGTCCGCAGTCTGTCTTTAGTTTTTCACCTGTGGTCTTGAATAGCAATCTCATTATAATTATCACTCTCACTCACCGCTTGACAAAAATAAGGCGCTTGTGCTATAATCGGCGCTCGTAAGGATTGAGCGCTAATCTTAGAACTAAGGGCTATAAGCCTTAACATTAAAACAGAAAAAGGAGGAAGTAAAATGATTAGACCATTAGGAGACAGGGTTTTAGTAAAACCCACGCAGGCGAAAGAGGAAAAAAGAGGAGGTATTATCATTCCCGATACTGCAAAAGAGAAACCTCAAGAAGGTGAAATTATAGCGGTAGGCAAAGGAAAAGTTGCAGATGATGGAAAGTTAATCGCATTAGATGTAAAGAAAGGAGACAAAGTCCTTTTCGGCAAGTATTCTGGGACAGAAGTTAAAATTGATAATGAGAATTATCTTATAATGTCTCAGGACGATATTTTGGGAATACTTGAATAGGATTAAAACAAAAAATAAAGGGTTATCTAAAAATATCCATTTATTGCTGTTGCAGACAAGACCTGCAATCTCACAATAGCGAAATTGTCGGATAAGTGCAGAAATAGGTTTTTAGAGAGACTCAATAAATTAAAAAAGGAGCGCTTTGCGCCACTAACATGTCGCAAGCGGCAGACTCTCCAATAGGAGAGGGAAAATTTGAAAAAAGGAGAATTAAAAAAATGGCAAAACAATTGATTTATAGCGATGAAGCCCGCAGGGCGGTTAAAGCAGGCGTTGATAAACTCGCCAATGCAGTAAAAATCACATTAGGACCAAAAGGAAGATTTGTAATTTTAGACAAAAAATTCGGCTCTCCTACAGTCACAAATGACGGCGTGACGATAGCTAAGGAGATAGAACTTGAAGAGCCGTTTGAAAACATGGGCGCTCAATTGGTCAAAGAAGTAGCGTCAAAGACCAATGATATTGCAGGCGACGGCACTACAACCGCCACAGTTCTTGCTCAATCCATTATAAATGAAGGATTGAAAAATATCACAGCGGGCGCAAATGCCAATCATATAAAGAAAGGCATAGAAAAAGCGGTAGCGGCAGTGGTTGAAGAACTCAAAAAGACGGCAAAACAAGTAAAAAATAAAGAAGAAATTGCTCAAATCGCCTCAATTTCTGCAAGCGATAAAGAAATCGGCGCTCTCATATCTGAGGCTATGGAAAAAGTCGGCAAAGATGGAGTCATTACGGTGGAAGAAGGCAAGTCCAGCGATACCACTCTTGATGTAGTAGAGGGTATGCAGTTTGACAGAGGCTATAATTCTCCATATTTCGTAACCGATACGGAGAGAATGCAGGCTGTTTTGGACGACCCTTATATAATAATTACAGACAAAAAACTAAGTTCTATGCAAGAACTTTTGCCTTTGCTTGAAAAAGTTGTCCAAACAGGCAAACCTTTCATTATAATAGCGGAAGATATTGAAGGCGAGGCTCTTGCAACTTTAGTTTTAAACAAAATCCGCGGAACTCTAAAAGTGGTTGCGGTAAAAGCCCCTGGATTTGGAGATAGAAGAAAAGAAATGCTCCAGGACATAGCCATTCTCACAGGCGGAACGGTAATTTCTGAAGAAACAGGCTTAAAATTTGATAATGCCGCTTTGGATATGCTCGGAACTGCCAAGAGAGTAACTGTTGATAAAGAAAATACGACAATTGTTTCGGGTCTTGGCGATAAGAAAGAAATTGACGCCCGCATAGGACAAATCCGCAAACAGATTGAAGACACGAAATCCGATTATGACAAAGAGAAACTTCAAGAAAGACTTGCGAAATTGGTTGGCGGAGTGGCGGTAATAAATGTAGGCGCCGCTACTGAAAGCGAAATGAAGACCAAGAAATTCAAAGTAGAAGACGCGCTAAATGCCACAAGAGCCGGCGTAGAAGAAGGCATAGTAGTCGGCGGAGGAGTGGCGCTTTTGAAGGCTCAAGTTGTAGCCGAAAAGGTAAAAGGCGATGATGCCGATGAGTCAACAGGCATTGCCATAGTTGCAAAAGCGCTTGAAGGACCTATCAGAATGATAGTAGAAAATGCAGGTCTTGAGGCGTCCATAGTGGTTGACAAAGTGAAAAATTCCAAAGAGCCGTCCTATGGATACGATGCTGACAGCAATCAATATGTTGACTTAATAAAAGCCGGCATAGTTGATCCCGCCAAAGTGACAAGAAGCGCATTAGAAAACGCCGCTTCAATAGCCGCTTTGATACTGACAACAGAGACACTGATAACCGACATCCCAGAAAAATCCTCAAAATCCCCCATGGGCGGAGGAATGCCCCCAATGCCGGAGTATTAAACGCAAGTCGGGATAGGAACATATAAGGACATAAAAAACGCCTCTCAAGAAATTGAGAGGCGTTTTTTTGTTGTTATGGAACATCGTAAACTTACCTCGCAATGCCCTTTAATCAGTCGTTGCATCTCATAGTCGCACAATCTGTCTTTAATCCGCCATTGAGGTTTTATTTCGGTGTCATTTTAGATGATTAAATGCGCTTATTTGACAGGTATTAGATAAATTTGATACATTCGTCTCGTCGGGTAAATGAAAATTGGGCGGTTAGCTCAGCTGGAAGAGCATTTCCCTTACAAGGAAGAGGTCGCAGGTTCAAGTCCTGCACCGCCCATTCATTTTAAGTATCCTTTAAAAAAAGAAGTCAGCGCTCAAAAAGGCGCTGACTTCTTTTTTTACTTTTTTACTTCGCGTTTTTGCTAACAACTATTTTGCAGGCGGTTTAATTTCTTTCTTGATTGGAAAATCTTTAAAAAGTTCGGCTATGCCGCCTATTGAAGCGGTTACGCCTGTCGTTTCTAACGGCAAGAAAATCTTTGTCGCTTGTCCATCGGCTACTTTTTCCAAAGCTTCAAGATATTTAATCGCTATAAGGTCATTTGTAGGGTTGCCATTGTGTATCGCGGCATATACGAGTTCTACTTTGTATTTTTCCGCGTCGGCAACTTGTCTTATAGCCTCAGCCTCGCCCGTCGCTTCTAATACTTGCTTCTGTTTTATTGCCTCGGCTTCAAGGATTACGGCTTGCCTTGCGCCTTCCGCTTTCAAAATGGCGGCTTGTCTTAACCCTTCCGCCTCCAAGATATTTGCCCTCTTTTCTCTTTCGGCTTTCATCTGTTTTGACATAGCGTTTGTGATGTCTGTTGGAGGGTCTATTTTTTGGATTTCAACCCTAGTAACTTTTACACCCCATTTGTCTGTGGCTTCATCAAGCACAACTCTCAACTGAGAATTGATTTTTTCTCTTGAAGTTAAAGTGCTGTCTAATTCCATATCGCCTATAACGTTTCTCAAATTGGTTTGAGCAAGTTTTAAAGCCGCTAAAGCAAAATTTTCAATGTTATAGACAACCTTTACCGGGTCTGTTACCTGAAAATAAATGATAGCGTCAACGATAACGGATACATTATCTTTTGTGATAACGCTTTGAGGCGGGACATCTATCACTCTTTCCCTCAAATCAACTCTAATCATTTTTTGAAAAACAGGAATAAGGATATTCGGTCCTGAACTTCTTGTTCCTGAATACTTGCCCAAAGTTTCCACCAAACCCTTTTCATACTGTCTAACGATTTTTATCGAATTAGCGATAAAAATAATCACAAAAAACACAGCGATTAACAACAATGCAGACGATGTAAATAGCGTCATAATTTAAGCCTCCTTTTTTACTTTCAATTTTGCGCCGCTTATGGATTCTATTATTACTTTTTCTCCCGCTCCTATTTCAACGAGCGCCTGCGCAAGCCAAATATCTCCATCTATTTTTACAAAACCGCATTTGAGTTCAGAAATAGGCTCTGTCACAATTGCAGTTTTTCCTATAAGAGCGTCGACATTTGTATCAATAGACGCCTTTTTCCCCATTATTTTTTTAAACAAAGGTCTGATGGTAAAAACAGAAATCAAAGATACTATTGCAAAAATGCCGTATTGAATGGGATTTGCAATATCAAAACAAGCAAAAATCCCCGCCAAAAGACAGCCTGTTGCAAAACACAGAAAATAGAAAGTCCCCGCAGCCGCCATCTCCAAAATGATAAAAACAAAAACAAGTATAAACCAAGCAATCCAAGTCATAAGCCCTCCTTTTATGCGTCGTTCCCAAGCATTTCTATCGGGAATCCATTTCCAATTAAATTACTTTGATTCTTGTAAGCGGCCAATATCTAAACAGCGCTTTACCTTTGATATAAGAGTCCGACAAAGGTCCCCAAAAACGGGAATCAAAAGAATAATCTCTATTATCTCCCAGCATCATGTAATGTCCTTCAGGCACTGTTATAGGTCCAAAATTATCTCGGACAAGCCCGCCGGGAATGCCGGCAAAAACGCCGATTTCCCAAGCTTTTTGATATTCTTGATCAGTATCAAACAAAACGGCTTTAGGGTATAGATTGTTGTCTCCATAAACAACATAAGGCTCGTCCGCTATCTCGCCGTTGATAAACAATAATTTATTTTTGATTTCAACTGTGTCGCCGCTTATAGCCACGCATCTTTTTATAAAATCCTTGCCGCCTTCGGCTATTTCCGCCGGGCTTAAAGCGGAATTAGGCGCTTTAAATACAACAATATCGCCTCTTTGCACTTGTTTTATAGGAATAACTCTTGCCGAACTCAATGGAATATGAAATCCGTAAATAAATTTATTCACAAAAAGATGGTCGCCTTCAAGAAATGTATTCCTCATGCTGCCGGAAGGGATTTTAAAAGCTTGAATTATGAAAAACATTATCACCGAAGCTGCAAGCAAAGCCGTCCAAGCGGTGTCAACCCAAGAATATATAGTTGCAAACGCCTTTGACTCTATTTTGCGTTTCTTTTTAGTCCTCAACATAATCATCGCTATAACAAAAAAGACTAACCCTGCAATAAACAATTTGAATTCCATAAACAGCTCCTTTGATTTTTAAGAACAAGGTATTCTAACATAATTGACCTATATTGTCACTTTTTTTCAACGGAGAAAGGACAGAGAGAAAAGAGGAAAGACGACAAAGACAACAAAGACAACGATCACGCAAGTAGTGCAAAACAGAAAAGGCAGCGGCAATAGCGGCAGCATTAATCTTGTCGTTTTGCGTTATTTGCGTTTCTGAAACTCGCGAAACTTGCGAGAAAGCTGTTGCTGTTATTCTAGTTTCAGCGTTGTTTTTAAATGATTTTACAGACCTGCAAAAATGAGCGGATTTATAAAAACGCTTTCATTTTTGAATAAATATTTTATATAATCCGCTCCGTTTAGATATCTAACTTCAAAACGGAGTAAAAATGAGAAGCAGTAAAGTATTAAGAATACTAGCGCTATTATTCCTTTCAGCAGGCATTTCTTATGCAAACACTTCAAACCAAATAGAAGTAAAAAATCTCCTTAAAAATATCTATGATAATAATAGTTCAAGCCGCTTTTCTACGGAAGTCATAGCGCCGTTATTTTCGGCTTCAACGCCTGCGGCGTCATTAGATTCATTGAGCGGAGAATTTATAGCAAACTCTATAAAGTCCGCCGCTTTAACAAATGATTTTGAAAGCCTCTATACAAGAATTGTCAGCAATAAAAGCAGAATACCTTTTTCTCTGTGGGCGCAATATACTATCGCCAGGCATTATCTGTTAAAGGATGGGGACGGCTCTTCCGAATTTACTGCGGATAATTCTGCGGGTTCGCTTGGATTCACTTTCATAGGGACAGAATCTACAATAATCGGCGTCTATGGAAACTATGCAATTAATGATTTAAAACAAAATTCAGATTCAGCAAAAATGTCCGGTTTTGGCGGCGGTCTTTATAGCGGTTTTTTAGGGGAATCTATGGATTTCATATTAAATATTGACGCAGGTATTCAGAATTTTGACACCACAAGAAATATATCAATCAGTTCAAGAGATTGGACATCTCAGGCGAGTTTTCAAACATGGCGCATAAGGGGCGGCGCGGAACTTGATTTAAAAATTCCTATCAGCGCGCAAGGCGCCATTCGTCCTTTTATAGGCGCTCAAGTTTCTCATGTGAAAAGTCCCACTATAGTAGAAAAAGGCGATACTATTACAAATTTGACAATAGACGAAGCGTCTTATACAAGATTGCTTGCTCTCATTGGAGTTAAGATAGGCAGCGAGGGCGCGGATTTTAATTGGGGATTAAAATTGTATGCGGGGTATTTGTCTCCGATTAATGCTTCTGGTTACGGCGTCCATTTTTCTCAGTCAGGAAATAAGAGCGTTATAAATATATACGCTCTTGAAGAAAGTCAACTTTCGGCAGGCGCCGCTTTAAACCTTGAATTGCCGCTTGGCGAGAATTTTTCCATCATTTTAAACGGTTCGGCGGATATTGATACAAAATCTCAAAACTTCATTGATTACCGCATAAACTCAGGTCTTAATTTTAAATTTGGAACAAAAACAGAGATTGAAAATGCAGAAAAAAGTTCAAATGCTCAAGCCGAAGACTTTGTTGAAGATTCCACAATTTTTGACAATGAGAAGATTTTACTGACCGCTCCTATAGAGGAACAATTAAGAACTGAAGAAGACAGGCTCGGCATTTTGCGTCGAACTGAAAAAACAACAGAAGAACAAATGGAAGAAAATAGAAAAAAATTGATTGAAGAATTAAAAAAACGCATTACAGAAGCCCGCGCAAGAAGACAAAAACCTTTGATAAGAACTTTTAATATGGACTTAGCTCAATTTGAAACAGGCAGTTTTGTCCTTACGGAATCAGCCGTAGCTTTTATAAAGCAATTGGCGGGCTGGATAAACGAGTATGAATTTAATCTCGTCACTATTGAAGGACATACGGACACAGTAGGCGATTTGCAATCCAATATATTATTATCAAGCATGAGAGCTAAAGCGGTGCGCGATGAGTTATATAAAAATGGAATACCTCTTGAGAAAATTTATTATATAGGCTATGGACCCACAATGCCTATCGCCAATAACAAAACCTACAATGGCAAATTAAAGAACAGAAGAGTGGAAATTTTTGTTGAGTAAAAATTTCTAATTTTTCATCGCCCTCATAGCGTTTAAAACCGCTATCATCGTAACTCCCACATCTGCAAAAACAGCAGCCCACATTTGAGCCATACCCAATACCGCTAAAACTAAAACGATTGCTTTTACCGATAATGCAAAAGTTATATTTTGTATGACTATCGCTTTTGTGTTTTTTGCAATTTTTAGCGCTGTGATGATTTTGGACGGCTCATCATTCATAAAAACAATATCCGCCGCTTCAATAGCCGCATCGCTGCCAAGCGCGCCCATAGCGATACCGATGTCTGCGAGGGCAAGGACAGGAGCGTCGTTTATCCCATCGCCCATAAATACCAAAGAGCCGATGGCGCTATTTTTAATTTCTTCTATTTTTTGCGCTTTTTGATGGGGTAAAAGATTTGTATATACTTCGTCTATTTGCAAATCATTTGCTACTTTCTCGCCTATCAATTTTATATCGCCCGTGAGCATAAAAGTTTTGATTTTATTGTTTTTTAGATATGCAATAGCCTCTTTTGAATCGGACTTGATCTCATCGGCAATCTCAATATAACCCGCATAAGCGCCGTCTATGCTTATATGAACTACGGTTGAAGTATCAGAAATTTCAGATATATTTATTCCATTTTTCTTTAAGAAAGCGGCATTGCCCAGAATCGTTTTTTTGTCGTCAATTTCGGCATATAAACCCATACCGGGTTCTTGGCGGTAATTTTTTATTTTCTTTTCGTCAATGTTTTCTTTATACGCTTCTTTTATAGATAGCGCTATTGGATGGGCATTATAATGTTCGGCATAAGCGGCGGTTTTTAATAAGTCGTCAGCGCTAAAATTATTTTGAGATTTGAGCGCTATGACTTTAAATTTTCCTTTTGTAAGCGTCCCTGTTTTATCAAAAACAACGGCGCTCGTTTTGCTTAAAGCGTCTAAATAATTGGAACCTTTTATAAGAATACCCTGTTTTGACGCGCCGCCTATGCCTGCGAAATAACTTAAAGGTATAGATATCACCAAAGCGCAAGGGCAAGACATCACTAAGAAAATCAAAGCGCGATTGAGCCAAACTTCAAAAGGCGCTCCAAAAAGCAAAGACGGCAAAGATGCAAGCAAAATAGCAAGACCCACCACAGCGGGCGTATAATATCTTGCAAATTGCGTGATGAAATTTTCCGTCTTAGTTTTTCTTTGCGCGGCATTTTCCACCAAGTTTAAAATTTTTGACGCCGTTGACTCTTCAAAAATTTTGCTCGCTTTGACAATCAAATTAGCGCTCACATTTATTGAGCCTGACAAAACCAAGCCGCCGACGCTGACATTTTTCGGCAGAGATTCGCCGTTTAAAGCGGACATATCTATGATAGAAGAGCCTTCAATAATAATCCCGTCCAATGGAATTTTTTCGCCTGCTTTTACCAAAAATTCCGTCCCAACAGAAACAATCTCAGGCTCTGTCTTTATGAATGTATCGCCCCTGCGGACAAAGACAAAGTCTGGACGGATATTCATCAAATCCGCAATAGAGCCGCGCGACTTGTCCAAAGCCAGATCTTCAAAATACATACCGATATTATAAAAAAGCATAACGGCGGCGGCTTCGGGATATTCGCCTATACACAAAGCGGCTATAGTTGCAACAGACATCAGAAAATTTTCGTCAAACACTTTTCCTTTTAAGATATTTTTAAAAGATAAAAGCAAAACTTCCCGCCCTATAAACAAATAGGCGGCTATAAACATTATTTTAGATACAGTCTGAACGCTGACAAAAAACGCCCCTATAAAAATCGCCGCGCCTATAATAGTCAAAATTCTTTTGCTTTTATTTTTGTTGTGGTTATGTTGATTTTCATTTTTCTTGCTCTCACAACAAGAGCAGGAACAGATTTTATTATTATTCATAACATCTCCCTTTTGTTTATTGAGACGCCCAAGTTAGTCGTCTTTACATTTATATAATGAGTTTATCTAAAAACCCCAGTTTGTCGTCATTGCGGTTCAAGCCCGCAGGCAGTAGGTATAGGAAAATAGGTTTTTAGAAAGAGACCTAATACAACTCGTCAATATGTTCAAATCCGCCGTCTATAATACCTTCCACATGGTCGTCGCTTAAAGAATAATAAACCATTTTTCCGACTTTTCTAAATTTCACAAGCCTTGCTTGTTTTAAAATTCTCAAATGATGAGAAATAGAACTCTTTGTCATATTGAGCAGAGCCGCTATATCGCACACGCAAATCTCGCTATTTCTTAAAGCCCAGAGAATTTTAAGTCTTGACCCATCTCCGAACACGCTAAAAAACTCAGCCGTGTCTATAACTTTTTCTTCCTTAGGCATAAGTTTTTTAAGTTTCTTAACTTTGTCCTCGTCAAAAACCTCGCAATCGCAAACTAAAACCGCATCTTTGTTTTTCATATAAACCCCCCTTTTTATTGATTATAATTGAACAATTGTTCAACTGATAAGGATTATAGACTAACAAATTAGGAAAGTCAAGTTAAAGGGCAGACAAAGGTAAATAGAAAAGAGAAAAGAGAAAAGACGACAAAGCCCGCTTTGCGTCACTCTCCCTAACCTCTCCCGTAGGAGAGGAGAAAAGAGGAATAAGGAATTTTATTGAGAGGGAGAGGGGAACTGCCGTCTTTTCTCTTTCCTTTCCTCTATTCTCTTTTCTATCTGCCTTTCTCGCTTATACTTGCAACTTCACCGATGTGTTCTCGGGCTGGACTGATTCACGCGCCTTTATCGGAAAATCTCAACTCAATACTCTCAACGCTATCTCCGATATTATCAATAATGTCCCT